>NZ_CP030353.1:1442500-1742500 GCF_000876675.2 Novosphingobium sp. P6W
CCAGCGTGACCTCGACTTATTCCGATTACGCCACGCTGGAACAGAACAAGCGCAAGCGCGTGGCGGCGACGTATGATTACCAGTCGCAAGGGGACGACGTCATTCGCGAGGCGCATCTGGTCGGCTACTGGCAGCGCCTGAACCTGCGGACGAGGACGCAGGCGACACGCCTGACATCTCCGATCGGCGAATACGACCGCGACAGCGACCTGCAGGACGAATCGTATGGCCTCAACGGCTCTATCGTCGCGGCCGCGAGCACGGGCGCGGTGGACCATGCGATCAGTCTGGGCGGCGAGGTTTACAGGACCAAGACCAGCCAGTACGCCGCCGGCGTCGATAACTGCACGGCCGCGATCTTCAGCTGTTCGTTCCTGCACGTGAACCAGTCCGACATGCCCGACGTGAAAAGCACCGATCTTGGCCTCTACATCCAGGACCGCATGACGTTCGGCGCCCTCCACCTAACGCCGGGCCTGCGCTACGACTGGTATCGTCGTACCCCGCAGGAAACGGCGACCTACACGCTCAACGCGGCCTACGAAGGTCTGCCCGCCCGTTCCAGCGACTCAAAATTATCGCCCAAGGTTCTGGCCGAATTCGACCTGACGCCGGGCTTCACCCTCTACGGCCAGTGGTCGCGGGCATTCCGCGCGCCTTCCGCTACCGAATTGTACCTGACGTATGGCGGCACCGGCAGCTATGTCAGCATCGGCAACCCCGACCTCAAACCCGAGACCAGCAACGGCTACGAAGTGGGCGCGAAGTTCGGTGACGCGGCGCGCGGTTTCAAGGTCAGCGTCTACGACAACTACTACCGCAACTTCATCGACACGGTCACCACCACCGCCGCCGCAGCCGGGCTGAGCGGCAGCTACCCCTTCGGCGTGTTCAAGTACGTCAACCGCGCCCATGTGCGCATCTACGGCGCCGAGGCCAGTGCGCAGTGGGCGTTCGATGACAACTGGCGCGTATGGGGTTCCATCGCCTACGCCCACGGCAGGGATACCGACGAGGACACCTACCTCAATTCCATTCCGCCGCTGCGCGGCATCGCCGGGGTGGGCTATCAGCAGGAGCGCTTTGGGGCAGACCTGTCGGCCACGGTCGCGGCGGCGCGCAACAAGGTGGAAAACCCCGCCTCTACACTCAACAAGACGGGCAGCTACGGCATCGTCGATTTCACCGCCTGGGTGAAGCCGGGCCTGTTCGACGGCCTGCGTCTGCAGGGCGGCGTGTACAACCTGCTCGACAAGACGTACTACAACGCCCTCGACATCCCCGACAGTTCGACCGTACCGCAGCTTTACTACAGCCAGCCGGGACGGACCTGGAAGGCATCGATGATCCTGTCGTTCTAACGACCGGTACGCGGCGCGGGCATCCGGTGCCCGCGCCCGTTTATCCACTTAAAGGACAGTAGTTTCCATGAATACCACCCTTCAGGCGCCTCTCGAAGCCAGCCGCGCCAAGAGGCTGAAGGCGGCGACTAACGACACGCACGACCGGCTCGACAAGCGCATCATGGCTGCCGAACCTTTCGCCAGCGTCGAGAATTGCGGCCGGTTCCTGAGTGTGCAGTACCAGTTCCACCGCGATATCGACGCGCTATATGCCAACGAGCAACTGGCCGCGCTGCTGCCCGACCTCGCCGAGCGCCGCCGTCTCGGTCAGATCCGCCAGGATATCGAGGACCTTGGTCTGCCGCTGCCGGAGTCGGGCGGCGAAGTGCCTTTCGGTGCCGGCGCATCGGTGGACCTGCCTACTGCGCTGGGCTGGCTGTACGTGGCCGAAGGATCGAATCTGGGCGCCGCCTTCCTGTTCAAGATGGCGCGGGCGCTGGGCCTCGACGAGAATCGCGGCGCCAGCCATCTGGCGGGGCACCCTGATGGTCGCGCCCAGCACTGGCGCTCGTTCACCGGCGCGCTCGACGCCCTGACACTGGCGGAAGACGAGGAACTGCGATTGGCCGACGGGGCAAGGGCGGCTTTCCGCCGCGTCCACGGCCTGGTGGAATCCGAGTAAAGGCCTTTCAACGGGTACAACAGGGGTCTTCCTTCGCGCCGGTTTTTTCGAAAAAACGCAATCGCTCAAGAGCCTTAGGTCCGCGTTAACCAGTCGCAGCTAACTTTGCCCCGTTAATCCTAGGGGCACTAGATTCGATGTTCGACGTTTTGCTGTGTATTCACGAACAGCACAATGAGTGGTTTGTCCTGCTCGCTGCCGTGATCTGCGTCATCTCCACGATGAGCGCGGTCCAGCTTATCCGCCATGCACGCCACCTTTCCGGCAAGGCTGCCGCACGGTGGATCGCGGGCGCCGGTCTGGCGATCGGCTTCGGCATCTGGGCGACTCACTTCGTGGCAATGCTCGGCTATGACCCGGGCGTCATCGCCGGATACCAGATACCCGCGACAGCGCTGTCGTTGATCGTGGCGATCGCGATGACGACGATGTCCTTCGCCATCGCCATGGCCTGGCCCAACGTCCGGGGACTTGCTGCGGCCAGCCTGCTCGGCGGCGGCGGCATCGCCGCAATGCACTACTTGGGCATGTCGGCGCTGGAACTTCCGGCGCAGATCCAATGGCGCAGCGTATACGTCGTGGCATCTCTTATCTGCGTGGTCCTGCCGACTTACCCGGCGCTGGCCCTTGCGGTGCGCGGGCGCACCATGCGGGGCGCCATCGCCGCAGGCCTGCTGTTGACGCTGTCGGTCGTGCTGCTGCACTTCATCGGCATGACGGCGGTCGAACTGGTGCCAGCCCCGCTGAAGCTGCGCACCGGCGTGCTGCTTTCCCGTGACAGCATGGCGATGATGATCACGGCAGGATCGCTCTGCCTGCTCACCACCTGCATCGCAGTGTTGGCGATGGCCCGCCGTGCGCGCCTTACGCTTCATGCGACCGAGCGGGACATGTCCATCCTGGTAAAGGGCATCACCGACTGCGCCATCTACATGCTGGACCGCGACGGCAAGGTCGCCAACTGGAATGCGGGCGCGCAGCGCCTCAAGGGTTACGCGGAAAGCGAAGTCATCGGCATGCCGCTGGAACAGTTCTACACGCCCGAGGACCGCGCCGAAGGTCTGCCCAAGCGGGCGATGACGATGGCCATGCGAACCGGCAAGTACGTCGGCGAGGGCTGGCGCATGCGCCGTGACGGGACGCGTTTCTGGGCCCACGTCACGATCGAGAAGATTGCCGACGAAAACGGCGAGCACATCGGCTTCGCCAAGATCACCCGCGACATGGACCGCTTCAAGGAAGACGCGGACCGACTGAAGGAAATGACGGGGCACCTCGACGCGGCGCTGGGCAACATGCATCAGGGCCTGTGCCTGTTCGGCGCGGACAAGCGCCTGCTGCTGGTCAACGCCCGCTTCACGCAGATCTGGAGGATCGACCTCGACGTGCACCTGCCCGGCATGACGATCGAACAGGTCGCCCGTACCGCGCTGAACGGAGTGACCTGCCCTGCCGGGTCGCAGCGTCCGATCGAAGAGATGCGCCGCCTTTTCGCGCGGCCCGCCGCCGATGCCGGTTCCACGCCGGAAATCCTGGAATTCGGCGATACGCTGGTCGTCTCGATGGTCAGCCGCGCCATGCCTGGCGGCGGCTGGGTGACGACGTTCGAAGACATCACCGAGCGTCGCCGCTCCGATGCCAAGATCGCGCATATGGCGATGCACGACAGCCTTACCGGGCTGCCCAACCGTTCCAGCTTCGCACACTGGATCGACGCGGAACTGGAGCAGGCCCGCCACTTCGGCCATCAATTGACCTCGGTGATGATCGACCTCGACCGCTTCAAGGAAATCAACGACACGCGCGGCCACAGCGCCGGCGATGCTGCCCTGCAGCACCTTTCGAAGCGCCTGCTTGATGTGCTGACGGAGGGCGAGGTCGTTGCCCGGCTCGGAGGAGACGAGTTCGCCGCCGCCAAGCGCTTCAAGGACAAGGCCGAACTGGCCGCGTTCCTCGGCCGGCTGGAGAACTGCTTCGCAACCCCGTTCGGACCGGCGGACAATAGCTTCTATCTGGGCGCCAGCATTGGCGTGGCGGTGTTCCCGCAGGACGGCGATCAGCGCGAACAGCTGCTCAACAACGCTGACCTCGCGATGTACCGTGCCAAGGCGAACGTGGGTGAGCGGCTTGCTTACTACGAGCCGGAAATGGACGAAACGGCGCGCGCTCGCCGCCAGATCGCCAACGATCTTCGTCATGCCCTCGACCGCAATGAACTGACGCTAGTATATCAGCCGCAGCATGGCCTGGCGACCGGCGAGATGACCGGGTACGAGGCGCTGCTGCGCTGGGAACACCCGACGCGCGGCTTCATCGCGCCTGACGACTTCATCCCGATTGCCGAGGAAACCGGCGAGATATTCCGCATCGGCGAATGGGTCCTGCGCCAAGCCTGCATCGAGGCGATGGCATGGCCCAACGAACTGAAGATCGCCGTGAACCTTTCCGCCGTCCAGCTCTCTCAGAGCGATCTGGTCCAGGTGGTGCACGGCATTCTGATCGAGACCGGGCTTTCGCCCCGGCGGCTTGAACTTGAGATCACCGAAACCGCGATCATCGGCGACAAGCTGCGCGCGCTGCACTTGCTGCGCCAGATCAAGGCGCTGGGCATCAGCATCGCAATGGATGATTTCGGCACCGGCTATTCCTCGCTCGACACGCTCCATTCCTTCCCGTTCGACAAGATCAAGATCGACAAATCTTTCCTGCTGCGCTCGCAGACCAGCGGTCAGGCGCGGGCGATCATCAAGGCCGTCCTCGCTTTGGGGCAGAGCCTGAACGTCCCGGTCCTGGCCGAAGGCGTGGAGACGCTCGATCAGGTTGCATTACTGAAGGAGCAGGGATGCGACGAAGCTCAGGGGTACTATTTCGGACGGCCCGGGGCCTCACCCAGCCTTTCTGCCGGGCATGTCGTGATAACCGGGCTAGTCGATGAGTTGCCGGTGAGGGCCGCTTCGGCAGCCTGATCGCGCGGTGTATCTTCGCAATCGGAATGGCGCGCGGCTAAGAGGCGGATGACGCCGCGCATGGCATGGTGGCAGGGCGCCCATTCAAGGCCGTCAAAAAGGGACAGGCACCGCTCGCGATGAGTATCGCTCATCGCTGCGTGCAATTTTGATGGCCTGATCATGGGAATGGTCATGTACTATCTCGCAGGTGCAACACGCTTACTGCCGAGCCATCTTTCCCAGCCATCTCCCGAGGATCATCCATGCAAGTCAAAGCTTATGGCGTTTCCGCCAATGCCCGTCCGCTCGAACCGCTGCTGATCGAACGCCGCGAAACCGGCCCGCGCGATGTCGCGATCGACATCAGCTACTGCGGCGTCTGCCATTCGGACCTGCACACCGCGCGCGGTGAATGGGGCGAGACGCTGTACCCTTGCGTACCGGGCCATGAAATCGTCGGCACCGTCAGCGCCGTGGGCGCCGACGTCACGCGCTTCAAGGTGGGCGATACCGTCGGCGTAGGTTGCCTCGTCGACAGCTGCGGCCATTGCGGTTCGTGCAAGGAAGACCTCGAAAACTACTGCACCACTGGCTGGACCGGCACTTACGGCGCCCCGACGGCAGATGCGCCGGGCCATACGCTGGGCGGTTATTCGCAGGCCATCGTCGTCGACGAGCATTTCGTCCTGACCATCAGCCACCCCAAGGAACAGCTCGCCGCCGTTGCGCCGCTGCTTTGCGCGGGCATCACCACGTACTCGCCGCTGCGCCACTGGAATGCGGGCCCCGGCAAGAAGGTTGGCGTCGTCGGCATCGGCGGACTGGGTCACATGGCGATCAAGATCGCCCATGCCATGGGCGCGCATGTCGTCGCCTTCACTTCGACCCCGGCCAAGCGGCAGGATGCCAAGGATCTTGGCGCCGACGAAGCCGTGGTTTCGCGCGACGAGGACGAGATGGCGGCCCACGCCGGCAGCTTCGACCTCATCATTGACACGGTCGCGGCAAGCCACAGCCTCGACACTTACGTCAACCTGCTGCAGCGCGACGGTACGCTGGTCCTGCTGGGCGTCCCCGACCAGCCGCACCCCACCCCCAACGTCGGCGGGCTGATCTTCGGCCGCAAGACCATCGCCGGCTCGCTGATCGGTGGTATCGCCGAAACGCAGGAAATGCTGGACTTCTGTGCCGAGCACGGGATCGTCTCGGACGTTGAAATGATCGAAATGCAGCAGATCGACGAGGCTTACGACCGCATGGTCCGCAGCGACGTACGCTACCGCTTCGTGATCGACAGCGCTTCGCTTGCAAAGGACGTAGCAGCCTAAGGCTGCCGCGCTTTTCGGGTAGATACCGGCGTCCCCGCCCAGTCGGGGACGCCGCTTCTTCTGCTCCCTTTTGCTCTCTGCATTGACAGGAGCGAGCGGGAGATGATCATGGGGCCATGCCTGCCACGATCCTGATCGTCGACGACGACCCTCACATACGCCAGCTTCTGGTCTTTGCCTTCACCAAGGCGGGGTTCGCCACGATCGAAGCCGGTGACGGTGAGGAAGCGCTGGAGAAGGTGAAGGGCCACGGCCCCGACCTTGTCATCCTCGACATCAACATGCCGCGCATGGACGGGCTGGAAGTGTGCCGCCGCCTGCGGGCGGACAGCGAAGTGCCGATCTTCTTCCTGTCCTCGCGCGATGACGAGAGCGACCGCGTGCTCGGTATCGAACTGGGCGGCGACGATTATGTGGTGAAGCCATTTTCTCCGCGTGAGGTGGTGGCCCGCGCGGCCGCGATCCTGCGGCGCACCGCCGCCCGGCCTCCGCAAGACAAGGCGGAAACGGAAAAGCCAGCGGCGGCGCAAAGCGCCGGAGTGCTGCGCCAGGGCCTGCTCAGCCTCGATCCCGAAAGCTGGACCGCGCAGTGGCAAGGCCAGGAGGTGAGCCTGACCGCTACCGAGTTCACCATCCTGCGCACCTTGCTGGAAGCTCCGGCACGCATCTTCTCCCGCGACCAGATGATCGACCGTTTCCGGGGCCCCGGCTTTGCGATGACGGACCGGACCGTGGACAGCCACGTGCGCAACCTGCGGCGCAAGTTCGCCGACGTGGGCGGCAGCGACGTGATCGAGACGCGCGCCGGGATCGGCTACCGCATGGGCGCATGTGCCGGAGCCGCGGCCTCGTCATGATCCCTCGGCTCAAGGGCCTGGTCGGCCGGTTCTGGCCGGTCCTTCGCCTGCGCACGTTTCTGCTGGGCACGCTGCTGTTCGTGGCGGCCTTGCCCGGCCTCGGTGCGATTTTCCTGCGCGTTTACGAAAACGCGCTGGTGCGCCGGACCGAGGCGGAGCTTGTGGCGCAGGGCGCGGCGCTGGCTGCCAGCGCTGCGATCGTGGCGCGAGGCATTCCGATGCAGGCCGTGCCGCTGGAGGACACGCAGCGCTATCACGAGCGCAAGACCGAGGTTGACTTGCGCTCCTCCCCGATCCTGCCGCCTCGTCCGCGCGCGGCCATCACCAACAGGCTGCCGGACCCGGCGGCGCTGGTGCTGGCCCGCCAGATGATGCCTGCGTTCCGGGAAACCAAGGTGACGACGCTTGCCGCGATCCTGATGCTCGACCGGCACGGCGTGCTGCTCAACGGGCAGGCCGGCGGGCGCAGCTTTGCCATGCTGCCGGAAGTGCGCATCGCGCTGGGCGGCAGCGCGGTGACGGTGCTGCGCAAGAACGAAGGGTACGTGCGCCGCTATCCGCTGGAATGGCTGAGCCGGGCTGCGCAGATCCGCCTGCACCATGCACGCCCGATCATGGTCGACGGCAAGGTGGTGGGGGTCCTGCTGTTATCACGCTCGCCGCGCGCGCTTTTCCTTGGCATCTACGAGGACCGGGGCAAGATCGCGCTGGGCGGTGTGGTGATCCTGGGGCTGCTGTTCGCGCTGACATCGGTGCTGTCGCGCGCGATCGTGAGGCCGGTGGAGCGGCTTAGCCAGGCAACGCGCGAACTGGCCTCGGGCAGGCGAGTCGCGGCGCGGCAGTCTTCGCTGCAGGTGGTGGAGATCAGGGCCCTGTTCCACGATTTCGAGCAGATGGCCGACAGCATCGAGAAACGTTCGCGCTACTTGCGTGATTTCGCTGCCTCGGTCAGCCATGAGTTCAAGACCCCGCTGGCCGCGATGTCCGGCGCCATCGAGCTGTTGCAGGACCACGGCGGCGACATGGCTTTGGCCGACCGCGAGCGGTTTCTTGCCAATATGGCCGCCGATGCGCGGCGCCTCTCGCGCCTTGTGGGACGGCTGATGGAACTGGCGCGGGCGGACGTCCTTGTGAGAGAGCCCGATGCCAGCGCACCGGTCCACGGTATCCTCGCCTCCATGGCCGATGCCATGACGCGTGACCGGTTCCGCGTGAATCTCTTGCTGTCCGAGCCATCCTCGACGCTGGTTCCTGCGGTTGCCATGGACCCCGGCGCACTGGAGGCGGTGCTGACCACGCTGGCCGAGAACGCGCGGCAGGCGGGGGCGTCCCGGCTGGAGGTGACGTTGACGGTGCAGGACGACGACTGGGTACGCCTTGATCTTGTCGATGACGGGCCTGGCATTCCAGAGGCAGACCGGGAGCGGGTGTTCGACCCTTTCTTCACCAGCAAGCGCGAGGAAGGGGGCACCGGGCTGGGCCTCGCCATAGCCCGCTCGCTGCTCGATGCGTATGGCGGTGTGCTGGAATTGCTGCGCTCGCCACAAGGCGCGCATTTCCGCGTGCTGTGTCCCAAGGCAGAGGATCACACGGTGAGAGTAGCCGAATAGCTACCGGGTTCGACTGACCCAAGCGGCGGGACGGGGAGGGATAGCGGCCGTGCGGCGGGGTCAAGGTGCAAAGCTCCCTCGCACCGGTCCCATGCTTCAGCCTGTAGCCCTGACATTGCCGATATTTCATCTGCCCGTGAGGGCGATGCAATCCAGGCATGCGTACTGCGATGGTAGCCCCACGGAGTCCGCCATGCGATATACCTTGCTCATCCCTTTCCTCGTCGCGATCGCCGGGCCTGCCTTCGCGAGTGAGGGACATGCGGCGGCCGATGCCGAAGGCATCTGGCTGAACCCGAAACACACCGTCGCCGTGCATACCGATGCGTGCGGCCAGAACCGGACGCCAACCCTGTGCGGCCGGATCGTGTGGGCCAGTACCCAGGCCCAGGCCGATGCGCGTGACAGCGATGTGCCCCGCCTGCTCGGCACTGAAATCCTTCAAGACTACCGCTTTCATGGCCATGGCACCTGGAGCGGCACCGTGTTCGTGCCCGACATGGGCCGCCGCTTCACGTCCGAGATCGACCAGCTTTCGCCTACGCAATTGAAGGTCAAGGGCTGCATCCTGGGCGGGCTGCTATGCAAGTCGCAGGTCTGGACCCGTATCGGGCAAGTACCGGCATGAAACCCCTGCGCAGCCTTATTGCCCTGATCGAACGGCGGCGGCGTTTGGTTACGCTGGGCGTGGTGCTGGCGGTGATCGCGCTGGGCTTTGCCGCGCTCGATGCCCTGACGCACGAGATCCGCTATTCGCAGGTTCGCGCGGCTGTTCAT
Organism: Novosphingobium sp. P6W; assembly: GCF_000876675.2. Taxonomy (GTDB): domain Bacteria; phylum Pseudomonadota; class Alphaproteobacteria; order Sphingomonadales; family Sphingomonadaceae; genus Novosphingobium. The sequence continues at coordinate 1,452,046 of NZ_CP030353.1, forward strand.
GCGCTGACCACCGCCCAGATCGTGCTGGCGCTGGGGTTCACCGCTGCAAGCTACCTCGCGCTGACATTCTACGATTACCTTGCGCTGCGCATCGTCGGGCGCCCGCTGCCCTGGCGAACGGCGGCGCTGGCCTCGTTCACCAGCTATACCCTCAGCCACAACCTGGGCCTTTCGCTGCTGACCGGCGGCTCTGCGCGCTATCGCATCTACGTCGCGGCGGGGCTCGACGGGCCTGATGTCGCGCGGGTGGTGGCGCTGGCGGCGGGCAATTTCTGGGCCGGGGTCATCACGATCGCGGGCGCTGCCATGCTGTTTCATCCCGGCGGGCTGGACCTGCCCGGAGTAGCGCTGGGGGCAGGTCTCACCCACCTTGCGGGCGCGGCGATGGTGGTGTTCATGGCGGTGCTGGTAGTCGCGGCGGCGCGCGTAAAAAGCCCGCTTCGGGTTATGGGCGTAAGCCTGCCGTTGCCGCGCCCGGGACAGATCATGGCGCAGATAGGCATCGGCTTCGTCGACCTGTCCTGCGCGGCGGCGGCGCTTTTCGTGCTGCTCCCCGGCGCTGCTCCGGCCCTGCTGCCCGCCTTCGTGCTGGCCTATGCGCTGGGCATAGTCGTTGCGTTGGTAAGCCATGTTCCCGGCGGTCTGGGCGTGTTCGAGGCAGTGGTCCTTGCCATCGTGCCGGGAGACCGGGCGACGCTGTTCGCCGCGCTGATCGCCTATCGCCTCGTCTATTATCTGCTGCCGCTGGTGCTGGCGGCGCTGCTGCTGGCCTGGCACGAAAGCCGCCGCAGCCGCCGCCTCGCCCAACTGGTCGGCGGCATGCATACGCTGGCCACCAGCCTCTCGCCGCTGCTGCTGAGCTGCTCGGCATTCCTGGGCGGCGGGATGCTGCTCCTGTCGGGTTCGTTGCCGGCAATCCATGCCCGCATGGGCCTGCTTGCCGATTTCCTGCCGCTGCCCTTCATCGAGGCGAGCCACATTGCCGCCAGCCTTGTGGGCACGGCGCTGCTGCTGCTGGCGCCGGGGCTTTACCGCCGGCTGGACGGAGCCTGCCTGGCGACGCGGCTGCTGCTGGTGGCGGGGGCCTTCTTCTCGCTGACCAAGGGTATCGACTATGAGGAGGCGGCAGCCTGCCTTGCGCTTGCCGGCCTGCTCCAGCTGACGCGCGGCGCCTTCTACCGCCGCACTGCGCTGACCGAGACGCCGCTGACCGCCGGCTGGCTGGCGGCGATCGCGATGGTCGGCGGGCTGGCGCTATGGGCCGGGATGTTTGCCTACCGCCACATTCCCTACGACGACGATCTGTGGTGGAAGTTCGCGCTGCAGGCCAATGCCCCGCGCTACTTGCGGGCCGCGCTGGCCTGCGCCGTGTTCCTTGCCGGTTTTGCCCTGTGGCGGCTTTTCGCGCCCTCGGCGTCGCGCCCTCACGGCGAAAGCGTGGAGGAGGCGGGTCCGGCAATCCGCGCCATCCTCGCCACCAGCGGGCGGACCGAGGCGATGCTGGCGCTGACCGGCGACAAGCGCTTCCTGGTCTCCGCCGCGCGCGATGCTTTCATCATGTACCAGGTCAAGGGATCGAGCTGGGTCGTCATGGGCGATCCGGTAGGCGCGGAGCAATCCTGGGGCGAACTGCTCTGGGCGATCCGCGACCTGTCGCACCGCCAGCAGGGGCGGTTGATGCTGTATGAAGTATCCCCCGCCGCGCTCGATCTTGCCATCGGCATGGGGCTGCAGATCGTGAAATACGGAGAGGAGGCAATCGTTGACCTCCCCGCTTTCGAACTGGGCACGCCGCAATTGCGCAGCGTGCGCAAGTCCGAGCGGGTCGCCGCCAAGGCCGGGGCGAGCCTGCGCGTGGTTCCTGCCGCCGCCGTGCCAGTGATCCTGGACGAACTGGAGGCCATCTCGGCCGAGTGGATGGCCGCGAAGGGCCACCGCGAGAAAGGCTTCAGCCTCGGCAGTTTCGAGCGCGAATACCTGTGCAACTTCGACATGGCGCTGGTCATGGTGGAGGGGCGCATCGTTGCCTTCGCCAACCTGTGGCTGACGCAGGACAAGGCCGAGGCTTCGGTAGACCTCATGCGCCACCGCGCCGATGCCCCGCGCGGGACGATGGACTTCCTGTTCGCCAACCTGCTGGTCTGGGCCAAGGCGCGCGGATATCGGCGCTTTACCCTGGGCCAGGTGCCTTTGTCGGGGATCGACGGGCGGCACCTCGCGCCCGCCTGGGCCAAGGCCGCCGCGCTGGTGTTCCGGCATGGCGAGAGCTTCTACGGCTTTCGCGGTCTGCGCGGCTACAAGGAGAAGTTCGCGCCGCACTGGGAGCCTCGCTACGTCGCCGGGCCGCATGGCATCGGTCTGATTCAGGGGCTGCACGACGTATCGCGCCTGATCGGCAGCGGCCCTGCCGCCGCGCCCGCCGCCGCCCGGCGCACCGTGCAGGTGCCCGAATCCTCCACCGTTCACCCCCGCCCTCTCGAAAGAATGTTGCCGGCATGACAAATCCGTCTTCCCGCCCCTTGGCGCGCCCGCTCCATCGCTGCCTGCTGCTGTGCCTGCTTGTGCTGGCGGCGTTGGCGATTGCGGTGACAAATGCTCCGGCGCTGCACTTGCTGGGGTCCGAGCCGGTCAAGATGTTCCCGGCATCGGGGCCTGCGCGCGCGGGGCGATTACGGCTGGCGGCGGTGTTTCTTTCGGGCGACATGGGGTTCAAATTCGGCATGGGCGCGCACATCGCGCAGGCCATTGCGGACAGGGGGATTCCCGTTGTCGGGATCAACTCCCCCGTGGTTTTCGCCCACCATCACTCGCGGACAGAGGCGGACGCCGTTGTCGCCGGGGCTATCCGCCTTGCGCTTGCCCGCACCGGAGCCGACCGGATATTGCTGATGGCCCAGTCCTACGGAGCGGACATCGTCGCCACCGCCGCGCCGGACCTGCCGCCGGATCTTCGCGCGCGCATCCTGGCAATCGACCTGACAGTGCCGGCCCAGGATGTCTACTTCCGCGCCGATCCCAGCACCCTGGCCTACCTCGGCGCCCCCGACGCACGGCCGCTGCAGGCCTTGCGCGCGGTGCATTGGGCGCCGGTGATCTGCGTCTACGGGCGCGAGGAGACGGACAGCCTCTGCCCCGGGCTGACAGGCACCGGCGCCCGCGTCATCGGGCTGCCGGGCAACCATCATCTCAATCACGACCGCGCGGGGGTCATCGCGGCAACGCTTGGCGCGCTGCGCGCCGCCGTGCCCGAAGCGGAGGTCTGAGCATGGCGAGTGATCCCGCCCGCCTCGGCCGCCGTGCGCAGGGAACCCTGGCAGACTGCCGGGCCGAACGACACGTCGCGGCTTCGAACATCGCGGTGGACGCGTCGGGCATCCAGAGCTGCCGTTGCCGGGTCTGCGGCTGCGAGTTGCGGCGCCTGCCCTCGCTGCGGCGCTGGTTCCGCTCCGGCATGATGGGGTGATCCTGCGGCGGGCTTGGAGCCGGGCGGGCCGAACATGACGAAAATTTAAGGCAGCGCTCAGGTCGCCCTCATGACGGGGGGCCTATCCGGCAGGTCGTTATCCCTCGCGCATCGCCGGAAAGCCGTCATGTCCAAGCCCATCTTCTACGATCCCACCGGACGCCGCAGCCGCTGGGCGCGGCGTGTCCTCTCCCTGCTGCTGGTGGCCGTCATCATCGGTGCGGTGGCCTTTGCGACCACGCTGGTCGCGGTGCCGGCCCAGCGCGAGCTTGAACTGCCCCTCCAGCGCCTGCACGCCTCCTCCCTGCATGGATCGCCGCTCAAGCACCGGCTGACCTCGTGGCTGCCCAAACTGCACCCCGCCGGGCAGCAGAAGCCGCTGAGCATCGGCTTCTATGTGCCGAACAATGATTCCAGTTTCCTGTCGCTGGTCCACCACGGCAACGATCTCGACTGGGTGGTGCCGGCGCTCGTCAGTGTGTCCGGGCCAACCCACGATGTGCAGATCGAAAGCGATGCGCGCTTCGACCACCTCGTCGCCGGGGAGGCGCATCGCTTCAAGGTGCTGCCGATGGTGCAGAACTTCGGCGCGACCGAGTGGGACGGCGCCGGCGCCGCCTCGCTGATGCACGACAAGGCTCAGCGCCGCGCTTTCGAGCAGCGCCTGGGCACTATGGTCGCCCAGCGCGGCGAGAAGGGGCTGGTGATGGATTTCGAGGCGCTGCCCACCAGCGCCATGCCGGACTATATCGCCTTTCTCAGCGAACTTCGCGCTGCCCTCCCGCAAGGCTCGCATCTGGCGGTGACGGTGCCTGCGGACACCGAGGGCTGGCCGCTCGAAGCGCTGGCAAAGGTTTCAGACAAGATCATCTTCATGGCCTACGACCAGCATTGGGAAGGCGGCGAGGCGGGCCCGATCGCGCCGCAGGACTGGTTCCTGCGCGAAGTGCAGGGCGCCCTGAAGCGCATCGGCCCCGACCGGATCGTCGTAGCGCTGGGCAGCTATGCCTACGACTGGCACGGCGACGATACGGACGCCCTATCGATCGAGGACGCATGGCTGGCCGCGCATGACAGCGGCGCGAAGGTTTCGTTCGACCCCGCCAGCGGCAATGCGGCCTTCGCCTATGACGATGACGCGGGCGCCGGGGGAGGGGGGCATCACACGATCTGGATGCTGGATGCGGCCACCAACTGGAACGAGCTGGCCGCCCTGAAGCGGCTGGGCATCCAGGACATGGCGATGTGGCGTCTGGGGACCGAGGATTCGGGCTTCTGGGCCGACCTTGCCGCATTCCGCAAGGGCGGCACGCCGGACCTTTCCACCCCCAAGGCGCTCAGCAGCGCAGACATCGAGGGCTCGGGCGAAATCCTGCGCATCACCGCCACCCCGCGCGATGGCGACCGCGCCGTCCGCTTCGACGCCGAGGGCATGATCCGGGATGAACAGTACCAATCCCTGCCCACGCCTTACGTGGTCCAGCGTGCCGGAGGCTCCAACCCCAAGGTCCTGGCGCTGACCTTCGACGATGGCCCCGATCCCACCTGGACCCCGCTGATCCTGAACGAACTGGAAGCAGCGCACGTCCCCGGCACGTTCTTCGTCATCGGCGAAAACGCGCTCGGCAGTCCCGGCCTGCTCAAGCGCATCGTCGCCGACGGGGACGAACTGGGCAACCACACCTATACCCATCCCAACCTCGCCAATGCCGGGGGCCAGCAAACCCGTCTTGAACTGAACGCCACCCAGCGGCTGGTGGAAGCCTATACCGGGCGCAGCATGACCTTGTTCCGCGCCCCCTATTTCGGGGACGCCGAGCCGACCACGCCCGACGAACTGGGGCCAGCCCTGGAAGCACAGAAAGCGGGCTATACCGTTGTCGGCCTTCACGTCGATCCGAACGACTGGCAGCGACCGGGGACCGAATCGATTGTCCAGCAGGTCCTCGATCAGGTTCATTCCGCGTCGAGCACCAATGCGATGAACGTGATCCTCCTGCACGACGGCGGCGGCAACCGCGCCGAGACGGTGGCCGCGCTGCCGCGCATTATCGAGACGCTCAAGGGCGAAGGCTATAGCTTCGTTACGGCTTCGCAGCTGGTCGGTATTCCGCAGGCCCGTGCGATGCCGGTGATTTCCTCGCCCGATCTGGCGGCTGTGCGGGTCGACGTTGCGGCCTTCGTCTTGCTGATGACGGTTTCCGCGATCCTAGCCTGGGTGTTCTATGTCGCGATCTCGCTGGGCATGGCGCGCGCCGTCATCATGGCCGGTCTCGCCTGGTTCCAGAGCCGCCGCCAGCGCGCCGAACCGCCGCATTACGAGCCCACCGTATCGGTCATCATCCCCGCCTTCAACGAGGAGCGGGTAATTGCCGGCTCGATCGCGCGGGTGCTGGCAAGCGATTACCCTGCCTTGCAGGTGATCGTCGCCGACGATGGATCCAAGGACGCCACCAGCACCATCGTGCGCGAGATCTTCGGCGAAGACCCGCGTGTGACGCTGCTAACGCTGCGCAACGGCGGCAAGGCTGCGGCCCTGAACCGGGCGCTGCGCGATGCGACAGGCGATGTCGTCATCGCGCTGGACGCGGACACGCAGTTCGAGCCGGAGACGATCCGCCGCCTCGCCCGCTGGTTCGCCGACCCGGAGATCGGCGCGGTTGCCGGCGATGCGCGGGTGGGCAACCGGGTGAACCTCGTCACGCGCTGGCAGGCGGTGGAATACATCACCGCGCAGAACCTGGAGCGCCGCGCCCTGGCGGGCTTCGACGCGATGACCGTGGTGCCCGGCGCAGTGGGTGCATGGCGGCGCACGGCGCTGGATTCGGTCGGCGGCTATCCCGAGGACACGCTGGCAGAGGATCAGGATCTCACCATCGCCATCCAGCGCGCCGGCTGGCGCGTCACCTACGATCCGCGCGCCGTTGCCTGGACCGAGGCGCCCGAAAGCTTTGCCGCGCTGGCCAAGCAGCGTTTCCGCTGGGCGTTCGGCACGCTGCAATGCCTGTGGAAGCACCGCAAGGTGATCTCGCGCCGGAAGCCTTCCGGGCTGGGTCTGGTGGGTCTGCCGCAGGCCTGGCTGTTCCAGATCGGCTTTGCGGCGATCTCGCCCCTGATCGACCTGGCGCTGGTCATGTCGATCATCGGGACGGCAGTGCGCGTCTTGGCCCATGGCTGGGCGCAAACGCGCGGAGACGTGGGAACCATGGCGGTCTACTGGACCGTATTCACCGCGATCGACGTGCTGTGCGGCTGGGTTGCCTATCGTCTGGACGGGCACAAGGTGCCTTATCCGGCCCACCTGCTGGTGGCGCAGCGGCTGGTCTATCGCCAGATCATGTACTGGGTGGTGCTGCGCGCCATCGCCTCCGCCGTAGCGGGCTGGGTGGTTGGCTGGGGCAAGCTGGAGCGCACGGGCCGGGTGACGGCGGCGCATCCGGCCTGAGGCTGAGAACCTATGGACCCCGTGGTCCCGGACAAGTCCGGGACCACGCAGGGTTCAGCCCAGGTAAGTGCCTGCCGGGTTGCCGGTAACGCCGCACTCCACCTCGAACAAGGCGCCGTCGAATTCCGATTCCGGCAATCCCTTCGACGCCGAAGTCACGAACATGCGGTCCAGATTCGCGCCGGCAAAGGCGATGTTGGTGATGCGTCTGGCCGGCAGTTCGATCGAGCGATCGCGCGTGCCGTCCGGGGCGAAGCGGCTGATCCGTCCGCCGTCCCAGTGCGCCACCCATAGGAAGCCTTCCGCGTCGGTGGTCATGCCGTCCGGGTAGCCGTCTTCCTCGGAGAAACGGATGAACTCCTCGCGCGGGCCCGCTCCATTGGCATCGAACGGGAAGCGGTAGATCGTGCGGCGGCCGGAGTCGGTGTGGTAGAGCCAGTTCCCGCAAGGCGAGAACGCAGGGCCGTTGGTCACGGTGTAGCCAGTGTCGATCAACTGCCATGCGCCGTCGGGCGAAAGGCGGTAGAACGAGCCGGTGGCATTCTCCTCGGCCATTTCCATCGTGCCGCACCAGATCGCGCCGTGGTGGTCGGCCTTGCCGTCGTTCATGCGGTTGCCGGGCAGGTGCGGTTCGGGATCATGGCGCGAGGCGATGGTCAGCGGGTCAAGCGAGATCGCGGCGACACCGTCGCGAAAGCCGCCGATCAGCCCGCCAGAGGCGCGCTGTGCAACCCAGCCGAGCGGCGCGGGCATGTCCCAGCGCGTGATCTCGCCGTCGGCCAGCGTCATGCGGTTGAGGGCGGGGGCGAGGATGTCGACCCAATAGAAAGCACCGTCGCGCTCGCACCACAGGGCACCTTCGCCCAGCGTGTCGCGCACGCCGCGTTCGATCTTGCGCCAGAGCGTCATCGCTTCTCTCCCGTATTGGGGGACCTATGCGATCCCTTCGTGCAATCCCGTCATTCCCGCTTTCGCAGGAATGACGGGTATCGTGCACTTAGTGGTTGTCGCGCGGCAGGCCCATGGTCTGGGCGATGCGCTGGTACTTTTCCGAACCTTCCAGGATCGCACCGGTATCCATCTGGCCCACGAGGGCGCGCTGGATTTCCTGCCACGGGGTTTGCGAGGCCGGGTAGGGGTAGCCGCCCTTGGCTTCCAGATCGGCACGGCGCGCCGCCAGTTCCTCGTCCGAGATGAGCACGTCGACTGTGCCCTTCTTGAGGTCCATGCGCACGCGGTCGCCGGTCTGCAGCAGCGCGAGGCCGCCCATCGCAGCCGCTTCGGGCGAAGCGTTGAGGATCGAGGGGCTGCCCGAAGTGCCGGACTGGCGCCCGTCGCCGATGCAGGGAAGGGCGCTCACGCCTTCGGTGATGAGGTACGAAGGCGGACGCATGTTCACCACTTCCGCCGCGCCCGGATAGCCGATCGGGCCGGCGCCGCGCATGAACATCAGGGTTTCAGGCGTGATGCCCACCGAGGGATCGTCGATCCGGTGGTGGTAATCTTCGGGACCGTCGAACACCACGGCGGGGCCTTCGAAAGCCTCGGGATCGTTGGGGTTCGAGAGGTAACGCGCGCGGAACTCGTCCGAGATCACGCTGGTCTTCATGATCGCCGCGTCGAACAGGTTGCCCGACAGGACCAGGAAGCCCGCTTCCTCCACCAAGGGCTGGTCGAAGGTCTTGATGACCTTGTCGTCCTCGATGGTCGCATCGCGGCAGTTGTCGCCGATGGTCAGGCCGTTGACGGTCATCGCATCCTCGGCGATCAGCCCCTGGCCGATCAGCTGCGCCACCACGGCAGGCACGCCGCCCGCACGGTAGTAGTCCTCGCCCAGGTATTCACCGGCGGGCTGGAGGTTCACCAGCAGCGGGACCTTGTGTCCAAGGCGCTCCCAATCCTTGAGCGGCAGGTCGACGCCGATGTGACGGGCGATCGCCGCAAGGTGGATCGGCGCGTTGGTCGACCCGCCGATGGCGGCGTTGACGACGATGGCGTTGTGGAATGCATCCAGCGTCAGGATGTCCGAGGGCTTAAGGTCCTCGTGCACCATGTCGACGATGCGCTTGCCGGTGCGCCATGCGCATTCCTGGCGGTCACGGTAAGGCGCGGGGATCGCGGCGGAGGCGGGCAGCATCATGCCCAGTGCCTCGGCCAGCGAGTTCATCGTCGTTGCCGTGCCCATCGTGTTGCAATAGCCGGTCGAAGGCGCCGAGGACGCAACGAGCTTGATGAAGCCGTCCGCGTCCAGTTCGCCCGCCGCCATCATCTGGCGGCCCTTCCACACGATCGTACCCGAACCGGTACGCTCGCCCTTGTGCCAGCCGTTGAGCATCGGGCCGACCGACAGGGCGATCGCCGGGATGTTCACCGTGGCGGCTGCCATCAGCAGCGCCGGGGTAGTCTTGTCGCAACCGGTCGTCAGCACCACACCGTCGAGCGGGTAGCCGTAGATCGCCTCGACGAGCGCCAGGTAGGCCAGGTTGCGGTCGAGGCCAGCGGTGGGGCGCTTGCCGGTTTCCTGGATCGGGTGAACCGGGAATTCCAGCGCGATGCCGCCCTGTTCGCGTATGCCTTCGCGGATACGCTCAGCCAGCACCAGGTGGTGGCGGTTGCACGGCGACAAGTCGCTGCCGGTCTGGGCGATACCGATGATCGGCTTGCCCGAACGCAGTTCCTCAAGGCTGAGGCCGAAGTTCAGGTATCGCTCAAGATAGAGCGAGGTCATGTCGATATTGTCGGGATTATCGAACCAGGCGCGCGACCTCAGTTTCGGGGCCTGCGGCTTGGGTGTGGTCTTTTCGGTCATGGAGCGGTTTCGTTTCGTTCGATCAGCGAAGGATTGGCGATCAGCGTGCAGAAGTGCTGAGGCGGTAGATCATGACATGCCTGTAGGCCTTGCCGGGATCGACGCGGGTAGAGGGGAAGCTGGGCTGGTTAGGCGAGTCCGGGAACTTCTGCGGTTCCAGCGCGATGCCGTCGCCCATGCGGTAGAGGTGGCCCTGCTTGCCCAGGAACGTCCCGTCGAGGAAGTTGCCGGAGTAGAACTGCACGCCCGGCTCGGTCGTCAGCAGTTCCAGCACGCGGCCCGAGACCGGGTCTTCCAGCCTGGCGGCGAGTTCCGGCGTTTTGGTCTGGCCCTTGTCGAGCGCGAAGTTGTGGTCGAAACCGCGGCCGTAGAGGATCTGCTGGTCACGTCCGTCGCGGATGTCGCCGGCAAGCGCTTTGGGCTTGCGGAAATCGAAGGGGGTGCCTTCGACGGCGCGCAGTTCGCCGGTGGGGATCAGCTTCTCGTTCACCGGGGTGTAACGGCTGGCCGGGATCGTCAGCACGTTCTGCGTGGCGTCGCGGGGCGAGCCTTCGCCGGCCATGTTGAAGATGGCGTGGTTGGTCATGTTGAGCACGGTCGGCTTGTCGGTCGTCGCGTCGAACACGATCTGCAGGTTACCAGCCTCGTCCAGCGAGTAGGTGACCTTGGTTTTCACCGTGCCGGGGTAGCCCGAATCGCCATCAGGGCTGACGAGCGAGAACACCGCAGTCGCGACCTTGCCCGACTTGATCGATTCGAGCTTCCAGTTCTGGACGTCGAAACCCTTGCCGCCGCCGTGCAGCGACTGGCCGTGATCGTTCTGGAGCAGTTGGTAGGACTTGCCGTCCAGCGTGAACTTGCCGTCGGCGATGCGGTTGCCGTAACGGCCGATGGTCGCGCCCCAGAAGTTCGGGGTCTTCTCGAAAGAGGCGACATCGTCATAGGCGAGCAGGACGTCGGCGACCTTGCCGTCGCGGTCGGGCGCCATCAGCTTCCATAGCGTGGCGCCGTAAGTCAGGATCGTTGCCGAAACGCCGTTGGCGGCGGTCAGCGTAACCGCATCGACATGTGTGCCGTTGGCGAGCTTGCCCGCAGGGGCCTGCGACGCATCGGCGGCCATCGCCGGATTTGCAGCCAATGCGAGTGCCAGGACGGACGCTGTCGCCGTCAAGATACCTTTACCCGGATTCCTCATGCCCTAGATCCCGCCTCTCTTGTGTGGGTGTCGATTCTGTCAGATGCCTGGGTCGCTGACCATTGACGGCGTCGTTCAGCGCATATAGTCCGACAAATAGAAACAGTGCAAGCCGGTTTGCCACAAAGGTCCGGGTCGGTTCCGGTTTGAGGGATCGGTATTTGCTTTGAGAGGATAGTCATGCCCCCAGTGGTCTCATCCGGAGATACCCCCGTGGTTCACGATACGCCCCATGGCGTACGCTACGGCCCCGCGCTCACGCTGCTTGCCAGCCTGTTCTTCATGTGGGGGTTCATCACCGTAATCAACAACACGCTGCTGCCGCATCTGCGCAGTGTGTTCGACCTCAGCTACACCCAGACGACGCTGATCGAATCGGTGTGGTTCATCGCCTACTTCGTCGCCTCGATCCCCTCGGCAAAGCTGATCGAACGGGTCGGCTATCAAAAGTCGCTGGTCGTGGGCCTGCTCATCATGGCCGCCGGCGCGCTGGGCATGATGCTGGCTGCCAGCATTCCGTCCTACGGCGTAACGCTCGTGATGCTCTTCGTCATCGCCAGCGGCATCACCCTGCTTCAGGTCGCGGCCAACCCCTATGTCGCCGTCGTCGGTAACCCGGCCACCGCATCGTCTCGCCTCAACCTGGTGCAGGCGCTGAACTCAGCCGGCACCATGCTGGCTCCCCTGTTCGGTGCCTACCTGATCCTGGGCCGGTCCAAGAGCGGCACGTCCGCAGCCGGAACCGTCCTGACCGAAGCAGAGCGTATCGCCGACGCGCACTCGGTGATCCTGCCCTACGCGCTCGTCGCGGCGGTGCTGGTCATCCTCGCCGTGGTCATCGCCAAGTTCCCGCTGCCCGCCATGGGCTCGGCCGGATCGCGCGTCGCCAAGGCAGACCGCAAGAACCTGTCGCTGTGGAACCACCGCAACCTGGTGTTCGGCATCCCCGCGATCTTCATCTACCTGATCGCGGAAATCGGCGTCGCCAACCTCTTCGTGAACTTCGTCAGCCAGCCCGACATCGCCAACACCACGCACGAACAGGCCGGCAAGTATCTCGCCTTCCTGTGGGGCGGCATGATGGTCGGCCGCTTCGTCGGCTCCGCCGTCATGCAGCGCTTCGACGCGAGCAAGGTCCTCGCCCTGTTCTCCATCGGCGCCTTCATCGTGATGATGATCACCGTCTTCGCCCATGGCCCGATCGCCATGTGGTCGCTGATCCTCGTCGGGCTGTTCCACTCGATCATGTTCCCCACGATCTTCACGCTGGGCATCAAGGGCCTTGGCCCGCTCACCGAAGAAGGCTCGGGCCTGCTGGTCATGGCCATTGCCGGCGGCGCGCTGGTGATCGTCCAGGGCTGGATCGCCGACAACTACGGCCTTCAGACCTCGTTCCTGCTGACCGCCGCATGCGAACTCTACGTGCTGTTCTATGCACTGTGGGGGAGCAAGGTAACCCATGCGGAAGCCGACCCGAAAGTCGTTTTCGAATAACGGTTTTCAGACGAAACAAGATAGCCTCGGAGATCAGTCTCCGGGGCTTTTTTGTGTTTGGAGGGGAGGGAGGGAAGACCTGGGGCCATCGCCCCAGACCCCGGGAATGTCGTCGTCGCGCCTAGCAGCCGCGTTGCGCTTTGGTTCGGGGGCAGTCGCGGCGAAGCCGCCTTCTCATTCAAAGGCCGCGCATGTCGCATCGCTCGGGAACGAACACAGCCTGCGGCGCGGCGAGGACCATCTACGCGGTCATGCTCCGCGTGACCTTACAATAGGCGCGCAACGAAGCTGCACGCGCGACGACGACGGGAAAGGGGTCTGGGGCGATGGCCCCAGGCCTTCCCTTACTTCTCCACCATCGAGCTTTTGGTATCTTCAAGCGCCAGATCGACCAGCACGTTCATCGCCTCTGCGGCGCCTCCGGCATCACCGGCGGCAATCGCATCGTACACGCGCACGTGATCGGGGATCGGATTTCGTGGCAGGGCGCGGGCGCGTTGTTTGAACTGGGTGGTCCAGTTCACCGCTGCACCGATCGAGGCGCTCAGGACCAGAAGTGCGTCGTTGCGGGTGGCCTGGAGGATGGCTTTGTGAAAGTCGCGGTCTGCTGCGCGGCCTGCCTCGGTGGTGAGGGTGTGGCGGCGCATGGCGGTGAGCGCGTCTTTCATCGTCTTGAGGTCTGCCTTGTCGCGGCGCTGGGCGGCGAGGCGGGCGGCGGCGGGTTCGACGATGGCGCGCAGTTCGAACAGGCTGCGCACGAATTCGATGTCGGGTTCACCGGCGAAGGCCCAGCCCAGCACTTCGGGGTCGAGCAGGTTCCAGCGGTCGCGCGGGAGGACGCGGGTGCCGGCCTTGGGGCGGCTTGCGACGAGGCCCTTGGCGGTGAGCACCTGTATCGCTTCACGGTAGGCGCTGCGCGAGACCTGCAGTTCCTCGGCGAAGGCGACTTCGCCGGAAAGAATGTCGCCCGGGGCATATTTGCCTGACAAGATGGCCGTACCCAGCTTGTGTGCGATGGCGCCGTGCAGCCGTCTTCCGGGCCCACGGGCTTCGTCACCGGGTTTGGCGCTGGCGTCTTCATTCATAAAATCGGCTTCTGGCACTGCTATAGGCTCCTCGAGCGGCGAAACTAACAGTCCTTCTTGCCAGAAGGAACGACAAACATTGCGTTTCGCCTCCGCTCCTAATATGTCGGAGTAAATAGGGAGACCCCGAATGACTGAATTTCGTTCCATCGTCGCTGCAACCGGCGAGCCTCAGGGCGAGCCGCTTGCCGTCAGCACCCCCGCAGATGTCGCGGCGGCTTGCGCTGCCGCAGCTGCCGCATTCGACACCTACCGCGCGACCAGCCGCGAGGAGCGCGCGTCGTTCCTTGAGCGAATCGCTGACGAAATCCTCGCGATCGGCGATTCGCTGCTCGATGCCTACACGGCCGAGAGCGGTTTGCCGCGTGGTCGCAGCGAAGGCGAGCGTGGCCGTACCATGGGCCAGCTGCGCCTGTTCGCCGATGTCGTGCGCAAGGGCCAGTGGCAGCAGCTGCGCATCGATCCGGCTTTGCCGGAGCGTGCGCTTCCCCGTCCCGACCTGCGCCTGCGTATGATCCCGGTCGGCCCGGTTGCCGTGTTCGGCGCCTCGAACTTCCCGCTCGCCTTCTCGACCGCCGGCGGTGACACCGCATCGGCGCTGGCCGCTGGTTGCCCGGTTGTCGTCAAGGGCCACCCGGCGCACCCGATCACCGGCGGTCTGATCGCCGGCGCCATCGCCAAGGCCGTCAAGGATGCGGGCCTGCCGGAAGGCGTGTTCCAGCACCTCTCCGGCCCGTCGAACGAACTGGGCGCAGCGCTCGTGCAGGACCCGCGCATCGCGGCGGTCGGCTTCACCGGTTCGCGCGGCGGCGGTCTTGCCCTCGTCAAGCTGGCGCAGGCCCGCGAAGTGCCGATCCCGGTCTATGCCGAAATGTCGAGCATCAACCCCGTCCTGCTCCTGCCCGAGGCGCTGAAGGCGCGCGGCGAAGCGCTGGGCACGGCTTTCGTCGGTTCGCTGACGATGGGCGCAGGCCAGTTCTGCACCAACCCCGGCCTGCTGCTGGCGATCGAGGGTGAAGGTCTCGACGCTTTCGTCGCTGCTGCAAGCACTGGCGTTGGCGCTGCCAAGCCGCAGACCATGCTCACCACCGGCATCGCCGCCGCCTTTGCCAAGGGCGTCGAGACGCTGACCGCGCTGCCCGGCGTCGAAACGCTCGCCAAGGGTGAAGAGGGAAGCCGGACCACGGGCGGCGCCGTGCTGTTCCAGACCACCGCCGCTCAGTTCCTGGCCGACAAGGCCGCTGGCGACGAAGTCTTCGGTGCAGCCTCGATCCTCGTGCGCTGCAAGGACGAGGCCGAACTCGCTCTCCTCCTCGAAGGCCTCGAAGGCCAGTTGACCGCCACGATCCACATGGACGATGCGGACGAGGGCGCTGCTGCCCGTGTCCTGCCCGTGCTGGAGCGCAAGGTCGGCCGCATCCTGGTCAACGGCTGGCCAACCGGCGTCGAAGTGTGCCACGCGATGGTTCATGGCGGCCCGTTCCCGTCCACTACCGACCCGCGCACCACGTCGGTCGGCAGCCTTGCCATCGACCGTTTCCTGCGTCCGGTCAGCTACCAGAACCTCGCGCAGGGCCTGCTTCCGCCCGAACTGCGCGACGATGCTTTCGGTGACGGCGCCCCGCGCCTGATCGACGGTACGCTTACCCTCAACTGATCTTGCAACGATCCCCGCGGCGCGCCTCGTAAGAAGGTGCGCCGCGGCCGGGCCAAAAACTCTCTGGGAGAGACCCCATGACCTACCTTCGCCTGCTCCAGCACCGCGCCGCCGACGGCGCACGTTCCGTAATCCTGGCCGAGGGTGATGCCGCCCACGTCCTGCCGGGCGTCACTTCGATCCGCGAACTCGCGCTGCGCGCCATCGCTGACGGCGCGTCGCTGGCCGATGCCGCCAAGGCCTGTGGGCAAGGCGAAGTCATCGATATCGCCGCCGAATACGCGGCCGGCCGCCTGATCGCGCCGATCGACCATGAAGATCCCGCGCACCTGCTGATGACCGGCACCGGCCTTACGCACCTCGGTTCCGCCGAAGGCCGCGACAAGATGCATGCTGCTGCCATCTCGAACGAGCAGCAGACCGATTCCATGCGCATGTTCCTCGAAGGCCTTGAAGGCGGCAAGCCGGCAGCCGGCGAAGTCGGCCAGCAGCCCGAGTGGTTCTACAAGGGCGACGGCTCGCAGCTCGTCGGCCCGGGCGATACGCTGACCATGCCCGCGTTCTCGCAGGATGGCGGCGAGGAGCCGGAACTGGCGGGGATCTACCTCGTCGGCGACGACAGCACCGTCTACCGCCTCGGCCTCGCGCTCGCCAACGAGTTCTCGGACCACGTCACCGAGCGTCACAACTACCTGTGGCTGGCCCACTCCAAACTGCGTCAGGCCGCACTTGGCCCGGAACTGCTGATCGGCACCCCGCCCACCCACATCGAGGGCACCAGCAAGATCGTGCGTGCCGGCGAGACGATCTGGGAAAAGCCCTTCCTGTCGGGTGAGGGCAACATGTCGCACAGCTTCGACAACCTGGAGCATCACCACTTCAAGTACGACCTGTTCCGCCGCGCGGGCGATGTGCACGTCCACTTCTTCGGCACCGCCACGCTCTCGTTCAGCGATGCCGTGCAGACCGAGGAAGGCGACGTGTTCGAGATTTCGGCCGCGCCCTTCACGCTGCCGGTATCCAACCCGCTGGCGCGCGCCGAAGTTCAGGCCGCTACCGTCAAGGCGCTCTGATCGATGGACCCGATCCGGATCGCGGTGGTGGGCGTGGGCAAGATCGCCCGCGACCAGCACCTGCCGGCGATTGCCGGGAACAAGGCATTCAGCCTTGCCGCCACGGTCAGCCCGCATGACGCAGGCGTGGAGGGCGTGTCCCACCACAAGAGCCTTGACGAACTGATCGAAAACGGCCCGGCGGTCGATGCGGTGGCGCTCTGCACGCCGCCGCAGGTCCGCTACGACCTTGCGGTGCAGGCGCTGAACAAGGGGATGCATGTCTTCCTTGAAAAGCCGCCAGGGGCGACCCTGTCGGAGTGCGTCGCGCTGTCCAGCCGCGCCGAAAAGGTCGGCACGACGCTGTTCGCGGCCTGGCACTCGCGCTTTGCAGCGGGCGTTGCCCCGGCGCGCGCGTGGCTGGCCGAGCGCCGGATCGAGAGCGTGAAGATCGTTTGGCGCGAGGACGTGCGGGTATGGCATCCGGGTCAGGCATGGATCTGGGAGCCGGGCGGCCTTGGCGTGTTCGATCCGGGCATCAACGCCCTTTCGATCCTGACCCACATTCTGCCGCGCCCGGTCTTCCTGAAGACCGCGACGCTGGAAATCCCCGCCAACCGCGCCGCGCCGATCGCTGCCGACATCCAGTTTCGCGACACGGCAGGCGCCCCGATCCACATGGACCTCGACTGGCGCCAGACCGGTCCGCAGTCCTGGGACATCGTCGTCGAAACCGATGCGGGCACGCTGAAACTCTCCAACGGCGGCGCGGTGCTTACCCTGCCGACCGGCGCGGAGCATAGCGAGGACCTGGAGTATCCGGGCCTCTACGCCCGCTTTGCCAACCTCATCCGGGGCGGGCGCAGCGACGTCGATATCGCGCCCCTGCGCCTCGTTGCCGACGCATTCCTGCGCGGCAATCGCCAGACCGTCGAAGCATTCCACGATTGATTATCCCTGGGAGGGGACACAAAATGATGAAAGCATTTAGCGCCGCGACTTTAGCCTTGCTGCTGGGCGCCACCGCGCTCACCAGCACGGCCAATGCTGATACGGGCGGCCAGCCCACCACGGCGACGATCGAGGCGGACAAGCCCGGTCCGGTCTACCACAAGGAAATCTTCACCCAGTTCGCCGAGCATCTCGGCACGGGTATCTACGGCGGCCTGTGGGTCGGCAAGAACAGCAAGATTCCCAACACCAACGGCTTTCGCAACGACGTCGTCCAGGCCCTGCGCGACCTTTCGGTGCCGGTGATCCGCTGGCCGGGCGGTTGCTTCGCCGACGAGTACAACTGGCGTGAAGGCATCGGCCCGCAGAACAAGCGTCCGGTCAAGATCAACACTCACTGGGGCGGCGTCACCGAGCCGAACACCGTGGGCACGCACGAGTTCTTCGAGCTGATCCGCCAGGTCGGCGCAGAGGCCTATGTCGCGGGCAACGTCGGCAATGGCTCTCCGCGCGAGATGGCGGAGTGGGTGGAATACATGACCTCGCCCGCCGGCAGCCTTGCTGACGAGCGCGCGAAGAACGGCCACAAGGCGCCGTGGAAGGTCGAGTTCTTCGGCGTCGGCAACGAGCTGTGGGGCTGCGGCGGCAACATGCGTCCCGAATTCGCAGCGGACGAGACGCGCCGTTATGCCACCTTCATCAAGGCGCCCGCCGGCACCAAGATCCAGAAGATCGCCGCTGGCGCCAACGTCGACGACTACACCTGGACCGACACCATGATGCGTGTCGCTGCGGGCCAGCTCGACGGCGTTTCGCTGCACTACTACGTCCACCCCGCCGGCGGCTGGCCGCCGCGCGCACCTGCCGTCGCCTTCGATGAGCACGGCTGGGCCGATGCGCTGAACGGCGCGCGCAAGATGGACGAGCTGATCACCAAGCACAGCGCTATCATGGACAAGTACGACCCCGAAAAGCGGGTCTTCCTGGCCGTGGACGAATGGGGTTCGTGGTATGCGCAGGACGAGGGCACGCACCCCGGATTCCTGCGCCAGCAGAACACCTTGCGCGATGCGCTGATCGCCTCGATCCACCTCGACATCTTCGCCAAGCACGCCGACCGCGTGCGCATGAGCGCCATCGCGCAGATGGTAAATGTGCTTCAGGCGATGATCTTCGCGGACGGCGACAAGATGGTGCTGACGCCCACCTATCACGTCTTCGAAATGTACAAGCCGTGGCAGGATGCCACCGTGCTGCCGATCGAGATCAAGTCCCCCTGGTACGCCAAGGATGAGTTCACGATGCCGGCTGTGAGCGGCTCGGCGGTGAAGGCGAAGGACGGCAAGATCCACGTCGGCCTGTCGAACCTCGATCCCAACCAGCCGAACACGGTAACGATCAAGCTGGACGGCGTGAACGCTTCGGCGGTGACGGGGCGTATCCTGACGGCCTCGGCGATCAATTCGCACAACACCTTCGATGCGCCCGAAGTGGTCAAGCCTGCGGCCTTCACCGGCGCCAGCGTGCAGGGCGGCAACCTTGTCGTCACGCTGCCGGCCAAGTCGGTCGTCGTGCTCGAACTGAAATGAAGGGCTGGATTCTCGCTCTTGCCGCGCTGGGACTTCCCGGCGCGGCGCTTGCTCAGGCAGTGGGGGCCCAAGACGCTGGAAAGTCCCTGAACTCCCAGCTTTCCGGCGATCTCACCGTGCACGATCCGGTCATCATCCGCGAGGGTGACACCTATTTCGTGTTCAGCACCGTGGGCAAATATATCGGCATCAAGACCTCGAAGGACTTGAAGACCTGGACCGACGCGGGTTCGGTCTTTGCGCAGATGCCGGCGTGGACCAAGGAAGCCGTGCCCGGCACCGAAGGTATCTGGGCGCCCGACATTTCCTTCGTGAACGGCGAATACCGGCTCTATTATTCGGTCTCGACCTTCGGCTCGAACCGTTCCGCCATCGGCCTCGCCACCAGTCCTACGCTGGGCGCAAAGGCGAAGTGGAAGGATCAGGGCCTCGTCGTCATGTCCACGAAGGAGGACGATTTCAACGCGATCGACCCCAACTTCGTAGTCGATGCACAGGGCCGCCAGTGGCTGTCGCTGGGCAGTTTCTGGAGCGGCCTGAAGCTGTTCCCGCTCGATGCGAAGACCGGCAAGGTCACCCCCGGGGCCGAGCCTTATTCGATCGCGCGCCGCCTTGCCCCGGCAGGCGGACCGGCCCCGGTAGAGGCGCCGTTCATCATCCCGCATGGCGGCTGGTACTACCTGCTGGCGTCCTACGACTACTGCTGCAAGGGCGTGAACAGCACGTACTATACGGTAGTCGGCCGCGCGAAGAAGGTTACCGGACCGTACCTCGGCAAGGACGGCAGCGAGATGATGCAGGGCGGCGGTACGATCTTCCTGCGCGCCGATCTGCAGGAGCAGCAGCGCTTTCGCGGGCCGGGCCATGCCGGTGCCTTCACCGACAGGGACGGCACGACTTACGTCGTCTATCACGCCTACGACAAGCAGGCCGACGGTGCGCCGAAGTTGCGCATTGCACCGATCCGCTGGGAAGCGGACGGCTGGCCTACAGCGGAATACTGAACCCACCTGACGGCGCTCCGGCCGGGTTTCATACCCTGCCGGGGCGTCTTTTTTGGGTCGTACCCGAACGACACCTGAAGACACCTGACCGTACAAGAACACCGGAGAGGACGACATGACGATGCTTCTTTCGCGCCGCGCTTTTGCCGCCGCCACCTCGCTGCTTCCGCTCGCCTGCACGGCCCCCGGCAAGACCGCTTTGAGCACCCCGGCGGCCCCATCGGCCCCCGTACCCAGCAACCCGCTGGTGCGTCGGCGCGCCGACACGCAGATTTTCCTGCACACCGATGGCTGGTACTATCTGATGGGCTCCGTGCCCGAGTATGACCGCCTTGCCCTGCGCCGCGCAAAGACGCTGGCCGGCCTTGCCACCGCCGAGGAGCGGGTGCTGTGGCGCCATGAAGCAAGCGGTCCGATGTCGGGCTTCCTCTGGGCGCCCGAGCTGCATTTCGTCGATGGCCGCTGGATCGTCTATTTCGCAGCCGGCCCCAGCGGCGGCGGCGAGGACGTGTTCCGCATCCGCACTTTCGCCGTGGTCTGCGACGGACCTGATCCGATGACCGGCAACTGGTCCGTGCTCGGGCAGTTCAAGGCGCCGTGGGACAGCTTCAACCTCGACTCCACGATCTTCACTCACCGCGGCGTGCGCTACTTCTCGTGGGCGCAGCGCGAAGCAGGGATCGACACCAATTCCAACGTCTACATCGCGCCCATGAAGGATGCGCTGACCCTGGCGGCCGCGCCCGCGCGCCTGACGGTGCCGACGCTGGACTGGGAAGTGCGCGGGTACAAGGTCAACGAAGGGTCCGCCTTCATCGTCCACGATGGCCGGCTGTTCATGACCTACTCGGCGAGCGCCACCGATGCGCGGTACTGCATGGGCCTGCTGACCATCGACGAGAACGCAAACCTGATGGACCCGCGCGCCTGGACCAAATCGCAGGAGCCGGTCTTCGTCACATGTCGCGAAACTTCGGTTTACGGGCCGGGTCACAACAGCTTTACCGTCGACGAAAAGGGCAATCCCATCCTCGTCTACCACGGACGCGATTACGAGGCGATCGAAGGCGACCCGCTCTACAACCCGGATCGCCACACTCGCATCCAGCGCCTCTACTTCGACGCGGCGGGCAATCCCGACTTTGGCGTGCCAGTGGGCAACGGCCCGCTGCCCGAGCGTTTTGCACCGGCCGTCCGGCGCGGCGCCAACCTTGCGCATGAGGGAGATCGCCTGACCGTTGGCAATGCGCCCATCGCACAGACCCAGTTCCGCTCGCTGCCCGCTGCGGACGGAACGGTACAGCTATCCCCAATCCTGAAGCGCGATCATGTCCTCGTCGCCGCTGCCGACGGTTCGGTGACGCTTGCGTCTGCCGCTGCAACCGGCGCCGCACCAGGCGCCGATCGCTTCCGCCGTGAAGAAGGCAAGGGCGGCTCTGTCCGTTTCGTATCGCAGGCCTATGCGGGCAAGGCGCTTGCCCATTCCTCAGACAACGTGCGACTCGCAAGCGCTACCGATGCCGCCAGCGCATGGCTGCCGGGTTGAGCTGATAAATTCCTCGAAACCGCCCGGAACCTAGCGCTTCCGGTCGGTCCTGCGGCGGAATGGCCACACCCGCGACGGCTTTTTGAACGTGCCCATGCTTTTTCTCTTGCAACGAATTAGTCCGACTAATAACTAGTCCGAGTAATTGGAGGGGCATGGTATCGGCCAGCCCCAATGGGAGGGTTGAAACATGGCGCTCAAGCCATTCGCGTTCTGCACTGCATCGGTTTTCGCTCTGGCTCTGTCGGGCATCGCCCATGCGCAGGAAGCTGCGCCGCAGGACGCCGTCGGAGACGGCTCCGCATCGGCAGAAGACATCATCGTCACCGGTGTTCGCGCCTCGATCGTGGGCGCAATCAACGCCCGCAAGAACAACGTCCAGATCGTCGACTCGATCGTCGCCGAAGACGTGGGCAAGCTGCCTGACAACAACGTGGTCGAGGCGCTGCAGCGCGTTACCGGCATTCAGGTCACCGACCGCGCAGGCGGCGAAGCTGCGACGATCACGATCCGCGGCCTGACCGATCCGCTCACCACCCTGAACGGGCGCAACATCTTCACGGCGGCGGGCACTTCGTTCGCGCTGCAGGATATTTCGGCGAACCTCGTCAAGAAGATCGACGTCTACAAGACGCGCTCTGCCGACCAGATCGAGACCGGCCTTGCTGGCCAGATCGACGTGCAGACCCGCCGCCCGCTCGACTTCGACGGCTTCACGATTTCGGGCCTAGTGCGCGGTGTCTATTCCGAACTGGCCGACAAGGCGAACCCCAACGGCGCGCTGCTGGTCAGCGATCGCTGGGAAACCGGCATCGGCGACATCGGCTTCCTGGTGAATGCCAGCTACACCAAGGCCCAGTTCCGCAACCAGAACCTGCAGGCCGGCGCCATGGTGCCGTTCGCCACTGCCACTCCCCCGGCCGGAAGCGGGCTGACCCCGCTGCAGCGCATCTTCCCGGGCGACCGCAACCAGAACTGGACGCCGGGTCTCGATGCCGGCCTGCCTATCGCGCCCGGTTCCACGCTGAACATCAACGGCGTCGATACGCCGTACTACCTGTCGCGCGATGCGGTGATCGCCTCGGATCTTTATGGCGAGCGTAAGCGCCGCGCCGTGAATGCTGCACTGCAGTGGGCGCCGAATGACCGCTCGGTCTACACGGCAGAGGTCTTCTACACCGGCTTCCGCGGCAAGACCTTCAACAGCCTGAACTTCAGCTTTGTCGACTGGTGGGGCAACCTCGGTGACAACCCGGGTTCCACCTTTGAGCTGTATGACGGCACCAACATCATCAAGTCGCGTCAGGTCGGCGCCGTCGCCGGCTTCAACAGCGGCGACACCGCCACCAACAAGACCGACAGCTACGTCTACGCTTTCAACGCCAAGTGGGACGTGGGTGATCGCGGCAAGATCACAGCCGACGTCGCCTATCAGGACAGCAAGAACGAGACCTCGTTCTTCGCCATCCGCACCGATCGCGACCCGCTCGACATCAACGTCGATTTCAACGCCGGTGGCGGCCTGCCTTCCTACAGCTTCGGCAACCAGGGCGTCCTGACCGACGCTTCGGCATGGACCGTAGGCAACCTGTTCGACAGCGGCACCAAGAACACCGGCAGCGCGCTGACCGTGATGCTCGACGGCGAGCATGAGTGGGACGAAGGCTTCCTGCGCCGCATCAAGGCGGGCTTCCGCTACGACGACCGCAAGGCCGACAACTACGTGCGCGATCAGGGCGCAGGCGGTCTGGGCATCACCCTCGACCAGTTCAGCCAGGGCACTCCGTTCACCAACAGCGGCTTCTTCGATGGCCGTGCGGATATCCCGACCAGCTGGGTGCTGGCCGATCCGCGCAGCATGGACAGGGACGCGGTTCGCAGTCTGTACCGTGCGGGCGCTGCGGGTGCTGGCGGCCTGCTGCTGTCCGACCAGCTGACCTTTGGCCACGTTTTCGGCATCGGTGAAATCAACACCGCCGCCTACATCATGGCCGATGGCGAGATCGAACTGTTCGGACGGCCCCTGCAGGTGCAGGCAGGCGTGCGCTACGTGGCGATCGATACTGACTACGACTACTTCGATCGCGGCAATGGCTTTGCCCGCACCACCGTCTCGACCGGCTCGTCCAAGTGGCTGCCTTCGTTCACCGCGCGTTACGGTATCACCGACAACCTGCGCATTCGCTTCAACTACGGCGAGACGCTGCGCCGTCCGGCCTTCGGCGATCTGAACCCGAACGTCTCACTTACGGGCGATCTGTCGCGCATCGGTTTCGGTTCGGGCAGCGCGGGCAACGCCAACCTCAGCGCCACGCATTCGAAGAACATCGACGTTGCAGTTGAATGGTACTTCGAGCGCAACAGCGCGATCTACGCGACGGCCTTCCGCCGCGAGATCAGCGGTCTGGTCGTGCCGCTCACCGCACGGGAGATCATCCCGAACAACTATCTGCCGCGCAACGAGACCTATACCGAAATCTTCAACATCACCCGTCCGGTAAACGCTTCGGACGGCGTGCTGAAGGGTGTGGAACTGGGCCTGACCTACTTCCCGACGTATCTGCCCGGGCCGCTCAACGGTCTTGGCTTCACCGGCAGCGCGACGATCCTCGACTCCGAGCAGACCATTCCGGTCGTGGATACAAACGGCG
Source organism: Novosphingobium sp. P6W (assembly GCF_000876675.2). Lineage (GTDB taxonomy): Bacteria > Pseudomonadota > Alphaproteobacteria > Sphingomonadales > Sphingomonadaceae > Novosphingobium. The sequence goes on from NZ_CP030353.1 coordinate 1,475,987, forward strand.
CGATCACCGGCTCCACCAAGTCGGCGTTCTTCGGCGTGTCGAAGCTCTCGTACAATGCCACGCTTGCCTACGACAGCGGCCCGATCGGCGCCCGTTTGTCCTACGTGTGGCGCAAGGGCTTCCTCCAGAGCAACGAGGGCCGCTCCTTCGCGAACCCGATCGGCTTCTGGCGCGCGCCTGAAAAGAGCCTCGACCTGCAGCTGACGCTGAACGTCAACAAGGACATCGGCATCACCTTCGACGCGGTGAACCTCACCAAGGCGAAGCAGCAGAACTACTACAAGTTCGGCGATGTCGGTAACCCGCAGCAGTTCAACTCCAGCACGCTGCTGATCGACCGCACCTTCGCGGTGGGTGTACGCTTCAAGTTCGACTGATCGGGGCAAGCTGCGGCGTTATTGCCATTCCGCTGCAGCGCCCCACGGGCGGCCGTTCTTTCCGGGGTTCCTTCCTCTCCCAACACCCCCGGAGGGCCGGCCGCCCCACTTCCTGCCGCTCACCTGAAGGGGTAACGATGCGCGGAAAAATGCGGAAATTTCTTGCCGTCGCGGCGTTTCTTGCAACGGCGGCCAGTCCGCCCATTCCCGCGTCCGAAGCAGGCGCCGCAGCGGCAAAGCCCGCCGCGCTGGATATTACCGCCATCGCCAAGGCGCGATACGGCAACGATGCTGCCTGGTATGAAAGCCGCATCCCCTTCTTCGAATCCGCAGATACGAAGATCGATGCCGTCTATTATTACCGCTGGGGTCTGTTCCGCGCCCACCAGCGCGACCTTGGCGCGCAGGGTTACGTGACCACCGAATTCGCTGACGATGTCGACTGGCAGCGCGAACCTTACGCCAGCCTCAACGATGCCAGCGGTTTCCACATCGCCGAAGGACGCTGGCTGAACGACCGGCGCTTCGCCGCCGATTACGTCGATTTCATGTACGAAGGCGGTAACGACCGCCACTTCACCGATCACATGGCGGACTCGGTCTGGGGCCGATACCTTGTCGACGGCGACCGCGATGCGCTGCTCGCGCATATGAAGACGATGCGCCACATCTACCGCCTTTGGGACGAGAAGTTCGACTTCACCAAGGGCCTCTACTTCGTAGAGCCGCTGCTGGACGCGACCGAATATACCGTCTCCTCGATCGACGCATCGGGCGGCAAGGACGGCTTTCGGGGCGGGGATGCATTTCGGCCCTCGGTCAACAGCTACATGTTCGCCAATGCCCGCGCCCTCTCGCGCATGGCGGAAATGTCCGGCGACACGGCGATGGCGAAGGACTACGCCGCCCGTGCCGACGCGCTGCGCACCCGCGTTCTGGCGGACTTGTGGAACCCGGCGCTGGGCCACTTCACCGACCGCCACCAGACCACAAACGAACACGTCAAATACTGGGACCCGGTCCGCAACCGGGAACTGGTCGGCTACCTGCCGTGGATGTTCGACCTTGTCCCGGATGAGGCGAAGTATTCCAAGGCGTGGAACCACCTGCTCGATCCGCAGTCGCTTGCCGGCAAGGCCGGGATGCGCACGGTGGAGAAGAATTACGAATACTACATGCGCCAGTACCGGTATCTGGGCGATGCGCGCGAATGCCAGTGGAACGGCCCGATCTGGCCTTACCAGACCACGCAGGTGCTGACCGGCATGGCCAACCTGCTAGACCACTACGACGAGCGCGGCCCCGTTACCCGCAGCGACTGGATGCGTGAGCTGCGCCTTTACACCCAGATGCATTATCAGGGCAGAGGAGCGGATGAGCGGCTCGACCTGGAGGAGGATTACGATCCTGAGACCGGCAAGCCGATCGTCGGACTGGACCGCAGCCATCACTATTTTCACTCGGGCTACAACGACCTGATCCTGTCCGGCCTCGTCGGCATCCGCCCCCGCGCGGACGATGTGCTGGAAGTGAATCCGCTGCTCCCCGGCGCTGGTGATCCGCAGGCACTGGCTTGGTTCCGGGCCGAGCGCGTGCCCTATCACGGCCACGAAGTCTCTGTGACGTGGGATGTGGACGGCGCGCATTATGGCCGGGGGAAGGGGCTCGCTATCGAGGTGGACGGCCGTGAAGTCGCCCGCCGCGCCGATCTCGGGCGCCTCGAAGTAGCGGTCACGCGCAAGGCCAATGCGCCCATCGCGCGCGAGGAGAACCTTGCGGTACAACTGGTGCGCAGCGGGTTTCCCAAACCCAGCGCCTCGTCCGGCACTGACGCGGAGAAACTGCATGATGCCGTCGACGGCCGCGCGTGGTTCTACCCTGAACTGCCCAATGGCTGGGACTCGGCCGTTTCGCCCAAGCCGCAGTGGTATGCGCTCGACTTCGGCAAGACGGTCACGCTGGGCCGCGCCGAACTGGCCTTTTTCGCGGACGGCAAGCAGTTCGCGGCGCCGCGCAGTGTTACGGTGGAGGCATGGCGAGATGGACGCTGGAACAAGCTCGGTTCGCCGGCGGCGGTGCTCGCCAACGGTATCACCCAGGTCCGCTGGCCGGCGCTGGGCACCGACCGTATCCGCGTGACAATGACGCCGCAGCCGGGCCGGGCGATCCGATTGGCCGAACTGAAGGCTTTCGCGCGCTAAAAACTACGTCGCCCTCTCGAACGCGGGCCGCCATTCGTCACAAACCGAAACCCTTGCTGGCCGACCAGGCCAGCAAGGTAGCAAGCGCGGCGGCGATCACAAACGCAGCCGGGGAGGCACGCTTCATCTCACCCGATTCTGCGCCGAGCTTCGGGTCCCGGCCGGTCAGCATCGGCATGATCAGGTTGCGCTTGCGCACCACGAGATAGAAGGCGACAGCCAGAATATGCAGCGCAATCAGCGCGAGCAGGATATTGAAGCTGACCTCATGAATCTGCGCCGCCCCGCGTCCCTGCTGGAAAGTGACGAGGAAGGAGAGCGGGCCGGATTCCAGCCCGTCCACGTCGGTTGCGAAAAGCCCGGTGCCGACCTGAACGCACAATGCGAGCAACATGGCGATGACGCTGTAGCCGCCGATCGGGTTGTGGCCCGGTCGGGAGATGTCGCGGCCGCGCACGTAGCCGACAATTCGGGCCGGTGAGGCGAATAGCGCTGTGAGCCTGGCCGTGCTTGCGCCGATGAACCCCCAGACGATGCGAAATCCTAGCAGGCCAAACAGGGTGAGGCCGGACAGGTAGTGCCACTGCATCTCACGGTTTTCGGCGCTCCACCACGAGAACGCAAAAAGCAGCACGAGCAGCCAGTGAAACAGGCGAGTGGGCAAATCCCAGACCCGTGCGCCGGAAGCAGGTCTCACTTTGCGGCCTTGGCGGCGAACGAGTTGCATACCCCGGCGGCATTGACTGGCCCGCCAGACAGCATTTGGCAGGTCCCGCATCCCGGGCCTCCTGCGGTGAAGAAGGCGCATAGGCCGCAGCGCCGCGCGGGGTCTTTCGACATGTCGAGATAGCCCAGCGCGCGGCGGCGGCTTTTCTGCGTAAAGGGCAGCGTGGCGGGGTCATAGCAGACGGCGGATGCGTCTTGCGCCGATGCACGGGCGCCAGGCATTCCTGCGGCTGCGACCGCGGCGATCCCCAGTGCCCGGCCGACGAGTTCTCTGCGCGACAGCGTCACTTGGCGGACTTCGGTTTTGGGCTGCCGCTTTGGATCACCTCGAGCGAGTAGCCTTCCGGATCGTCGAGCAGCAGGATGCGGTGGCCTGTTGCAGCCTCCTGTACGGGCTGGTGTGCTATGCCGGCGCCGTCGAGGCGGGTCAGGAGTGCATCCATGTCGTCTACGCGCAGGATGATGCGCGCGAATGCGTCACCGTGGGAAAGGCGAGCTTTGGGATCCGCGGCGGAATCGTGAACGATGATAAGTCCGGCCTCGGTGGCATCCTGCGAGAAGCGCAGCATGTATTCCCGGCGGGTGCCGTGATCGAGCGTCATGCCGACCTTGAGCCCGAAGGCGGTTTCATAGAACGCCAATTGCTTGTCGACTGCCACCGAATTCAGCACTGTGCCGACCAGTCTGGTCGAACCCGCTGCCGCCTCACCGGCGCTGGCGGTTGCCGGCATGGACAGGACGGCGACCGATGCGAAGAGCTGGATCGCAGACTTCACGCGGCGATCTCCCCGATGGACTTGCTGGTCTCCATGCCGCCAGCGCCCCACTTGTCGACCGAGACGCCCATGACCTGCTGGAGCGTAAGGCCTACCCGGCTCACCGGCGTTCCCATGCCGTCGACGTATATGCCGGTCTTCAGGCGCCCGCCGGCGCTGCCCGCCGTCATCATCGGAATGTTGTCGATGGTGTGGAATTTGGCGAACTCGGTTTCCGAGTGGGCGAACACCAGCGTGTTGTCGAGCAGCGTGCGCGGGCCTTCCTGGACCTTGTCGAGAGCGCTGACGAAATATACCCAAGCCTCGAAGATACGATTGAGGAAGTAGGTCGCCTCAGGCTGGTAACCCAGCCGGTTGTCGAGAGCTTCCTCATGCGTCAGCTGATGGTGCGTGATCGTGCTGCCGATCCGGGTGAGGGACGAGGCACCGTTGTTGAACATCATGTTGAACACCCGCGTCTGGTCGCAGGCCAGCGCCATCACAAGCAGGTCGGTCATCAAAGCATGATTGGTGACGACGTTCTCGATTTCGGCGTTCACTGCGCGGTCCTGCACGGGCTTGGGCACCATGCACGCCTGAAGGGGCTCAGGCTTGGTCAGTTCCACCTCAAGCTGGTTCTCCAGCTGGCGAACCGAGGTGAAGTACTGATCTAGTTTTTGTTTGTCGGCCGCTCCGACCGCGCCGGAAAGGGCTTGCCGCTGCTCCGTGACTGCCGAGAGCACGCTGCGGCGGGCCATGACTTCAGGGTCGGGCGTGAAGGTGGCGCTGTTGGGATCCTTGAACCCAACGCCGAAGAGGCGTTGGTAGAGGCCGGCGGCGGAGCCTTCCGAAGGGTTGAGATTACCGCCGCCGCGTCCGCTCAGCGAGTTGCGCGGATCGCCGGATGCGGACGTCTCGAGGCTGCGAAACCGGGTCCGCGTTCCGATCTTGTCGCCGATGGTGACGTCGAAGCTCTCTCCCGGCAATCCGCCTTCGGCCGTCAGTGCCCGGCCGGTGCGGATCGCGGGCCCGCCAGACGTGTGGGGAAGGTTCGGCGCGCCGTCCAGCATGACGTTGAAATTGCCGAGAATGTTGATCTTGTGCGCATGGTCCCTGATGATCTCAAGCTCGGGCTTCAGGTCGTAACCCGGGCCTGCATTGTCAGGGAACCAGCGGGTCGGGTTGACGCCAAGCCCCCAGAACCAGGTGCCGAAACGCACCGGCACAGGAGCGCCGGTCGCCGCCATCGCCTCGCCATTGCCGTCGAGGAAGATGTCGAGCAGGGGGACGCCGACGGTGATAGCGGCGCCATTGAACATACCCTTGAGGGCGGTGCGCCGGGACAGGCCAAATGCCATGGGATTTTCCTCTCGTTAGCGCCGTGTCGCCACGATCGTGGCGCCGGCCTTCGGGTCTTGTGGGGGTAGTTCGTAGGATTGCGGCAGGGAGGCGATCGCCGCGATCAGGTTGCGCAGGCGATAGCCATCGGCTGCGAAGCGGCGTTCGAGCTGTTCGACAAGTTCGCCGTCCTCGCTTGGGCGGCCGGTGGCATATTCGAGCACCCGTGACGTCACGCACATGGTCGCGTCCTGGCTGCCTGCTATCGCCTTTCCGACCCCGTCCGCGCCCTCGAATGCGACACCGTCGAACGAGCCGCTGACATTGATCGGCGCTGCGTTCTCCTGCGTCCTGAAAGCGCCGATACCGTCGAACCGTTCGAGCGGAAGTCCGATCGGATCGGTGATCTTGTGGCAACCCGCGCACACCGGATCGGTGGTATGGGCATCAAGCCGGATGCGGGCCGTGGGCATGGCCTTGTTGCCCGTGTCCTGAACCGCGGTGAAGTTGACGTTGCCCGGCGGATTGGGAACGGGCTGGCACAACAGAAGCTCGCGGATGGCGCGCCCGCGCAAGGTCGGAGAACTGCGGCCAGAGTGGGAATACATGGCGAGGAAACCGGCAAGTCCCAGCAGTCCCGAACGGTCGGAATTAGCCGAGAATTCGTAAGGCACCCACCCCTGCGATTGTCCGATCGGGACCTTGTAGAGCGCCCCGAGCGGGCGATTGATCCATGTCTTGCGGGTGGTGAACAACTCTCGGTAATCGCCGTCGCCATCCAGAAGCTGTGTGGAAATGGTGCGCAGCATCTGTTCGGGAAGGGCCTGCAGCACACCCTGATTGAAGTAGGGATAGATCACCGGATCCTTGGCCAATTCGTCGAACTTCTCGAACAGCAGCATGTCGGAGAAGAATGCGCGCAGCCCTTGCTCGAAACGCGGGGATGCCACCATTTTGGCCACGATCCCGTTGAGTTGCCCCTGATCGCTAAGCTTACCCGTCGCGGCGGCATCGAGCAGGTTGGCGTTCGGTGTGGAGTTCCAGAGCATGAAGCTCAGGCGCGCCGCCCGCGAGGTGCCGTCCAGGCGCATGGCGCCCGCCTTGTGCGGATCTGCCTCGGCCGTTTCCACGACATAGAGGAACCAAGGGGAAACAAGCATCGACCCCAATGCCAGTTGCAGTCCCTTGTTGAAGGACTTCGTCGCGCCCGCTCCTTCGCCGGCGATGCGGACGTAAAGCGCCTGCTCCTGTTCGGTCAGCGGACGTCGGAACAGCAGGCGCCCAAGCGGAGCTAGGGCACGCCGCGCGCAGTCGGAATCGGGAGCAGCCGGATCAGCCGGAGCGCAGGGCGTGAACTGGTCGCGGTGGCTCTCGTCGAAGACCTGCCGGGCGATGTCCCGCGCCATGATGTCGAGCTGCTCGAGGCCGGAAGGCGAGATGGCCGCGCTGCGTGCTCCGCTGGTGATCAGCTGGTGGGCGGGGCGAACGATTGGTTCGAAGCGGCCGGCAACGCGGATGTCGCTGCCGAAAATGTCGGCGATCGTGTTGCGATACTGCGCCTCTGTCAGCCGCCGCATGCCGACGACATGCGGGCCCTGTAGGAGGGTCTGCGACTGGTCCGGCTCGGCATGGGCCGAGAACGATGGCGAGATCGCGCCGGAATGCCAGACCACGCCGACAAGGGTTGCGGCAGCGATGCCAAGAGGGACCATCCGGAAAAGGCTCATCGCGAAGGGCTCCTTGCGGCCAGGGAAGGAACGTCGTTGACGAAGGCGCGGACGGCGTAGATGTCCATGGCGCTGGATACGCCGCTGCATTTGCCGGTCTTCGGGTCCCGGATTCCATCCGCGTACTTGTGCAAGGTCGCCAGCAACCCGGCGCAGTCGATACCCGCCGCCAGCGCCGCGCCGGCGCCGCCGATCGCGGGGCTCTGGATCACGTCGAAGACGGGGCGATACCCGCCCACCAGCCCGCGAACCGATCCGTCGGACTGGAACGTCAGTCGCAGCTTGGCACCGCGCAGGTCGTAGGCGGTCCTCGCCCCTCGAATGTCGCGGGCGCCGCCCTGGCCCCAGGTCTGGGTGAGCTTGATGTCCTGGGCGGCAGTGGTCAGCACGCCATTGTCGATGCGTCCGCGCAGGACATTGCGGTGGCGCGGTGCCTTGTCCGAAATGGTGAAGCTGTAGTCGGGCAGGAAATTGCCGTGGTTGTCCAGTTGCGGCCGGTCGGGCGTATTGCCGTAAATCACTTCCACGTCGTCGTCGTGCTGCAGGCTATCGACGCCGCGAAGGAGGATCACCTGCGTCCATTCGCCTGAGGCATGGAACTGGCGCATGCCGGTGAGCTGGTCGCCGCCGATGCCGTCCTTGCCGCGCCATTCGAGCGTGCAACCCATGACCCGGTATTCCTGGTTGTCGATCCCGGTCCGGCCATCGGGAGCCGCAAATTCCTGATGGCTGCAGCTCTCGCCCGGCGCATCGCCGTCAAGATCGAGGCCGCGAGCATGGCTGCTCTGCAATGTCTGCAGGACCGGGCGATCGAACTGGTCGGGCTGGGAGCAGATGTTCGTCCCGTTCGAACCGAACACTGTCGCCTGCCAGCGTTTGGTCAGCTCGGGCTCGTTCTCCTTGCGCTCGAGCCGAGTCCGCTCGTCAGGGGAGAGAGTCGCCAGGTAGGCCTCGCGCATCTTGGGCGTTGTGCCGACCGGGCACGCATCGTTGCCTTGGATCACCGGGGGCACGAAGTCCTGCACGACGAAACCCATGATGCCGTTGGCAGGGGCATCCGGAAGCTGGTTCGGCAAGGCCTCGGCCTCAGCGGGACCTTGTAGCGCAAGGACACCCACCGTCCCGGCGCTCGCAATCAGGAGAATAAGGGCAGCCCCGCACAGTAGCGGCGTTCGTCCCGGTTTGCGGTTGTACATGGTCTTTTCCCGAATTTTCATGGCCGCAGGACCTTGGCCCCGGCCGGTACGGCATGGGGATCCGCTTCCGTGCTCACGAAAACGCGTTTGCCCTTGATGGTCCACGCCGGGCGGTCGCCATCGAGAGTGATCTTCCAGTCTTTCAGGCCATTGCCGGCCATCGGTGCGGGCAGTGGCTGCCAGGTGCAGTTGGCAGCGCACTTGCCGGTGAAGAGAACGTGACCGTCCTTGTCGGTCAGTGCGTAGGCGTCTTCGAAGAAGGCGGCGGCAACCGTGCCCGGCGCCTCGATTACCGGGGGATGGGGCACGAATTTGAGGGTATTCCACGTCATGTTATCTGCGCCGTCGAGCGCGGTGGAAGCAGCGCTGCCGCTGCGCCGCGTGAAGACGAGATGCCAGCCTTTGTAGACCCACTGAGGGCCCTGTGCGCCCGCGATCACCGTCCAGTCCGGCGCCTTGCGCGGATCGAGGGTGTCGCCCGCGCCCTCGGCTTTTTCGAAGCCGGAGGGATAGCGAATATTCGGCGTACTTGCGGCAGGAGCCAGCAGCGGAGCCCAGTTGCCTTGGCATTCCTGCGTGCAGTATTTCGCGGGATCAGGAGCCCAGCGCAGCACCGTGCGCATGTCCATGCCGTAGAGCACGCGTCCTTTCGCATCGGCATAGACCCGCCCTTCGCCAGACTTCAGCACGCGAACGCCGGGAGGCAAGGGGCTTCCGTCGGCAGGGGCGATGGGGAAATCCGCCGGTTGAGCGGCGGCCGACGTTGCGGCGAGCATGGCAAGAACGGACGCTGCCATCGCGGGAAGGAGATAGTTCGCCATCTCAGCTGTCCGGCGCGCGGAAGTTGTCGTGGCACCCCTTGCACGTAGCGCCCAGCTTCTGCGCACCGGCGCGGATCGCTGCAACGTCCTTGCTCGTGACTGCAAGCTGGAAATTATCCGCAGCTTTGGCGAAGGCGTCCTGAGCGCCCTTGAACTTGGCAGGCTGGGTCCAGATTTCCTGCTTCGCACGTGTCTTCGCGCCAGGCTGGAGCCCTGATCCGGCCGGGAACCATTCGTATTGCCCGCGCGAGGCGTTGCGGATCTGACGGGCCGATTGCGCGATGAGGACCGTCTGTACCTCACCGCCGCGAAGTCCGTCGTTCACCGCTTTGAACGCCGAGCCTAGCTCTCGGTAGTTCGCAATACGGGATCTGATCGTATCGGCAGGAGCGGCCAGCAGGGGTGTCCCGGCCGCTGCCATCGCCAGAACCAAAGTGCCAAGGCGCCATGGGGCTTGCATCTGAATCTCCCGTGTCTTGTTTTCTTATGGGTAGAGCATCGATTCAAAATTTGAACCAGAAAATGTACTTTGCGTATATTTAAATGATTTTCCGAGAGCCATCCGGCCGAGAAGGGGCGATCGTTCCGTGCTTTCAGCCTGCCGCTTCGGCGGCGGATTGGGGTTGTCCGAGCGCTTCGCTGTCATCGATTCGAGAACCTCGGGCGCGATCCTTGATCGCCACGAAATCGCTCTCGTACTTCTTGCGCATGGTGCCGCACAGGCGGTCCCAAACCGTCGTGTATCCGCCGAAATTCCCGGTAAAATACCGATGATGCTGGTCATGGAACGTCGCGCTGATGAACCATTTTGTGGCCCACGAACGGTTCCACCAGCGGGGGAGGAACTCGTAGCCCGAATGGACATAGAGACCCATGAAGATGTTGGTCGGCAGGATCAGGGCCATCGTCGCGCCGTGAACGGTGAAGGCGGCCAAGAACAGCGGCACGAAGCCGCCGTTGATGATTGATTCCAGCGGGTTGACCGACAGCGTTGTCAGCAGGTTCGGCGAGGTCGACTTGTGGTGCAGTTTATGGACCCAACTGTAGACCGGCTCCTTGTGCATCCAACGGTGCAGCCAATAGAAGTAAGTGTCGAAAAGGACGAAATACAGTCCGTACTCAAGTGCGATCACCCACCACTGGGCCGGGGCATCGTTGAACGTGATCCAGCCGTGGCTTTTCAGCCATGCGCTCGCCATGCCAATGATTTTGCCCGATATCATGAGCGTCACGACCGCGATCAGGGCCTCGTTCCGGAATATCTTCCATTTGAAGCCGCGAGGCTGGATCTTGCGCGCCTTGAAGAAGCCCGAGGCGATCCCGGCGACGATGCCCGTCACCACGAATGCCGCAAGCCAAAGATTCAGCGCCTGCTCGCCGTCGATAAGACCCTTGAACATGCTATGCCTCAGGCAAGGACGAGCGCAAAAGCGAGTACGTGGACGAGGAGGGCAAGCGGGGTGGCTATCGCCAGTTGCCGGATAGCAAGAGTGTTCATGTGGGTTTCTCCATGAGTGAGCCCGCTCGGCGGTCTCGGTGTGAAGGCCAGATGGCATCTTGCGATTGGCCGGCAACTGCTATTACGTTACGAAGGACGAGCGCGTCGAAACCCTGCGGAAAACTGCGGTTTTGCCAATTCGCGCATCGTCAGTTGGGGGCAGATGACGTGAGCGGTTTGAGGCGAATTCTCATCGAGCAGTGGGCGATGTTGGTGGTCGCCGCCGTAATCGGGTTCCTGGGACCGTTCGGGACATATCTCGAAGCAGATTTCCCCGAGCGGGTCTGGCGTTGGTGGATGCACATGATGGGCGCCTACGTTCTCGTACGGCCGTCGATCTTCTTCTGGTCCGCCGTGGCGCTCGCCACTTCGTTACCGCGCCGGGCCATGACGTTCTGGGGTGTGATCCTGTCGAGCCTGCCACTGACGCTTGTCTGGAACTGGGGGGCAAGCGTGTTCTTTCACGCGCTGAACGGCTTTGCGGGCATCCTGCCGTTTGCCTTGCTCAGCGCGGTGGCGGTTCTCGCTGTCGTGTGGTGGGCACGGGTCGTCGATGACCGAATGCGCGGCGTTGGCCTGGGTGAGGGGGATGAGGCGATATCTCCCGTCGGGGACGACGACGGGGGCGCCGTAGTGTCGTCTCAAAGCGCGGCGTCTGCGGAGCCAAACACCGACAGAGACCTTTCCGCGGGTCGCCTGGGGAATCGCTTGTCGGCGACCTTCGCCGGACCGGTCCTCGCCTTGCAGAGTGAAGACCATTACGTTCGCGTTCATGGTCCTGGAGGCAGCGAGCTTCTGTTCATGCGCCTGCGGGATGCGATCGCCGAAATGGACGGTGCGTCAGGTCAGCAGGTTCATCGCAGTTGGTGGGTAGCGGACGATGCGATCGACTCGGTCCAGGCTGATGGCCGGAACCGGACGATCACCTTGCGCAACGGTCACCTTGCCCCCGTCGCACGTGAATCAGTCGCGCGTCTCGAGCGGAGCGGGTTTCTGCGGGAAAGAGCGCGCTAGACTGTCTGAAAAAGGCGGATCGGCTCCCACCCCGGAACTCCGTGTTTGAAAGCAGAAGTATCCGTTTAGAAACACTACTTCGCTTCCTAAGGGATCATGCTGGAAGCGGATCCACAGGTCTGTGTTGCCGCCGAGATGACCAACGCAGCGTCGTGGTTTGCTCTCAAGTTTTGCTGCGCGTCACCAGGCGTCGACTCCACCCATGAGCAGATTGATCATGAACTCGGCCTGGGAGCGGGCTTCCTTTGCCGAAACTGGTCCGCTCATGCCCCGGATATTGAGCCATCCCGAGATCATTGCCATGATGGCATGGGCGATACGCTCGGGATCTCGGGCATTGATCCCGGACGCGGGGCCATACACAGCAATCTCATTGCCCATGAATGCAATCATGTCGGTGTAGCCGAAAAAGTCTGTGAGGACATCCTGGGGACCGCGCCCTGCGGCATTGAGCGCAAGGCGCATGACCGCACGGACATCGGGCTTGGTGCTCCAAACCAGGATCGTCGTCGTGTGGTGAACGAGGCGTTTCTTCAGGTCGTTCGGCAGGCGGCTATCCTGGCGCGAGGCTACCTGGGACCATGATGCCACCTGATCGATGATTACGTCGTTTACCAAGGCTGCCTTGTCGGAATAACGCTTGTACAGGGTTGTCTTGGGTATCCCAACGGCGTTGGCGATCGCTTCCATCGACGTGTTATCAAATCCGTCCTTGATGAACAGTTCGGCCGCTACGGCTAGAATAGCCTCGCTTATCGCTGCGGATTGCTCGTGCGATGGTCTGCCGCGTTTGGTTGGCCGGGCTGTCGCCGCTTTTTTGATCTTGGGAGACGGGGCAGCGCTGGTGTCGGTCAACACGAGTTCCTCAAATTGGCCCCTCAACCCTTAACGCGAACGCCGATCTCCGCAACATCCACGGGGGAGAAGTGGCTTGGCTGGGGGATTGGCTCCGCCGCAGTGTCTTAGCTCTGAAATCACGCAGACCATCATGTTTGTCGAAAGTCAGGCGGCAGGGATAACCCGGAGCCTTCTTGTACCCGGAAGCTCCGGCGTCAGGCGCGCCCGCTCAATGCGCGCGCGATATCCAGCGACTGCCGAATAAGCGGCATTCGTTTTCGCTCCGTCCGGACGGCCAAATAGCCCTTAACATCAATGAGCGAAGACGACGTTTCCAATGGGAGAACCCGTATCCTTTCGTCGGGCGGGCATTCCTTGGCGAACATCAGGCTTATGCCAAGGCCATGGGCGACCGCCTCGCGGATCATCTCGCGGGTGTGAAACTCCATCGTTCGGCCCGGAGCGATCCCGGCGTCCGCGAGCAGGCGATTCATTGCCGCCAGGGTCCTGGAAGTCGCTTCACGCACAAGCACGACTTCCTGGCTGATCCGCTCCAGCGGCAAGGCGCGGGCATTGTCGTCCGGCCAGGCGGCAGGCACGATGGCGACCAGTCTGTCCTGATACAGCGGTGCATATGTATAGTCGTTCTGCACAGGTGGCTCGCATATGATGCCGATGTCCACCTGGGCCTTGAGCAGCAATTCGTTGGTCTGGACCGCATTCGCGATCGTGACGCGAAAGTGCGCACCGGGGACGGCGGCCTGGAACGCTGCCATGAACTCCGCGGCATATGGCGGGGAATCCGTGCCGAGGCGCAGCAGCGCGCCGCTATCGATATCATCTTCGCCCAGCAGTTGGCCGATCTCGTCGGCGATGCCGAACAAACGCTCTGCCTTTTCGTACAGCGCTCGGCCGGCGGTCGTGAGTGTCAGCGGCGGGCGCATACCTTCGATCAGCTTGACCTTGTAGCGGTCTTCCAATGCTTTGAGCTGCTTGGACAAGGTCGGTTGCGAGATGTTCAGGCGCCGCGCAGCCTTGCTGACGCTGCGTTCGGACGCCACGGCGTAGAACGACCGCAGGTGAAGGAAATTGACGCTCACGGACCCTCGGTTCTGGTTTGGGCTGCGCCGTCTATGGTCGCCATTCCCCGGATGCATTGGCCTTGATCGGGCGTTCGGCCCAAACCGCATGTGACACATGATTGTTACAGGACGGTCACAGGCAGACAATGTCGGGTACGAGCATTCAATTCGACGTCGCGGTGATCGGCCGCGGTATAGTGGGACTGGCCCATGCGCTGGCGGCGGCGCGGGCGGGAAAGCGCGTCGTCGTGATCGACCGCCATGCCCGGGCCACAGGGGCGAGTATTCGCAACTTCGGTTTCGTCACCGTCACCGGGCAGGAACGCCATGACATGTGGCCGCTCGCCCGGCGGTCGCGAGATATCTGGGCGCAGGTGGCGCAGCGCGCGGGGATCGGCATCGAGCAGGACGGGCTCGTGCTGCCGGTCCGCAGGCAAGCCGCCGCCGCAGTGCTGGAGTCGTTCATGCAAACCGAGATGGGGGAGGGGTGCAGACTGCTTTCGGACCGCGAACTGCGCAAGCTGGACACTTCAACGCCGTTCGCTCCCTGCAAGGCGGCTCTGGTGAGCCCTCACGAACTGCGGGTGGAGGCAAGGGATGCGATTCCGGCGATTGCGGCGTGGCTGGAACGCGACATGAACGTGACTTTCGCGGCACCCGGCGCGGTGCTGCATTGCGAGACGGGGCGCGTATCGACCAGCAGCGGCGAATATCGTGCGGAGACGGTATTCGTCTGCCCCGGCGACGATCTCAACGCCCTGTTCCCCCAAGTCATGGCCGAGCACGAAGTGACCCGCTGCAAGCTGCAGATGATGCGCCTCGCCGCCCCGGAATATCGCCTCGCGCGTCCTGTCATGAGCGACCTCGGCCTGGCGCGTTACGAGGGCTATTCCGCGCTGCCCGAAGCGGCCGCGCTGGTTGCGCAGCTTCGCGCCGAACAGGGCGCGCAGCTCGATGCCGGTGTCCACCTGATCGCGGTGCAGTCGGCTGATGGCTCGCTCGTCGTCGGGGACAGCCACGATTACGGCGATGCTCCCGATCCGTTTCATTACGAAGCGGTGAACCGCCTCGTTCTCGACGAGTTCGAGGCCGTGCTTGGTCCGGCGCCGCAGGTCATCGAACGCTGGGTCGGCGTCTACGCCTCATCGCCCCGGCAGAACTGGTTTACCCGAGAAGTCGCTTCCGGCGTCCATGTCACCGTGGTGACGTGCGGCGCGGGCATGTCCACGGCCTTCGCTATCGGCGAGCGGGTGGTCGGCGCGGCGATCGATGCCCCCATCAAGGAGTTTGCATGATGTCCAACGCCCGTTCGCCTGTCGCCGCCGTCCTGTTCGACTGGGCCGGCACCATGATCGACTTCGGATCCCGTGCGCCCGTCATGGCGATGCAGCGCGTTTTCGCCGAGGCCTGCGTCCTCGTGGAGGAACCGGCGATCCGCCGCTACATGGGCAAGGCCAAGCGCGAGCATGTCGTCGCCATGCTGTCCGAGCCTGCCATCGCCGCGCGCTGGCGCGAGACCAAGGGCGCGGACTGGACCGAGACTGAGGTCGACACGCTGATGGAGCGGCTGGAGCCGGCGATGCAGGAATGCGCCGCGCTCTGCCGTGAACTGATCCCCGGCGCGGCCGATGCGTTCGAGATGCTGCGGGCCCGCGGCATCCGCGTCGGCTCGACCACGGGCTACACCCGCACGATGATGGCGGACATCATCCCCGCCGCCGCCGAGCAGGGCTATGCCCCTGAAGTCATCGTCTGCGCGGGAGAGACCGCACAGGGGCGTCCCGCGCCCTTGATGCTGTGGAAAGCCCTGGTCGACATGGGCGTGTGGCCCGCCGCCGCCTGCATCGCGGTCGACGACGCGCCGGTGGGTATCGAGGCAGGCCGGCACGCCGGAATGTGGACTGTCGGGCTGGCAGGCTCCGGCAACGGGGTCGGCCTGGACCATGCTACCTTCACCGCGCTGTCCCCCGACGAACGCGCCGAACGCATGAAATCCGTCGTTGCCGAGTTCGCGGGGGCCGGCGCTGACTTCGTGATCGAAAGCGTCGCCCATCTCGACCTTGCCGTGGTTGCCGTAAGCAAGGCGCTGGAACGCGGCGAAGGTCCCGGCGCCGCGTCGTCCCGGTTCCTGGCATGACCGCGCTGGCGGCAGACCGTTTGGGTGCGCAGCCCACTTCGCTGCGCCAGTGGCTAGCCCAGGGGCACCCATGGGCGCTGGCGCTTTACGGCGGACTGGCCAGCTTTTCCGCGTATTTTTCGATGTACGCCTTCCGTAAGCCGTTCACGGCGGCGACGTACGCCGACGTGCAGGGCTGGGAAGGCGTGATCGATTTCAAGATCGCGCTCGTGATCGCGCAGGTCGCCGGATACGCGCTGTCCAAGTTGATCGGCGTCAAGGTCGTCTCGGAGATGGCGGCGTCGCGGCGCGGCGTCGCGATCGTCAGCCTCGTGGCGTTCTCCTGGGCGGCGCTGGTCCTCTTCGCAGTCCTGCCGACGCAGTGGAAGGTCGGCGCGCTGTTCCTCAACGGTTTGCCGCTGGGCATGATCTGGGGACTGGTCTTCGGCTATATCGAAGGGCGGCGAACCAGCGAGGTACTGGCGGCGATTCTGTGCGCCAGCTTCATTGTTTCCTCGGGCGTAGTGAAATCGGTGGGCCTATGGCTGATGACCGTGGTCCAAGTCGGCGAGTTCTGGATGCCCGCCGCGACTGGCCTACTGTTCTTCCCGCTACTGCTGGTTTCGGTGATAGGCCTCGCGCAGCTTCCCCCGCCGAGCGCGCAGGAACAGGCCGAGCTCATGGCCCGCCCGCCGATGCCGGCCGAGGCGCGCCGCGCCTTCCTGCGCGAGTACGGACCCGGCGTGACGCTGCTGGTGTTCGCCTATGTGCTGTTCACTGCACTGCGCGACCTGCGCGATAACTTCGCCGCCGAGATATGGACCGAACTTGGCTATGCCGGCGTCTCCGAGGTCTTCACCGCGAGCGAAGTGCCGGTGGCGGTGGTGACGCTGCTGATCCTCGCCAGCCTCGTGCTGGTGCGCGACAACCGCCGCGCACTCATGGCCGTCCATGCGATCGTCATGAGCGGCGCGCTGCTCATCGGGATGTCGACCCTGGCCTTCCAGTTCGGGATGGTTTCGCCGCTCGTCTGGATGATCCTCTCGGGCCTTGGCCTCTATCTCGGCTACGCGCCGTTCAATGCCATGCTGTTCGACCGGCTCGTAGCGGCGAGCAGGACGGCGGGAACGGCAGGGTTCCTGATCTACGTCGCCGATGCCTCGGGCTATGCGGGGAGCGTGGCATTGACGCTGCTGCGCAACGTGCCGGGCGTGACGCTCGACTGGCTGCATTTCTTTATCTGGCTCGCCTATGCATCTTCGGGGATATGCATGGTGATGATGGCTTTGTCGGCATACTATTTCCGAAGAAAATTATCACAAATGCAATGACCATATTCTCGTACTGTTAAAGACGCGCCTCGCCATGATCATTCATGGCGAGGTTTTCGCGTTCATTAAATAAATCTATGTCATGTCTATTGCTACGATGCATCCAATGAATTGGTTGTCGGCGCCAGTGTCGTGGCAATTCATTTCCCGAAGCTTGCGGACCTGATCCGCAGCCAGACATAATCGGGGTGAAGTAATGACCAGGTTCGCAATCATGAAAGTCGCCGCAATCGGCACCAGCCTCGGCGGGATGATCGTCGCCCCAGCCGCCCAGGCGCAGGGCCTTCCGGCCGAAGGGGAGCCCTCGAACGAGATCGTTGTCACCGGCACGATTGTCGCCAGCGAGATGAAGTCGATCGCCGAGCAGCGCCGCGCAGACAACATCGTCAACGTACTCACTGCCGACGGCATCGGCCGCCTGCCGGACCGCAACGCGGCCGAGGCGGTGCAGCGCCTGCCCGGCGTCTCCATCGAACGCGACCAGGGCGAGGGCCGCTTTGTTGCGGTGCGCGGTCTGCCCTCGCAGTGGAACTCGACCCTTATCAACGGCAGCCGTCTTCCTACGGCCGAAGAAGAAACCACCAGCCGCGCCACCGCGTTCGACTTCTTCCCCTCCGAACTGATCGACCAGGTCGTCGTCTCCAAGGCCGTTACGCCCGACATGGAGGGCGACGCCATCGGCGGCTCGGTGAACTTCATCACCAAGACCGCGCCGGAGGAGCGCACACTGCAACTGACGGCGGGCGCCAACTACTCCGAGAAAGCCGACAAGCCCGGCTTCCTCGCCACCGCGCTCTACGGCGACCGGATCGGCAAGCTGGGCTTCTTGCTCACCGGCACCTACTACAAGCGCCACTGGGCGACCGACAACTACGAGCCGCGCCGGGGCGGCGACGGCATCGGCATCACGCGGCTGGAACTGCGCGACTATACCGGCGTGCGCGAGACCACCGGCATCAACGGCGCGATCGAATACGCCTTCGACGACGGCGGCAAGATCTATGCGCGCGGCACCTACGGCTCGCTCAGCGACGACGAGACGCATTACAAGCACCGCCTGAACTTCGCGTCCAATCGCGTCGAGGTGCAGCACATTTTCAACACACTCATCACCGAATTGTCGGGCGGCGAGCTGGGCGGCGTCCACATGCTGGGCGGCGGCGCGAAGTTCGACTGGAAGGTTTCGCACTACGAAAACCTGTTCCGCTACGGCGACACCCCCGACGGGCAGGACAACAGCTACTTCGTGGTCCGGTTCGACCAGCGGAACGTCGGCTATCAGGGGCTGGAGAACCGTGGCTCGGGCAACCTCGCCTACAACGAGATCGACGGCGGCACCGACCCTGCGAACGCTATCGGCAACCATCTGCCCTCGGGGTTCCAGATGGACCCTTCGCTCACCCGCCTCGCCAACGTCGAGCTATACAAGATCCGCGTCAAGGAAACCGACCGCATTGTGCTGGA
Source organism: Novosphingobium sp. P6W (assembly GCF_000876675.2). Lineage (GTDB taxonomy): Bacteria > Pseudomonadota > Alphaproteobacteria > Sphingomonadales > Sphingomonadaceae > Novosphingobium. Next base: position 1,494,470 of record NZ_CP030353.1, read on the forward strand.
AGGCAACCTGACGGTTCCAGCGAGCGGCACGCTGACCTTTAAGGCCGGCGGCAAATACCGCGACAAGGTGCGCGATGCGACGTTCCAAGACCTGTTCTACACCTGGAATCCGGCGGCTGGTCCGGTGCCGACCCTTGCCGACTTCCCGTTGATGAACCAGCCGGGACGCGGTCAGTACCTCGACGAGCTTTCCATCGGCAAGCAGTACGCCGGCCAGTTTTCGCAAGTGGTGAGCGAGCGGAACCTCGTCGACTGGTATCTCGCCAATCGTGGCAATCTGGTGCTCGACGAAGCGGGCTCCGCCACGGCGCAGAACGGCGGAGCGCTGGGCCGTACCTTCAAGCTCTATGAAAAACAGGCGGCCGGCTACCTCATGGGCACCTGGGTGCCCAGCGACATACTGACCCTACTGGGCGGCGTGCGCTTCGAATATACCAAGACTACCGTGGACGGTCAGGTGCTGGTCAACGGCGTGCTGGAGAATACCCGCAGGTCGAACGACTATCTTGCGATCCTGCCTTCGCTTCATGCCACGCTGCACCTAGACGGCGACACCAACCTGCGCGCCGCTGTGACCCGCACCTTCGCCCGCCCGGACTTCGGCGACCTTGCGCCCGGCGGCGCTTTCAGCGAAGCCGACCTCGAATTTGCGGGCGGCAACCCCAACCTCAAGCCAACGTATTCATGGAACGGCGACCTGATGGTCGAGCACTATTTCGGTAACGACGGGGTCATCTCGGCGGGCGCGTTCTACAAGCGCATCTCCAATCCGATCTACGACAGCCGCGTGGTGGGCACGTATCGCGGCATTGACGGGGTAGCGTTCCTGGCTCCTGCCAACGGCGCATCGGGCGACCTTTACGGCGTCGAGTTCAACGTCCAGCGCCGCCTCGGCTTCCTGCCTGGCCTTCTTTCGAACCTCGGCGTCAATGCCAACTACACGCTGATCCGCTCGAAATTCACCCTGCCGGACGGGCGCTCGGTCCGCGTCCCGCGGCAGGCGGACAATCTTGCCAACCTGGCGGTCTATTACGATGACGGCCGCTTCTCGACGCGCCTGGCCATGAATTACAAGGGCGCCTATATCGAGGAATACGGCACGGATGCGGACAGCGACAGCTACTACGGCGCCTACACCAGCCTCGACCTGACGGTGAACTGGAACGTCACTGACCGCGTGACCGTATTCGGCGAGGCGAGCAATCTCACCGACCAGAAGCTGCAGTACTACCTCGGCAGCAAGGAGCGTCCGCTTCAGGTCGAATACTACGGCCCGCGCTTCGTGCTCGGCGTCAAGGCGTCGATCTTCTGACGGGCCGGGCGTGGGGCTCGGCCGGGCCCCCGCTTGAAGGTTACGCATCCCCCGACAGACCGAGTTTGATCAGGCAGTGCGCATCACGCCGATGCCGGGGTCGGTCCGTCCTGCCTTGCCGCTTTCGACCTTTCCGGCGAAACGGCGGAGGAAGCCCTCCGATCCGTCCACGCGAACTTCAAGATCGTACCAGTCATCGCTGGCGGGCAGAGCCCAACGGTCGACCTTGGAGCTGCGCGGCGGCACGGTCACTGCACGTTTGCGCGGCCCCTTGTTCGGGTACGCCGCGTCCATGGTGATCCGGAATGTCTGCGGTCGATCGGATTCGTTGAGCAGCTTCAGGTTTACCGCCTTCACCCCGTCCAGGCATAGAACCTCGGCCGGGGCAACGCCGTTCAATGCGCCGGCATAGCGGCGCCAGTATCCGTTGGGTCCTCGCAAGGTGAGGTCGTAGTCATCCAGCGGCCCGTCATCGTGCCACTGCGCGCTTTCGAATCGTTCTCCCGCGCCGATGGTGTAATGCCATGGCTCCTGCCGATCGGTGTTGTCATGGACGGTGAAGGTAACGCCGACAGGCCCGTCGTTCGCCAGCAGCAGCGTGACGCGCCCATCTTTGCCGACCTGGCATTGCGTGGAAAAGCGATAGGGCAGGGCGGTCTGCGGGCGCTGGCCGGGCATCTGGACGGTGTGCCGTTGCCGATCGGGTATGGCGTTGGCGGTCCCGGCGGCCGACTGCGCAACGCGGGCGCGGAAATCGGTGGTGGAGGGCAGCGGCGCGGTGCCCGTCCGCGCCCCGCCCGAGAAATCGAACGCGGAGGTCAGGTCGCCGCAGACCGAGCGCCGCCAGTCGCTGATATTGGTTTCCTTCACCCCGAAGCGCTTTTCCATGAACTGCAGCACCGAGGTATGGTCGAATAATTCCGAGCAGACATTCCCGCCGCGCGTCCAGGGAGAGACGATTACGGTGGGCGTGCGAATACCGAGGCCGACCGGGTGCACCGCATCCCCCGCCTTGCCGGTGCCGCGATAATCCTTGGCCTCTCCACCAAGCGGCACGGTGCTGTGGCCGCGGTACTGCCCGACCGGTGGCACCGGCGGCGGTGCGTGATCGTAGAATCCCCCGGCCTCGTCGTAGCAGAGGATGAAGGCAGTCTTGGCGAACATCTCGGGATTGTCGACCAGCGCGGCGACGAGGCCGGCGCTGACGTGCTCGCCCTTAGAGGGTTCTGCGGTCGGATGCTCGGACAAGTCCGCGGCGGTGACGATCCACGAAATCTGGGGCAGCGTGCCGTGCTCAACGTCGCGGCGGAAGGCCGCGACCAGTTGCTCGCCGTCGGAACGCGTGCGATCGGCGCCTTGCGCATCTTCGCTGACCCAAGAGCGCCCGCGTTTATAGAGTTCGGAATCGCGCGCGCAGGGGCGGAAGGCTGGGAAGACCGACAGCAGGTTGTCGCCGAAGTTGTCGTATTCCTGATAGACCTTCCAGCTGATGCCGGCTTCCTGAAGCCGCTCGGCATAAGTCGTCCAGCCGTAGGCGCCGGGACGCAGCGGCATGTCGGTCGTCATGTCGGCGCTGGGCGTCTCGTCCTCGCCGTAGTTGTGCATCTCGGGATCGCCTCCCGTGCCGCCGCCTCCGTTGCAGCCGGTGAACAGGTGCATCCGGTTGGGGTAGGTCTGCGTCATCGTAGAACAGTGGTATGCGTCGCAGATGGTGAAGGCGTCCGCCAGAGCGTAGTAGAACGGCAGGTCGCCCGCGCCGTAGTGAAGCATCCTGTTGTGCAGTTCGCCGGTGTGGCCCCAGCGGTCGTAGCGGCCGTGGTTGAAGATGTGCATGTTTTCGACGTGCGACTGCTCGGCACCGTCCACCAGGAACGAGCGGCTGGTCTTCGAGTCGCCGTGGAAGGGCAGAACGTAGCCATCGGGATGCTGGCTTGAGGGCTGCGACCAGACGCTTCGCCCGCCCGGCAGGCGTAGGGGGCGAGGGTCGCCAAAGCCGCGTACACCGTTGAACATGCCGAAGTAGTGATCGAACGAGCGGTTCTCCTGCATGTGGACGACAATGTGTTCGACATCCATGATCGAGCCCGAGCGCCGCGCCGGCTCGATCGCCAGTGCCCGGTCGAGCAGCCCCGGCATCATCGACAGCGCAGTCCCCGCGCCAGCGGTGCGCGCCGCCATGCGCAGAAAATCGCGCCGATTGGCCTTGTCCATCATTCCAGCTCCGTTTTCACCGTTCGGCAGATCAGGTGTCGCACACCAGCCATAAAACTGGTATAGTCCAATATTGCGACATATTGACTACAGGTCTGCGCAGCGAGGCTCGTCAGGGACGAAAATCGGCCCGGTAAGCGCTGTAAAATTATTGGCTCCAGAGGAACAGTATCACCAGTGATCGATACGATATTCAACCTAATCAACAGGTTCTCGGATGAACGCTATGGAGAAGACGTGACCCAGTTGGAGCATGTGCTGCAATGCGCCGAACTCGCAAGGCTTGATGGCGCGCCGGACAGCCTGATCGCCGCCGCCCTGCTTCACGACATCGGCCAGTTCATCGAAGAGGCTGGGGAAGCGGCTGAAACGCATGGCATAGATGCCCGCCACGAAATCAGCGGCGCCGCTTTCCTCGCGCCCCACTTCACGTCCGAAGTGACCGAGCCGGTTCGCCTTCATGTCGCTGCAAAGCGTTATCTGTGCGCCGTGGAGCCGGGTTACACCGAAATGCTCAGCCGGGCATCGGTGTTGAGCCTGAACTTGCAGGGCGGCCCGATGAGCCCTCAGGAAATTACCCAATTCGAGGGCGAGGCAGCCTTCGAATCATCGGTTCGGCTGCGTCGTTACGACGATCAGGGCAAGCGTAACGGTTGGGACGTGCCGGACCTCGAAAGCTACAGGCCGTTGCTCTGGTCTCTAATGACGCACGCCTGACGTCCGGGTCTGCGGAGCGGTATCGTGCCTGAAACCGACGCACGTGGACGCGGACTCTCCCAATCTTGTCACCAGCCTGCAATGTATATTGGTATATACCAGAAATCGCAGTGATCGTCGATTCGATGATCCCGCTGTGTGGAGGGCAGCCAGCCACGGCTGCCGGCGGATGGCACCGAGATTTGGGGAGTTAATCATGGGCATGTCGAAGACTGCGCACGCCTCGCGCGTGCTGCTGAACATATCAACCGCGACGCTGGCGCTGGCTGCTGTAGTCGCGCCTGCGTGGGCCGACGAAACACCTCCGGCGGACGACATCCTCGTTACCGGACAACGCCAGAGCACGGTGATCGCGATCGAGCGGAAGAAGAATGCCGACAACGTCGTCGACATCATCTCCGCCGACAATCTGGGCAAGCTGCCCGACGCCAACGTCGCTGACGCGCTCGCCCGCATTCCCGGGATGTCGGTCATCGTCAACCAAGACACGGGCGAGGGCGAGTACGTCGCAATCCGCGGCCTGTCGGGCACCTACAACGCCGTCTACATCAACGGCGTGCGCGTGGCGCAGACTGACCCCAGCAGCCGCGACGTCTCGCTGACCGTGCTGCCGCCCAACGGCCTTGCCGAAATCCGCGTGACCAAGACGCTCACGCCCGACCAGGACGGCGACGGTATCGGCGGCTCGATCGACTTCCGTACCCCCACCGCCTTCGACTTCGCCGACAGCACGATCCTGCGCGTCTACGGCGCCGGCGGGTTCAATCAGCAGGCGCGCAAGGCTGACGAAGATTCGAGCAACTTCCAAGGCCAGGCCGATTTCGGTCAACGTTTCGCGGACGACCGTTTCGGCATCTTCCTCTCCGCCAACTACGGCGTCAGCCACGGTAACGGTCAGGAAACCGAGAACGACGGTGAGTGGGAGCCTTATAACTGGCGCAAGGATTCCGAAGAGGTCATTGACGAAAGCAACATGCACTTGCCGGGCATCGACCTGGATTACCGGCGCCTGCAGCAGAAGCGGTACGGCGGCAATCTTTCGTTCGATTTCCACGGCGACACTACGCAGCTCTACCTGCGCGGCCAGTATTCGCGGCAGGAACAGCGCGGCACCAACGAGGTCACCGATTACCGCAACCGCCCCACCGCGCGCCTGACGCAGGTGAACGAGAACGACACCGGGCTGGCCCAGCCCGAAAGCATGATCACCGGCCAGTTCCAGCAGGGCGGCAAGACCTACAACCGCTACGGCTACACCGCCGGCCAGATCGTCGATCGTGATGGGGACGGCGTCATTACCGACCTCGACGCAGGATCGAACGGCTATTGGTCGCTCAATGGCCGGTCTGGCGTGTGGGACCCCCGGCAGTTCCAGTTCGCGCGCAATTTCGGCACGATCGACATGGACCAGACCCTCTACACGATCAACCTGGGCGGCCATAGCGATCTCGACCGCCTGCACCTCGACTACGACGTCAGCTATTCCGGCGGCGACCGGACCTCGCCGCAGGGCTATTCGATCAGCTACAACTGCGACAAATGCACTTATCCGCTGAACGCCACAGGCATCGACTGGGTGTCGAGCGACCCGCGCTTCCCGAAAGCCGGACTGCCCGCTTTCGCCGAGTTCGTCGAGAAGGACTCCTCGCTACTCGCGTTCGACGGCGCCAGTTCGTCGCGTAGCAAGCAGAAGGACGACCGCATCGCCGCCCGCTTCGATCTGCGCTACGACTTCGAGAGCGCGCTCGACTACGTGAAGGTCGGCGCCAAGTACATGCGCTCCAAGCGCGACTACGACTATACCCCGATCTATGACGGCGACTTGTCGGGCACCGCGCTCGACGGGCTTAACCTCCAGCAGTCCGGGCTGGTGGAAAAGGAAGTGAACAGCATCCTGCGCGGCCAGTACTATTATGGCGACGTGCTCAGCCGCGCGCGCGTGGAGGCCGCGATCAAGGCGGGGATGGCTGCCAACCCGATGGACGCGGACGCCGCCGAGTTCTTCGCCGACGACAAGCGCAGCACCGAGAAGGTCTACGCTGCCTACGCACTGGCGCATTTCCAATTGAGCGATGTTGGCATCATCGCCGGCGCCCGCGTCGAGCGGCGCGAGACCACCAACGTCTTCTGGTCGGACGACGGCGACGACAGCGGCTTCGACCGGACCAGCAATGGCTACACGATGTTCCTGCCGAGCATCACGGCGATCTGGCGCCCGGCTGACGACAAGGTCCTGCGCGCGGCGGTATGGACGGGCTATTCGCCGCCGGAATACAGCTACCTTTCGTCCGGGCAGTCGATCACCCGCGATCCGGGTACGAACGAGATCATCGCCATCAGCCGCGGCAATCCCGACCTGAAGCCGGCGAAGTCGATCAATGCCGACCTCTCGCTGGAATACTACCCCGACGCGACCAGCATTCTGTCGGCGGCGGTCTACTACAAGCATATCGACAACTTCATCTTCACCAACGGCAGCCAGGTGAATGCCAACACCCAGAACGGCACGATCGAGATCAGCCAGCCGCAGAATGGCGAGACGGCAAAGATCTACGGCATCGAACTCAACATGGTGAAGGGCCTGCAGGGCCTCGCGCCGCCGTTCGACGGCTTCGGCCTCGAAGGCAACGTGACAGTGCAGAAAAGCTCGGCGGAAACCGGGCTGGACTACCGTCAGGGCAAGTCGATCCGCTTCATCAACGCACCGCATCTCATGTATAATGCGGCGATCACCTACCAGAAGTACGGCATCGAGACGAAGCTCTCATACAATTATCGCGGCAAGTTCATCGAATCGCTGCGTGACAACGCCGTCGACAAATGGGTGCGGCCGAACAAGAGCCTCGACTTCCACCTGCGGTACAACTTCACCAGTCACCTGGCGATGGACTTCGACGTCGGCAACGTGCTCAACGACTACAAGTACTACACCACGAAGGGTGACAATCCCAGTTACATGAAGGACTACATGGAAGCGGGCCGCACCTTCCTGCTGCGCGGCAGCTATCGCTTCTGATGGCGATGGCCGGATGCGCCCGCGTCTTCGAACGCGGGCGCATCCGCGCATTGACGCCCCGGCGCGCCTGCTGTCATGAGTGGGCAGCGCCAGCCTTTTGGCGATCTCACATGGGCTGACCGATGCGTGCGAAGACCGACATGATGCTGTGGACGCGCACGGCCGGCACCGTGGAGGGGCCGCAGTACCTTGCACTGCGGGACCAGATCGCGCTCAACATCGAGATGGGCAAGCTTTTTCCCGGCACCCGGCTGCCGTCCGAGCGGCAGCTGCAGACAGGCACGGGAACGGCGCGTGGCACGATTCGCGAGGCGCTGTTCCAGCTGGAGGCGGAGGGCCTCATTTACCGCAAGGACCGCAGCGGCTGGTACGTCTCCCCTCCGGCGGTGACCTACGATCCCACGCGCTGGGCCGGGTTCATGGCCTACGTGCGCGAGCAGGGCCGCACGCCCGGCACCCAGACGCTGGCGAAGGAAGCGCGGCCCGCGCCTTCGGCCGTTGCCGATATCTTCCGCGTCGCGCCGGGCACGCTGATGCATGTCATCGACCGCCGCCGCACGATCGACGGCCGCCCGGTGCTGGTCGAGCAGATCACCGTCGACCCCGCGCTTGCACCCGATCTGCTCACCCATTCGCTGGACGGCTCGCTGACCGATATCCTGACCCAGACCTACGGCGTCACAGTGGCCCGCAACCGGGTGGACATGCGCCCCTGCGCTCTCGTCAAGGAAGCGGCGGACGGGCTGGGCGTCAAGTCAGGCACCCCCGGCCTGCTGGTCGTCCGCACCAGCTTCGATGCAGCCGGGCGGGTGGTGGAATACGACCAGGAATACTGGCGCCACGACGCTATCCGCATTCATGTGGACCTCAACGTTCGCGCCTGAAGCCAAGGACAAGCCCTCAGCGCCAGAAGCGCTTGGCATCCACGAGGGCGTCATAGTCTTCCGCCGCCGCTTCCAGCAGCTGTGCATCAGGACCATCGCCGATGAGCGCCACTGCGTCCGGCTCGTTGGCGAGACCGAGGCTGGTAAGCAACTCGCGCGTCCCAGCCTGGTCGTTCAGAACACCCAAACGGTCCTGGAGGGTTTCCAGCGCCGACACGAACCGCTTGTGCCGCCTCTTCTCGCGCTTCTGATCGTAGAGGCCCGCGAAGAACTCGGTCGCGTAGCGCAGCTTCTTCGCCGCCTTGCGCACCGTGTGCCGGTCTTCGTCGCCCAGCTTTTCGAGATGGCGGCCGCCTTTCTTGACCTTGCGGCGGAAGCGTCCGAGTGCACCCTCGGCAAAGTCGCGCGCGGGCATTTCGCGCATCTCCACGTTTTGCTCCAGCGACAGCCATGGTCCGAGGGATATCCATTCCACCACGCCCAGCAGCAGCAGGCGGGCGCGATCGGACTGCAGCGCTGCGTCGGCGTTGTCGTAGGCGTCGTTGCGGGCGACCTGCAGGTGGCTCTGGATTGTGCCCTCGCCGACGCGTTCGACCAAAACGTCGATGTCGCGCGCCTTGCCGAGTTCGCCCGCCAGCCAGCGCAGATCGTCATTGAACGACGCGGCGCGGCCGTCGATGAGCATGTCCTTGTGGATGGCCAAGGCGGAGCGCAGCCGCCTCAGCGCCACGCGGGCCTGATGAAGCGCCTTGGCGTTTCGGTTTTCCAGCACCAGCGGCACGTTAAGCCGAAAATGGCGCAGGCAGGCATAGCCGATCGCCTGAAAAGCGGCGGCGGCCGTCATCGCGCGGTTCAGGTCGACAGGCTCCGCCTTGGCACGCGACACGGCAGGCCCGAGCAACCGATATCCGCGCTCCGCTTTGCTGAGCACTCCCAGATGGACGGGCGCGGCAGCGTCGATCTGCCTCGCCAGCGCGAAGAGGGCGGCAGGATCGCCGCTCTTGCGTTCCAGCTCGACTTCATGAAGCGTCGCCTCCCGGTCTCCCGCGATGATGCGGCCCCGGTCCAGCGCCACTTCGATTCCGCCGATGTTCCAGATCCGCCGCTCATTTTCCACAACGAACAAGGGTGCGATCGCCGCGATCTTTTCGCCGAGCAACGCGGGAATCGGCGTGGTGTGGTCGATGATCGGCTGGTCGTCCGCGACTTCGCGCTCCCATTCCGGACGGATGAACATGCCGGCCGCAGCGGCGGCGGCCTTGACGGTCTGCACGCGCCGCTCGCCATTGCGCCGGATGCGCAGGGAGAGCCCGGCCCGGGCAAGATCGTGATTCGGCGTGTCGAAATAGATCGCGTGCTGCCGGACCGTCTGCACAGTCCCTTCGAACACACCGGATGCCTCCAAGGCATCCGCCCCTTCCGGGGTCAGTTCCAGTTTCAGTTCGACTTCGATCTCGTCGGTGTCGTTTGACGTCATGCGCTATCCTCGGATGTTCGATCTACGATAGATAACCAACGGGCGAGCAATGGGTCGCAGTCATTCGTAATGTCTGCCGGCCGCCAGATTTCCAAGTGATATTTGCATTACCGGCCTGCGTGCCGGCTGCGAGATTGCGATTGATGCTGTGATACGTAGGCGGTGCCCCTTGCGAAGGACGGGAGCATTTATGTCGTCGGCTCTGTCCCAAAGGCCCGAGTTCGGCTCCTCACACAAACGAGGAGCCGATTTTAGTCGATAGCTGCGGTTGGATCATTTGTGGTCTGGCGGTTTGAATCGTCTGTTGCGTTAAATTAGTTCATCTGAGAGAATGAACGAAGACAGCATTTGGCCCGCAACGTGGTGGGCCGATGATCTACGAGCATGATCGAAATGGCAAAGGCGCCATCGATCGGCATCCCATCTGGGATGCCGATCGATGGCGCCTTTTCGTTGTGGAAGGGCCACGGTGACCGAAGCAAGGACGAATGGAGCGAAAATCAGCGTCAAGAGCGTCTGCCCTTATTGCGGGGTCGGCTGCGGCATCGTGATGGAGATAACCGATGGCCGGATCAGCAAGGTCATCGGCGACAAAAGTCATCCTACCAACTTCGGACGCCTCTGCACCAAAGGTAGCAGCAGTCATGTGCCGATCACCGCGCCAGGCCGGGCCGAGACCGCCTATGCGCGAATTCCCGGCAGCAGCGATCAGGGCGCGATCCCCATGACGGAGGCCATCGCCCGCACCGCAAGGGGGCTGCGTGAGATCATCGATCGCGATGGGCCGGATGCGGTGTCCCTCTACGTCTCGGGGCAGATGTCGCTGGAGGCGCAGTATCTTGCCAACAAGTTGTGCAAGGGTTTCATCGGCACCAACAACATCGAAAGCAATTCCCGCTTGTGCATGGCAAGCGCAGCCAGCGGCTACAAGCTGTCGATCGGCGCGGATGGCCCGCCGGGTTCGTATCAGGATTTCGACAAGGCCGACCTGTTCTTCGTGATCGGCGCCAACATGGCGGACTGCCACCCGATCCTGTTCCTGCGCATGATGGACCGGGTGAAGGCCGGCGCGAAGCTGATTGTCGTCGATCCGCGGCGCAATGCCACGGCGGACAAAGCGGGCCTGTTTCTGCAGGTGCGGCCAGGCACCGACCTGGCGCTTATGAACGGGCTGCTCCACCTGCTGTTCGAAGCCGGTAAGGTGGACGAGGGGTTCATTGCCGAATTCACGCAAGGATGGGAGGCAATGCCTTCGTTCCTGGCCGACTACGCTCCTGCGCGCGTGGCCGAGGTTACCGGCATTCCAGAGGCCGACCTGCGGCAGGCGGCGCAGTGGATCGGCGATGCGCGCGAATGGATGACCTGCTGGACCATGGGGCTTAACCAGAGCACGCACGGCACCTGGAACACCAACGCGATCTGCAACCTGCACCTGGCCACCGGCGCGATCTGCCGTCCCGGCAGCGGCCCGTTCTCATTGACCGGTCAGCCCAACGCGATGGGGGGGCGCGAGATGGGTTACATGGGGCCGGGCCTTCCCGGCCAGCGCGCCACGGGGAGCGAGGCCGATCGGCATTTCGTCGAGGATATGTGGGGCGTTGCGCGCGGCACCCTGCGCGTCGAAGCCGGTGCGGGCACGATGGCGATGTTCGAGGAGATGGCGGCGGGCCGGATCAAGGCCTGCTGGATCATCTGCACCAACCCGGTCGCCAGCGTTTCCAATCGCAAGGTAGTGGTGGCAGGGCTGGAAGCGGCGGAACTGGTCGTGACGCAGGACGTCTACATCGACACCGAAACCAACCGCTATGCCGACATCATCCTGCCCGGCGCGCTCTGGGCCGAGGCGGAAGGAGTGATGATCAATTCCGAGCGCAATCTCACCCTCATGCAGAAGGCAGTCGATCCGCCGGGCGAAGCGATGGCCGACTGGGACATCATCGCCCGGGTCGCCTGCGAGATGGGGTATGCGGACGGCTTCACGTACAGCTCGGCCAGCGAGGTATTCGAGGAGATCCGCCATTTCTGGAACCCGCGCACCGGCTACGACATTCGCGGGGCCAGCTACGAACGGCTCCGCGAAACCTCGCTGCAATGGCCCTGTGCGCCGGATGGCAGCGACGACCGCAATCCCACGCGCTATTTCAATACCGGCGTCAGCCAGTCGGCACGCATCGAGCCGGACGGCAGGCGCCCCGCCATCGTCTTCCCGACCGAGAGCGGCAAGGCGCACTTCCTGCCGCGCCCGCACATGGCTCCGGCGGAGATGCCGGACGCGGACTTCCCGCTTGTGCTCAACACCGGCCGCCTCCAGCACCAGTGGCACACGCTGACCAAAACCGGCAAAGTCCCGGTGCTGAACAAGCTGAACCCGGGTCCTTTCCTTGAAATCCACCCCGAGGACGCAGCGGCGCTGGCGATCGGCGAGGGCGACAGAGTGGAAGTCCGCTCGCGGCGCGGAACCGCGACCCTTCCGGCCGTCCTCACCGACCGGGTGCGCCCGGGCAACTGCTTCGCCCCGTTTCACTGGAACGACGTGTTCGGAGAGGGGCTGGCGATCAACGCCGTCACCAGCGACGCGGTGGACCCGATTTCCATGCAGCCCGAATTCAAGTTCTCGGCCGTGGCGCTGACCCGGATTTCAGGCCCGGCCGAACTACCCTGCAGTCCGCCGGACCAGGCAGACACGAAAGGCGAAGAGACCGTGCGGCTTTCCGCTTCTTCTGTATCGCTTCCACTCCATCAGATGGCGATCACGGCGTTCGAGCGCGTGATGGGACTGGAGGCGGGTCAGGCTCCGACGCTCTCCGGAGAGGAGCGGGCGTACCTTGCAGGTTTTACGCTGGCACTGCGCTCGCCCGAAGGTGCGCTGCTGGGAGGGGTGCCGCTGGTGCCGGCGGGCGCGCCTTTCGATGCGGAGCGGCGGCAATGCGTGAACGGGCTTCTGGCGGGCCTGTTCGCCCGGGCACCACTGCCGGGGATCGATGCGCAGCCGGCCGTCCCGGCACCTGCAGCGTCGACGCCGGCAAATGCCCGCGATGTACTTCTGCTCTGGGCCTCGCAGACCGGCAATGCCGAAGGTTTTGCCGAGGCATGCGCGGCCCGGCTCAAGGAAAAAGCGCTTGGCGTGCGGGTCGCGCCGATGGACGCGGTGAAACCGGCGGAACTGGCCGCAGCAGGCGATGTGCTGCTGATCGCCAGCACGTTCGGCGACGGCGATGCGCCCGACAACGCTGGCGGGTTCTGGTCGGCACTGGCCGACACGGCGGCCCCGCGCCTGGATGCCCTGCGTTATTCGGTGCTGGCGTTCGGGGATTCCAATTACGACCAGTTCTGCGGGTTCGGCCGCAAGCTGGATACGCGGCTGGAGGAACTGGGCGCCGCTCGGCTGGCCCCCCGCGCCGATTGCGAACCCGATTACGAGGAGCCCGCCGCATCCTGGCTCGCCAGCGTCATTAAGGCCCTCGGCGAGACGTCCGGGGCTGACCCCGTTCCGCCGGTCACGACGCTTGACGCAGCGCCCGTGGAGGCCGCGCCGCCTGCCGTCTATTCCCGCAAAACGCCGCTGCGCACCGCGCTGATCCGGAACGTCCTGCTTAGTGGTCCCGGCGCGCAGAAGGAAGTGCGGCAACTGGGCTTCGACCTTGCGGGGCGCGATTTTTCCTACCGGGCGGGGGACTCGCTGGGCGTATGGCCGGTGAACTGCCCGTCGCTCGCGGCGGAAATGCTGGACGTACTCGATCTGTCGCCAGAAGCGCCCGTCACCGTCAAACAGGTCGGCGAGATGGCTCTGGTCGAAGCGCTGCTGCGTCACTGGGACATCGCACGGTTGAATCGCAGCATCCTCGAACTCGTCGCCGATCGCCGCCCGGATGCTGCCTTCGCACCTCTGCTCGACCCGGATCGCAAGCCCGATTTCGACCAGTGGCTCTGGGGCCGGCAGATCGCCGACGTGTTCCACGAAACCGGCGTCCGCCTAAGCCCGGGCGATCTGGCGCAGGTGATGCGGCCGCTGCAGCCGCGCTTCTACTCGATCGCGTCGAGCCCGCACGCCCAGCGCGACGAAGTGCAGCTGACAGTTTCCACCGTACGCTATGCGCGCGACGGGCGGCGGCGGCATGGCGTCTGCTCAGGATTTCTGGCCGATCGGGCGGAGGAAAAAGGCACCGGCATCTTCCTGCAGGCGGCCGCGCACTTCCATCCTCCTGCCGACCCCGCCCGCGCGATGATTATGGTGGGGCCGGGCACCGGCATCGCCCCGTTCCGCGGCTTCCTGCATGACCGTCAGGCAACCGGGGCGAGCGGCGCGAACTGGCTGTTCTTCGGAGAACAGCACGAAGCCAGCGACTTCTACTATCGCGGCGAGATCGAGGCATGGCGGCGCAGCGGCCACCTCGACCGGGTCAGCCTCGCCTTTTCGCGCGATCAGGCGGACAAGATCTACGTCCAGACCCGCATGCTGGAAGAAGGCGCGGAGCTGTGGCGCTGGCTGGACGGGGGCGCGCATTTCTACGTTTGCGGCGATGCGGGGCGGATGGCCAAGGACGTGGACGGCGCGCTCAAGCGGATCGTGGCCCAGCACGGCGGCATGAGCACCGAGGCGGCCGCCGACTACGTCGCGCAGATGCAGAGCGAACGCCGCTATGTCCGCGACGTTTATTAGGTGCGTTTGATCGTTGGACGCGTTGACGGGCGCGGCACGCTGCGCAATGGCCGCACAATGGCGTTGGGGTGGGTCACATGAGAATCGTCATCATCGATGACAGCGGCCTGCGCGCCACTGTCCTCGAAGAAGGCCTGCGCGATGCGGGTTACGACGACATTCATATCATGCCCCCGCGCGGTGCCTTCGTCGCCCGGTTGGAGCGGATGGCGCCTGACGTGGTGCTGATGGACCTCGGCAGCCCAAGCCGCGACACCCTGGAGGAAATGCTGACGGTCAGCCGCGCGCTGGCGCGCCCCATCGCGATGTTCGTCGATCAGTCCGACGAGGCGATGATCGGCGCGGCGATCGACGCCGGGGTTTCCGCCTACGTGGTCGACGGGCTGCGCAAGGAACGAGTGAAGCCGGTGCTGGAACTGGCGGTGCGGCGCTTCAATGCCTTTGCCCGCATCCAGTCCGAGCTGGACGAGGCCCGCACCGCGCTGGCCGACCGCAAGGTGATAGACCGGGCGAAATCGATTCTGATGAACCAGCGCGCCCTGTCCGAACAGGACGCCTATACCCTGCTGCGGTCGAGCGCGATGAACCAGGGGAAAAAGATCGTGGACGTGGCGCAGGCGCTCATCACCGCCAGCGACCTGTTGGGAGGCGGAATTTGACGACACCCCTGCGCATCGCCTTCCTGCCGCTGACCGACGTGGCGGTGCTCGCCGCCGCGCGCGAACGCGGCTTTGCCGAGGAGGAGGGCTTGGCCCTCGACCTTGTCCGGACGACCAGCTGGGCCACCTTGCGCGATCGTCTGGTCTATGGGCAGGTGCAGGCGGCGCACATGCTGGCGCCGCTGGCAGTGGCGGTAACGCTGGGGCTAAGCCAGCAACCCGCCGCGCTGGCCGCGCCTTACAAGCTCAACGTGAACGGCAATATGCTGGTCATGGCGAAGGACTTCGCGGCGGCACTGGATCCCGATCTGAACCGGCGCCTGGCCGATCCGCTGGGCACCGCACACGATTTCGCAGCGGCGATCGGGCTTTGGCGGCGCAAGCCAGTGATCGGGGTCGTGCACCGCTTCTCAAGCCATTCCCTGATGCTGCGCTACTGGCTCGCCAGTGCCGGTGTCGACCCCGACCGCGATGTGGTGCTGCGCGTGCTGCCGCCCTCGCTCACGGTCGAGGCGATGCACGCTGACGAGATCGACGGGTTCATCGCCGGTGAGCCTTGGGGCACCGCAGCGGTTGAAGCCGGACTTGCAGAAACCGTCGCTTTTGGCGAGCGTATCTGGCAGCGCGGGGTCGAGAAGGTGCTCGCCTTCCGGCAGCCTTGGCTCGATGAGAATCCGCAGGTCGTGGATCGCCTGCTGCGCGCGCTGGTTCGCGCCGCCGCCTGGTGCGACGATCCGCAGAACCATGCAAATCTGGCCGATCTATTGGCATCTGAGGCCTATGTGGACCAGCCTGCCGACTTGATCCACCGCGCGCTGGCGGGCCGGATTGTGACGCGCGCCGGCGAAGCTCCGCTGGAAAATCCCGATTTCATGCTTTTCTCGCGCGAAGCGACCCCTTTCCCTTGGCGTAGCCAGGCGCTGTGGATCTATTCGCAGCTGGTCCGTTGGAAGATGGTCGAACACTCCGCCGAAAATGCCGCGAAGGCTGGCTCGGTCTTCCGGCCTGACGTGTTCCGCCGGGCGTTGGCGGGAAGCGATGTGCCGATGCCGGGTGCCAGCATGAAGCTGGAAGGTGCGGTAAACATGCCGCTGGCAGTGGGAGCCCGCCGCGGCGACCTGACGCTGGGGCCGGATCGTTTTTTCGATGGCCGGGTTTTCGATCCCGAAAGGATCGAGGACTATCTTGCCGACTTTTTGGTGCGCCGCTGAAAATCGCGCGATTTTGTGCCTTGCAACATGAGCCGAATCGACAGAGTATAGGGTCTTCACGCGACGTAGCGTGACTATCCGGGATGCGCCGTTCCAAAGGCGGAGCGCCATCCCTCCTTCGACATTCGCAGCAAAGCCGCTGACCGGTCTCACCTCAAGGTGACGTCCGGCCTGCGGCTTTTTTTCGTGTCCGTTTCATGCAGTATGGGGGACGTACCATGGCAACCGCATTCTGGGATCGTGATAAGGAAGGCGCTTCGGCGCAGTCTTCCGCCGCGCCCGCTAAAAGCTTCTGGAAAGCCGGCCACGCGCCGACGCTGATCGCCGCCTTCCTCTATTTCGACCTCGCATTCATGGTCTGGGTTCTCTTGGGTCCGCTGGCTCCGGAGATTTCCAAGACGCTGGGGCTGACCCCGGCGGAAAAAGGCCTGATGGTCGCTACGCCTACGCTCGCAGGCGCGCTGCTGCGGGTGGTCAACGGCCTGCTGGTCGATCGCATCGGCCCCAAGCTGTCGGGCGCGATCAGCCAGTTGATCGTCATCGCGGGCCTGTTCGCAGCCTGGTTCATGGGCGTGAACAGTTTTGCCGGAACGCTGGCGCTGGGCGTGATCCTCGGCTTTGCCGGGGCCAGCTTCGCCATCGCCTTGCCACTGGCGAGCCGCTGGTATCCGCCCGAGCATCAGGGCAAGGCGATGGGCCTTGCGGGCATGGGCAATTCCGGCACCGTGCTGGCATCGCTGTTCGCGCCGATGCTGGCAAAGGCATTCGGCTGGAACGCGGTTCTGGGGCTCGCCTGCATCCCGCTCTCGATCGTTTTAGTGATCTACATGGTGATGGCCAAGGACGCGCCGAACCAGCCCGCACCGCGCCGGCTGATCGACTATTTCGCGCCGTTGAAGCAGGGCGATGCCTGGTGGCTGATGGGCTTTTACGCCGTGACGTTCGGTGGTTTCGTGGGGCTTGCCGCATCGCTGCCGATCTACTTCACCGACCAGTTCGGCCTGACACCGATCACCGCCGGCTACTGCACTGCCGCCTGCGTCTTCGCCGGGTCGCTGGTACGCCCGATGGGCGGCGCCATGGCGGACCGGATCGGCGGCGTGAAGGCACTGATTGCGGTCTATCTGGTGGCGGCGCTCGCGCTTGCAGGCGTTGCCAATGCCGCGACCCTGCCTGCAGCGCTGGGACTGTTCGTGCTGGCAATGCTGGCGCTGGGCACCGGGAATGGCGCGGTCTTCCAACTGGTGCCGCAGCGTTTTCAGGCGGAAATCGGCG
Organism: Novosphingobium sp. P6W; assembly: GCF_000876675.2. Lineage (GTDB taxonomy): Bacteria > Pseudomonadota > Alphaproteobacteria > Sphingomonadales > Sphingomonadaceae > Novosphingobium. The sequence continues at coordinate 1,511,892 of NZ_CP030353.1, forward strand.
TCATGACCGGTCTGGTCGGAATGGCGGGCGGCGTCGGCGGGTTTTACCTCGCCAGTTCGCTCGGCCTTGCCAGGCAGATGACGGGCAGCTTCGCGCCGGGCTTCCTGATCTTCGCAGGTCTGGCGGTGGCGGCGCTGCTGGGCATCATTTCAGTCAAGCGCCGCTGGCGCGCGACCTGGAGCACGGGCGCCCGTATCTGAACCGATCGACATCGGGGGCGGGCATTCAGGGTGCCCGCCGTCGTTACCATCCGTCCTTGAGGGGGCACGAATTTCATGCGTTATACGACGGGAATGGGCGCGGCTCTGGCCGCTGCCCCGATGCTCGCCTGCGCGCCGGCCGGCGCTCAGGAGATAACCGTAAAACCTGTGGTCGAGACCCGGCTGCGCTACGAACACGTCGATCAAGATGGACTTGCCGAAACGGCGGATGCGCTGACCATGCGCGCCCGTGCGGGCGTCCAGGCATCGAGCGGACGGCTCAGCGCCACGGTCGTTGCACAGGGCACGCTGGCGGTAGTGGACGATTACTACGACGGCCTGAACGGCGCGGCGACGCGCCCGTTGGTGGCCGATCCGCAGAACGTCGCGCTTTACCTCGCACAGCTTCAGTACAGGACCAAGGCGTTCACGTTGACTGCCGGACGTCAGAAGATCGCGCTCGACGACGAACGCTTCGTCGGCAACATCGCCTTCCGCGACAATGCCCAGACGTTCGACGCCGTGCGCGCCGAAATCGCTCCGGTGAAGGGAGTGAAGCTGGATATCTCCTATGCCTGGAGCGTTCGCACGATCTGGGGCATCGACGGCAATAGCGCGCGCCAGCAGGCGGTGAGCGGGGACAATGTGCTTGCCAATCTGTCGTGGGCCTCTCCGGTCGGCACGCTGACCGGGTTCGCCTATCTCGTCGATCAGGACGAGGCGGCGGTGCAGGGGTTTCGTCAGTCGAGCCGCACGTATGGCGCGCGTCTGGCGGGATCGCGGCCGCTGGCCGCTGCGGTGGGCCTGGCCTATCAGTTCGCTTATGCCCGGCAGTGGGACTATCACCGCAACCCGAACGATTACGCGGCGGACTACTGGCTGGCCGATGTCACGCTCGACCTGAAAGGCTGGAAACTCAACGCCGGACGTGAGGTGCTAGGGGCGAGTGACGGCTTGGCGTTTACCAGTTTCCAGACGCCGCTGGGCACCAATTTCAAGTTCCAGGGCTGGGCGGACAAGTTCCTCACCACGCCTGCGAACGGCGTACGCGATTTCTATCTGGGCGGCGGCTATGGCTGGAAACAGCTGGGTCCGCTGTCCGGCGTGGCGCTGCAGGCGAGTTGGCATCGCTTCGACAGCGACCGGTCAAGCCTGCACTACGGCAACGAAGTGGATCTGCTCGCCTCCGCCAAAGTGAAGAAAACGGCGGTATCGCTGCGCTATGCCCATTACGATGCGCGGCGCTTTGGAGCGGATACCGACAAGGTCTGGCTCCAACTGGATTGGACTTATTGACAAGTAAGGACAGGAATCGCTTGAGTGATCGGGCGATCCCGTTTATTGTGCAGTGCAAGGACGATGATGTCCCAACCATAGCCGAAGCAGCCCATCGACGGGCGGCATAGGCACAAACCATGGCAAAGCCGCCATCCAGACTTTCGGTTCTGAACCGAGGGTCTGGATGGCGGCTTTTTTTGTTTCTGGAGTCACGGGATGGAATTTCAGGACGGGATCGATTCGGCGCAGGCGAGCGGAGAAGACTTCTTCGTGCCGGTAGACGAAGGACGTGAGCACCTTGTCGTGATCGGCAACGGCATGGCCGGGTGCCGCGCGGTGGAGGAACTGCTGGCCCGCGATGCGGGGCGCTACCGCGTCACCATTTTTGGCGCCGAGCCGCATGTGAACTATAACCGCATCATGCTCTCGCCGGTTCTGGCGGGCGAGAAGACTTTCGACGAGATCGTCATCAACACCCGCGAATGGTACGACAGCAACGGCATCGACCTTGTTACCTCCGATCCGATCACGGCGATCGATCGGGCTAGCGGAACGGTTACGGCGCGCTCGGGCCGGGTTGTTCATTATGACCGCTTGCTGATCGCGACCGGTTCCGATCCCTTCATCATCCCGGTGCCCGGCAAGGATCTGCCCGGCGTCATCAGCTTCCGCGACATGCAGGACGTGGATGCGATGCTGGCGGCGGCCGCAGGCGGCGGCGATGCAGTGGTGATCGGGGGCGGCCTGCTTGGTCTTGAGGCCGCGCACGGACTGACCTTGCGCGGCATGAAGGTGACCGTGATCCACCTGATGCCCACACTGATGGAGCGCCAGCTGGACGAGGCGGCGGGCTGGTTGCTCAAGACCGCGCTCGAGGCGCGCGGCCAGACTGTCCTTACCGGCGCGGACACCGCCGAAATCTATGGCAAGGGCAAGGTGGAAGGCGTTCGGCTCAAGGACGGCCGCACCATTCCCGCCAGCCTCGTGGTCATGGCGGTAGGCATTCGCCCCTCGGCGGGGCTGGCGCGCGATGCCGGGCTTGCCGTCGGGCGCGGCATCCAGGTCGACGACCACATGGTGACGAGTGACCCCCGCGTGCTGGCGGTGGGCGAGTGCGTTGAGCACGATGGCAATGTCTATGGCCTGGTCGCGCCGCTGTGGGACATGTGCCGCAGCCTGGCCGATGGCCTGACCGACCGCCACACCGGCTATCGCGGCTCCGTCACGTCGACAAAGCTGAAAGTCGCGGGTCTGGACGTCTTCTCGGCCGGTGACTTTTCTGGCGGTTCGGAATGCGAAGACATCGTACTGCGCGATGCCGCGCGCGGGGTCTACAAGCGCGTGGTGCTGAAGGACAATCGCGTGGTCGGCGCCGTACTCTATGGCGATACCGCAGACGGCGCCTGGTACTTCGACCTGCTCAGGAAGGGCGAGGACGTTTCGGACATCCGCGATCGGCTGATCTTCGGGCAGGCCTACGCCCTGGGCGCAAGCGCGGCCGACCCGCTCGCCGCGGTCGCCGTGATGGCCGACGATGCCGAAATCTGCGGCTGCAATGGCGTCACCAAGGGACAGGTCGTCGGCTGTATCACTGCGGGCGCCTGCAGCCTCGACGCGGTGCGGGCCACCTGCAAGGCATCGGCCAGCTGCGGATCGTGCACCGGGCTGGTCGAGAACCTGCTCGCGCTGACTTTGGGAGGCGAAGTCGAAGCCGGTCCCAAGACCATGTGCAAGTGCACCAGCTTCACCCATGACGATGTTCGCCGCGAGATCGTCGCACAGGGGATGCGTTCGATTCCCGAAGTGATGCACAAGCTGCACTGGAGCACACCAGACGGCTGCTCGTCGTGCCGCCCTGCGTTGAATTACTATCTGCTCTGCGCGCTGCCCGGCGAATACGTGGACGATCAGCAGAGCCGCTTCGTCAACGAACGCATGCACGCCAATATCCAGAAGGACGGCACTTATTCGGTCGTCCCGCGCATGTGGGGCGGGCTCACCAACCCGCGCGAGCTGCGCGCGATCGCGGACGTGGTGGAGAAATACGATGCGCCGATGGTCAAGGTGACCGGCGGCCAGCGGCTCGACATCTTCGGCATCAAGAAGGAAGACCTGCCCGCCGTGTGGGCCGATCTCAACGCTGCCGGCATGGTCTCGGGCCACGCCTATGGCAAATCCCTGCGCACGGTGAAAACGTGCGTGGGCTCCGAATGGTGCCGCTTCGGTACGCAGGATTCCACCGGCCTTGGCGTCCAGATCGAGCGGATGACCTGGGGCTCCTGGATGCCGCACAAGTTCAAGATCGCGGCCTCAGGCTGCCCTCGCAACTGCGCCGAGGCGACGATCAAGGACTTTGGCGTAGTCTGCGTCGACAGCGGCTATGAACTGAGCGTGGGCGGCAACGGCGGCATCAAGGTGCGCGCCACCGACTTCCTGTGCAAGGTGGCGACCGAACAGGAGGTGCTCGATTACTGCGCCGCCTTCACCCAGCTCTACCGTGAGGAAGCCCGCTATCTCGAACGCACAGCGCCGTGGATCGAGCGGATCGGAGTGGAATATGTGAAGCAGCGGATCGTCGAGGACGACGTGGGTCGCGAGGCCCTGCGTGCCCGTTTCCTCTATTCGCAAAGCTTCAGCCAGGAAGACCCCTGGGCCGAACGCGCGGCCGGTCGCCATGCAGACCTGCACCAGCACCTTGAACCCCTTGCCCCTGAAACCTTGGCCGCCGCGGAGTGATCACTATGACCGACTGGATCGATATCGGAACTCTGAACGACATCCCGCAGCGCGGCGCGCGCACGGTGCAGATCGAAGGCGAGAAGGAAATCGCCGTTTTCCGCACGGGAGACGATCACGTTTTCGCGCTTGTCAACGAATGCCCGCACAAGAAGGGGCCGCTGAGCCAGGGCATCGTCCATGGCCATGCGGTGTCCTGCCCGCTGCACAACTGGAACATCGCGCTGGCGACCGGCCAGGCGCAAGGATCGGACTCTGGCTGCACGCCCACTATCGCGGTGCGGCTGGACGGGGGAAGGGTGATGATCGCCCGCCCGCTGCCGCTGCGGGAAGCGGCGTGATGGAGCCGATCATTGCGCCCGGCGAAGTGTGGCTGGTAGGGGCCGGTCCAGGCGATCCCGACCTCCTCACCCGTAAGGCGGAAAAACTGATTGCTGCTGCGGATGTGATTTTTCACGATGCGCTGGTCGGACAGGGCGTGCTCGACCTTGTGCCCGCCGGCGTGGAAATGGTCAGCGTCGGCAAGCGCTCCGGGCGCCATTCCAAGGATCAGCGCACGATCGACGAGCTGCTCGTCGCAGCCGCGCTGGCGGGAAGGCGTGTTGTGCGCCTCAAGGGCGGCGATCCGGCGATGTTCGCGCGTGCGACCGAAGAAATGTCGGCCCTGCGCGGCGCGGGGGTGCGGGTTCGGATATGCCCCGGCATCACGGCGGCCAGTGCAGTTGCGGCTTCTGCGGGGATTTCGCTTTCCCTTCGAGGCATCGCCCGCCGGGTGCAGTTCGTGACTGCGCACAGCCGCAACGGGCAGACCCTGGATCTGGACTGGCAGGCACTGGCGGACCCCGCCTGTACCCTGGCCGTCTACATGGGGCGCGAGGCGGCGCCCGAACTCAGCCTGGCGTTGATCGCAGCGGGTCTGCCTGGCGCGACGCCGGTGCTGATCACCTGCGATGCCTCGCTGCCGCAGGAGCAGCAGTTGCGCACCCGGCTCGACCTGCTGCCGATCGTCATTCAGGCGTTTGCCGAAGATAGGCCGACGCTGATCCTGATCGGCGAAGCCGTCGCCCAGCCCGATGGCTTCGTGCAAGCGCGCGCTACCGCCGAAGCATGCCTCACGCTTGGAATGGCGCGTGGCTACGGCGGCTGAACTTCCCTGCGCGGCAAAGATCGGCTTCGATGCGGCATTGGAAATCGTGCGGGCATCCGCATCTCCGCTGGGCATGGAAACCGTGCCGCTTGCAAAGGCGGGGCGGCGAATTCTGGCGCTGCCTGTAATCGCACAAGTCGATGCACCGCGCCGGGACTGTGCAGCTATGGATGGGTTTGCGGTACGGTCGCAGGACCTGCAGGCCGACGTCACGCGCCTCAGGCTGAGCGGGGAAAGCGCTGCGGGAGGGCCAGTGCCCGCGCTCCTGCGGCCCGGAACGGCGTTTCGTATTTCGACCGGGGCACCGATGCCACCGGGGGCAGACCGTGTGGTAATGCGTGAGTATGCCCGCGTTGACGGCAACTTTGTCCATGTGCCGCCCCTGTCGGACAAACCACACGTGCGCGCGCGGGCTTCGGACATCGCGCGCGGGACAACTCTGCTGGCCCCCGGAACACGGATCGATGCCCGGGCAATGGTCGTCGCTTCCGCTGCCGATCTCGGGGCGGTGACGGTATGGCGCCGACCACGACTGCGCATCCTTGCCAACGGTGACGAACTTGCCGAACCCGGCAGCGCAGGAACGGACGCCGATAAGGTCCCCGACAGCCTCAGCGAAGCCTTGCTGCTGATGGGCCGCCAATGGGGGGCAAAGCCGCTTGGCGTGTCGCGTACGAAAGACAACTCGCAGGACCTGCGAACTGCGGTATCGCACGCGCTGGACGATGCTGATGTGCTTGTCATCGCAGGAGGGGCGTCTGACAGCCATCGTGACCTGGCGCGCTCGGCGCTCTTGCCGTTGGGACTGCAGATCCACTTCGCAGGCGTGTCGATGAAGCCAGGCAAGCCGATCTGGTACGGAAAAATCGCAAGGACTCATGTACTGGGGCTGCCGGGAAATCCGACCGCGGCGTTGACGACCGCTCGGCTATTTATGGCGCCCCTGCTCGCCGCGCTTTCCGGAGCCGGTTTTCACAGTGCGCTGGATTGGCATCAACGCCGCTCGGTGACCGATGTCGCGAAGGGAGGGGATCGCGATCAGTTCCTCTGCGCCTATCGCGATGAGAATGACCGCGTCCAAATCATCGAACGGCAAGAGGCTTCCGCACAGATGATGCTCGCGACAGCCGATTTGCTGGTCGAACGCCGACGGGGAGCATGCGGCGGCGCAGCCGGTACGCTGCTGCGTTGCCTGCGGTTCTAAGCATGGCTGTACTCGGCGGTTGGTCGCTACAAAATCGACCATCTCAAGACATCCAGCCCATTATTTTCGGCTGAACTACAGGCGGTCCGGTTCTGGCGGTTCGTGCCGAATTACCCGTTCATGATCGCCGCGATGAACAGCAAATCTCACTTTAATCTGCCGGTTTCTGGTCGAGTGCGATGCCGGTCCGGCAGGTCTATCCTGCACTTGGGTCTCGCGGTGTGGGAACCTCGCTTCCAATATTCGTGAGTTTTGACATGCGGGGCTCCGCAGCTTGCCTGTCAGGATATGGAGGGGCATGACGGCAGAATGAAACGGCAAAGCAGCGCGCATCAACATGGTGAAACGACGATAGAAGACGTGGCGACTGCTGCGGGGGTTTCCGTTCGGACGATATCTCGTGTTATCAATAATTCGCCGCTGGTGAACCAGGCCACCCGTTTGCAAGTCGAGCAGGTCATTGCCCACTTGAGATTCACCCCCAGCTCACGTGCGCGAGGACTGGCCCTGCGGCGATCCTTCCTGATCGGGCTGGTCCATAACGACCACAATGCATTGGTATTGGATTCTATACAAAGAGACGTAATAACCGCGACCGCACGCAGCGGCTATGAGCTGATTACGCACCCCAACTCCCTTGAATCCCAAGCGGCGATTGATGAAATCCTCGCGTTCGTAGAACGGTCACGGGTTGATGGGCTGATCGTCCTTCCCCCAATCTCGGGCATCCCTGGCCTGGCAGACGCCTTGTCGGACGCCGGAATCCTCGCTGTGGCACTATCATCCGTGCCTATCGCAGGCTTCAGCGATGTAATCATCAGCAAAGAGCGTGAAGCCGGCGCCGACGTCGCCCGCTACCTCATGGACCTTGGCCACCGCAGTCTGGGCATCGTCAATGGCCCGGTAGAGGTTAGTTCCGCGCAAGAACGCCGAGCCGGGTTCGTCGATGAGGCGTTATCCGCAGGCGCTTCCGTTGTCGAAGCTGCCGGGGATTATCGCTTCGCCTCCGGCGTGGCAGCCGCCGACCATCTTCTCTCGCTAGCCCGGCGGCCTACCGGAGTATTCGCCGCGAACGATATCATGGCGGCAGCAATGCTGAAGGTTGCGGCAATTCGCGGCATTTTGATCCCTGGCGATCTATCCGTCGTCGGTTTCGATGGCAGCATGATCACACAGATGCTTACGCCTGCGTTGGCCTCAGTCTACCGCCCTTTCGGAGCCATGGCCCAAGGCGCTGCGTTGCGCCTGATAGCGCGGATCGAGGGCAAGGAACTCCCCCCCCGGCCCGATGTTCGATTGCGAATAATTCCCGCTGAATCAACTGGTCCCGCCAAGAGGCCCTGATAGCAAGAAAAGGCTCTCATCCGGCGAAGGATGAGAGCCTGTAGGTTGACGCTCAGGGAGGCTGAGCGTGGTAACTGGCTGAAATGGAGCAGCTATTTCTCGAAGAAGCCCCAATCGATGTCGGCGGCCTCGTCCGATTGCCGGGATGATTGCGATGTCTTTGCAGGAGACAGACGCAGTTCGAAACGGGTGGGCTCAAGCTTCGACCGGTATTGTGGGAGGGGCCGGCCCAGATCGCTCCACTGATTGTCTCCGCCAACACCCCATTGCGAGACGTCGACGAGCAAAGTGCCTTGAGGCCCAGGTGTGATGTCAGTCCACTTCCAGGTCCCCGGCGGGCGGCGATAAAGTTTGGAGTAGGCAAACGGCAGGGCGTTCATCATCAGTGGCTGCGTGCCCTCGACATGCAAGCCGCGCCCGGCGCCCGATAGTTCCATCCAACGGACATCGACCTTGTTGCCGGTTTCCTGCGGCCGGCTGTAGTCGTGAGGCTGATCGGCAAGGGCGCCTCGCCAGATGCCGATGGGTGCGCCTACCTTGCGGTCGACATACGTCTCATGAGGACCCCTGCCATACCATTTGGCGGTGTCCAGTTCGACCGGGAGATCGAACGCCAATCCGATCCGATAGGGCGGCGGCAAATCCGTTTTCACCGGTGTAAAGTTCGCGGTCACCGAGACCGATCCGTCGCCTTCCATCCGGTAAGTCGATTGAAACTTCGCCACTCCGAGTGTGTCGCCCCGGCCCAGAGCAAATTCCACGACGACGGACTTGCCGCCGTTCGGTTCCGTGCGCAATGCGAAGGACGTGACGCGGCGCTGCTCGCTCAACTCCTTCCAGATCGCGAGTTGCTTGACGACACCTGTCCCGAGCCCGTTATCAGTTTCGGCGCGCCAGAAGTTCGGTGCGCCGCCCTGTATAAGAGGACGTCCATTCTGGCTGTAGGATTGTATGAGGCCGGATTTGCGGTCGATCACAAGCGACGATCCAGCGGCTGCGAAGCGTAGTACGTTCGCCCCCTCCGTCACGGAAACCTTCCCGGAACGATCCGCCTTTGACGAAGCGGCCGCCTGCAACGCAAATTGCTCCCACGCCATGACTGTTCCTGCGGCGACAAGCGGGGTCGTTCCCTGTTTTGCCCGGGCCCTCAAGGTCAGGATATATTCGGCGTCTGGATCGCGGCGAAAGTTGGTGAGTGGAAGGGCGATCGACCCGCTGCCCCGCGCTGCGACTTCCGGCGGCGAGATCTGGCCGTGGGCGATGATCTTGCCGTTTTCCAGCACCTGCCAATCGAAGTCGTACCCGGACAGGTCGAGGAAGTCCTGGCGATTGCGGACCGTAACGCTACCGCTGGCTGCATCGAAATCGGCGAATTGCACTGGTTCGGAAACTTTGCGGAGATCGTAGAAGGCCGGGTGCGGCGTTCGGTCCGACTGTATGACGCCGTCCCCGAATTCGATGTCGCCCGTAGGATTGGGTCCGTACTCGGCGCCGTCAGCCCAGTATCTCCGTCCGTCCTTGGTATAGCCGTACATCGACTGGTCGACCCAATCCCAGATGAAGCCGCCCTGCAGCTTGTGCGGATGAGCGTGAATCGTGTCCCAGTATTCCTTCAAGTTTCCTCCCGAGTTGCCCATCATATGAGCATACTCGCACTGGATCATTGGTTGGCGATAGGACCAGTTCTTGGCATAATCGTCCATCTTGGCCGCCGGGTCGTACATCGGTGCATATATATCCGCGTACCAGTTGGGCCGATGGTCGCCCACCGCCAGCGGACCCCAGCCCAGATAGCTGAGCAGGCGTCCCGGGTCGCGGGCCTTTACTGCCTTGGCCGCCTCCTCGAACGTCGGGCCGATGCCCGCCTCGTTGCCAAGCGACCAGAAGATCACGGACGGGTGGTTCTTGTCGCGTTCGACCATGTTCATGATGCGCGAAAGATGCGCATCACGCCACGCTGGATCGAACCCGATCTGATACTTTGCCCGCTCCTCCGGTACGCGGTTGCCATATTCCATGTAGGCGTGGCTCTCGATATTGGCCTCGTCCATCACGTAGAGGCCATAACGATCCGCAAGCTCATAAAGGTAGGGGTCGTTAGGGTAGTGGGCGGTCCGGATTGCGTTGATGTTGTTCTGCTTCATCAGACGGACATCGCGTTCCATCGACTCGCGGGAAATCACATGAAACGTCTCGGGATCGTGCTCATGGCGGTTGACGCCGCGGATCATGATGGGCTTGCCGTTCACGGTGACCAGGCCATCGGCGATTGCGACCGTCCGAAAGCCGACACGCGCCGGGGTGGATTGCAGCAGCTTGCCGGACCCGTCTTCCAGTTCGATCAGTGCGGTGTAAAGGTTCGGCGTTTCTGCGCTCCAGGCACGCACGGAGGGGACGTTACCCGTCAGGGTCACAGGGCGCTCCCTCGCGGACGCCGCTATGGAAACGCTCTGGCGCAACACGACCTTGTCGCCGTCCATCAATGTCAGTTTGACGCGCCCTTTAGCGCCAGGCGTCGCCGTGACGTCCACCGCCAACACCCCGTCGGTGTACGCGTCATCCAGATCGGCGCGAATGAAATGGTCGCGAATTCTCGATTTGGGCGCAGCGGTTAAAAAGACGTCCCGCTCGATCCCGGACACGCGCCAGAAGTCCTGGTCTTCGAGGTAGGACCCATCGGACCACCTGAAAACTTGTATTGCGACAGTATTGGCGCCCGCGTGGACATATTGCGCCACATTGAATTCGGAAGGCAGCTTGCTATCTTCCGAATATCCGACCTTTCGGCCGTTCACCCAGACGTAGTAGGCTGACCCGGCCGCTCCGATATGAAGGATCACGTCCTGACCCGTCCATCGCGCCGGCACTTCGAAGTCCCGGCGGTAGAACCCCACGGGGTTGGTTTCGTGAGGGATGAGCGGGCGGTCGGCTACGAAGGGATATCGCCAGTTGTTGTAACGCGCCTGGTCGTAGCCCTCCGCCTGCCAGTCGGCGGGTACCTTTATGGATGCCCAACCCGAAACGTCGTAGCCGGGTTGCTCGAAACCAACCGGCAGCTTGTTGGCATCTGGTGAGAACGAGAACTTCCATTGGCCGTTGAGCGAAAGGAACCGCGACGACTGATCGGGACGACCCGCCATCGCAAGCTCGCGGCTTTCGTATGGGAACCCGGTGGCGCTCGCCGGCAGCTTGCCGATGGCGAAGACTGCCGGATTTTCCCAGTCCGGCCTGGCCGGGTCCACCTGCACGGCCTGGACTTGCGGATCGCCAGCGGCGATCGCCGGGGCAGGCATCACAATGCAAGCCGTAGTCAATAGCCACCCGAAACGCGACATCCTCAACCTCTTCAAATTTGCCTGTCCAGGCATTGCTGGTCATCATGCCGCGCAAAGAGGTGGAACCAGCGGGAGGGACAGGCAAATTCTCCTGCTACGGTTCCACCTTCCGGGCCTCGGGTCGTCAGGTCTTCAGGCGAACGACCAAACCGATCCGCCGATCCACCACGCTGTTGAAGCGCGGACGGATAGTCTCGCCGAAGTAGGTGTTGGTGGACGAGTTCAGCAGGTTGGAGGCATCTACGGATATGTCGAAGTGGTCATTCACGACGTAGCCGATCGAAGCATCAAGCTGATTGAAGGGCCTGACGTAGATCGGCAGGGCGCCTGAACCGGGGCCGCTGGTGGTTTCGACATAGTCATCGCGCCAGGTATAGGCGATGCGGGCGCGAAAGCCATCCTTCTCATAGAAGCCGACAAGGTTGTAGCTGTGCTTGGACAGCCCTTCGAGAGGCACACTTTGACCCGCCAGTGGCCCGGGAGCTTTCGATTTCACGTACGTATAATTCGCCTGCACGCCCAGGCCATCCAAAGGCGATGGCAGGAAGTCGAAGAACGTCTGCGCGCCGACTTCGAAGCCTTTGATGGTCCCGTTGTCGCCGTTACGTGGCCGGTTGATGTCTGCCTGCGTGGTATTGGGATAAGCGGGAAGGTTCACCGTTTCGCGCGAGATGAAGTTCTGGATGAAGCCCGTCACATCCTTCTTGAAGCCAGAGAGGTACGCGTAGCCGTTCGCGCTGAAGTAATACTCCAGGCTGATGTCGTAAGATGTCGACTTCAGGGGCTTCAAGTCGGGGTTGCCCGCATTGATGTTCAGGATGCCGCTGGCGGCGAGCGAAGTGACGTTCAATGTCGGGCTGAGGCTGCCAAATCCCGGCCGGGTCAGCTGCTTCGCGGCGGCCAGGCGCACGACCAGTTCGGGCGTGATCTTTACGCGCAAGTTCGCACTGGGCAGGAAGTCGTTGTAGCTCGAACTCTGGTTTATCGGCGAAGTGGCGCCGGTGGGAGCCGTAACTACACCGTCGGTAGATAGCGCGGTGCGCACGTAACGGGCGCCGATGGTGCCGTCCACGGGCAAGCCAAGCGGATCGAGGTCGAAGCTCGCCTGCCCATAAGCCGCGTAAGTGCGTTCGCGCTGCGAGTAGGTGTTGTTCGGGTTGAACTGCGGCGCGCAGACGGTGTCGCCGAACAACCGGCAAAGGCGGGCCTGATCGCGCTGGATCGCAACGGGGACGGACAAGACGACGTTCATGGGATTCGGCACGCTGCCATTACGGTAGAAGTCGCGGGCCAGGTTAATCGGCATGAACGCTTCAGGCAGCAGCGTTCCCGGGAAGGTATTAGGGCGCAAACTCATAAAAGGGGTTGAGGTCATAACGGCCGCGTGATTCAGGTGCCTCCAGACATGGAGGGTTGAATGGCGCGTCGCCGGTATGAACTGTCGGATCGGGAGTGGGCGATTATCGAGCCCCTGCTGCCCAATAAACCCCGCGGCGTGCCCCGGGTCGATGATCGGCGGGTGCTCAACGGTATCATGTGGCGCTTTCGTTCAGGAGCACCTTGGGCGGAAATTCCCGAACGTTATGGGCCGCCGACCACGTGCTACAACCGGTTTGTCCGCTGGCGCAAAGCAGGGGTCTGGGATCGGCTGCTGGCGGCGGTTTCAGCGGGCTTCAACGGCGAACTGGTGATGATCGATTCCACCTGCGTGCGCGTCCACCAGCATGGTGCGACGGCAAAAAGGGGGGATCCAGCGATCATGGCATGGGACGTTCCAGGGGCGGCCTTACGACCAAACTCCACGCTCTTGTCGACGCTGATGGACGTCCTGTCGGCCTGAGGCTTACCGGCGGCCAGGTCCACGATGCTTGCGAGGCAGAGGCCTTGATCGAAGGCATTCCTGAAGGCGCTACATTGCTGGGCGACAAGGGCTACGACAGCAACGCCATCCGCGAGGCTGCGGCAGCTAGGAACGTCTGGGCCAACATTCCTAACCGATCCAACCGCAAGCAGCGCTACGGGTTTTCGTCATGGCTCTACCGCCAGCGCAATCTGGTCGAGCGCTTCTTCAGCCGGATCAAGCAGTTCCGGGGCATCGCTACCCGGTATGACAAGTATGCCGAAAACTATCTCGCCGCCGTCAAACTCATCTGCACCCGACTGTGGTGTGCTGCGTAATGAGTCTACGCCCTAGCTGGCTGACCGGGTGCGGCGGGCGGGAAGTGGTTCTGCGTTCCCTGCATGCGCGTGACGTCGCGGGTCGTCAAACGACCGCCGATGGAAACCGACTTCAAGATCGAATCGAAGAACGTGTACTCCGCGTCCAGTCTGCCTGCCAGGCCATCGCTTTTCGCCACTTCGCGCTGGGCGAAGGATTCGAGGAACTTGTACTTTGAAATATTATTGAAGTCGAAGCCGCTGAGATTGAGAAGCGCCTGATCGCCGCCAGTGTCAAAATCGAGCCGGGTTCCGGCGGTATTCCCGTTGTTGCCTACGCGAGTGGCGTTGAAGTCACTCGTCCGCTTTGAATTGGTGTAGGCGATATCCGTGCTGAGCTTCAGATTATCGGTTGCGTTCCATTCGCCGCCGCCAGCAATTTGCCACACATAGGACCGGCTGGGCGCTTCGCTGGCATTGGCCGTGAATTCGACGTCGCGATACGAACCGGATTTGACGACATTTGTGCCCTCATGGAACGTGAAGTCTGCGTCGCCGGCAGCAAGTAGAGGGCCACGATTGGCGTATGCCAGATAGCCGCTCTGATTATAATCGTACTTGTTGTAGAAGCCTTCGACGTAGAGCGACAGACGGCTGCTAGGCTTCCACTGTACAGCGCCATTGAAGGCCGTCCGTTTCCGGTCGGTTATTTCGATCGTTGCGCCGCCGCCGTTGGGAGAAAGTACGGCATCGCCTGGATCAACCTGCTGAGCGGCCGCGTTGGAAGCGTTGCGGCCGCCGAATACGCCATTCCCATTGAAATCGACAATGTTATAGCGGTTGTTGAACGGCTCCATTCCTTGCTGATCGCGGCGTCCGGCCGACCTGATGACGGCCGCGCCAATCAATACGCCGATCTCGCCGATGCCGGTATCAAAACGGGTGGAAACGAGGCCGGATATCTGGGGCCGTGATTTGTCCACGAAATCATAATAGTTGTTGCGCAGGCTAAGGCTGGCTTGAAAACCCTTGAAATCGAATGGACGACGGGTCTTCAGATTGACGACGCCGCCGAGCCCGCCTTTAATCAGCGTGGCCGAGGGGTTCTTATAAACATCGATCCCTGCGAGGACTTCAGCCGGGATGGCCTCCAAGGACAAACTTCGACCATTATCGCTGAACGCTTCCCGGCCATTGATCAGGGTATTTACTTGGGAGAGGCCTCGGATAGAAATCCCACTGCCTTCGCCATGGTGCCGGGTGATCTGAATACCCGGGATACGCTGGAGGGCTTCCGCGAGATTGTTGTCCGGCAATTTGCCAATGTCTTCAGCAACGATCGAATCGACGATTTCTGAGGAATTTCGCTTTATGTTCTGCGCGTTCTGCAGGCTCTGGCGAAAACCTGTTCCGACGATATCGCTTGCAGTTGGGCCTTCGCTTCCGTCATCCGCAGTAGGAATGTCTTCCGCGGACCCGGGAGCCGGGCTTTCAACTTGGGCGATGGCCGGCCCGTTCATGAAAATGGCTACCGCGCCTGTGGACGCCAGAAGCGCGACCTTCATCCGATAAAAACGCATATTCCCCTCCGTTTTAACTCAAGCCAAAAGGCCCGTGATTCGACCATCTCCAAGCGTCGAAACGCTACTTGGCGATCTTTGATTTTGTCGGAGTATTGAGGTCGCTTAGGAGTGTCAATAATTGTTGTCTACCGCTGGCATTGTACGATGCCAGCGGTAGCAATTTGGTTTTGTGAGGGTATAACGCGGTTAGTCCGTGATCCGGTTGGTTTCCCAGTTGTCGGATTTATCAATGAGCAGGCGTTTCAACGCTGCCAAAAAAATGAACTAAAGCGAGAAGTCAGGGCGAATGGATGCAGGGCATGGCGGCGGGCTGAATACCGCGTCAACAGATCCAACCAGGGTAGGCCGCTATCGCTGGGTCGTGGTGGCGCTGCTGTTCGCGGCCACCGCGATCAACTACATCGACCGGCAGATGATCGGCGTGCTCAAACCGACGCTAACGGCCGAGTTCCACTGGACCGAATCGGACTTCGCTGGAATCGTCTTCTGGTTCCAGGTGGCCTATGCGATCGGCTATCTGTCGTTCGGTAAGGTCGTCG
Organism: Novosphingobium sp. P6W; assembly: GCF_000876675.2. Lineage (GTDB taxonomy): Bacteria > Pseudomonadota > Alphaproteobacteria > Sphingomonadales > Sphingomonadaceae > Novosphingobium. The sequence goes on from NZ_CP030353.1 coordinate 1,527,415, forward strand.
ACGTTTTCGGCGCAAGGCTGGGCTACACCATTGCCATCGTCATCTGGACCGTGAGCCACATGGCCCACGGCTTCGCCACCGGCATGGTATCCTTCGCAATGGCGCGTTTCGGCCTCGGCATCGGCGAATCGGGCAATTTCCCCGCTGGCATTCGTGCCGTCACCGACTGGTTTCCGCAGAAGGAACGCGCCTACGCGATCGGCTTGTTCAACGCTGGCGCCAATGTCGGCGCCATCATCACCCCTTTGCTCGTGCCGCTGCTGGTGCTGTGGTTCGACTGGCGCATGGCCTTCTTCGTCACCGGCCTGTTCGGCATCATCTGGCTGGCGGTGTGGTGGATGGTCTATCGCCACCCGAGCGAGCACATGCGCGTCGGCGCCGCCGAACTCGCATGGATACGGCAGGACCCGGCCGACCCGGTCGAGAAGATCGGCTGGGGCCGCCTGCTCACGGTCAAGGAAACCTGGGCCTATGCGCTCGGCAAGTTCCTCATCGATCCGATCTGGTGGTTCTTCCTGTTCTGGCTGCCGGGCTACCTGTTCGAGCGCTACGATCTTGACCTCAAGACCTTCGGCCTGCCGCTCGCCGCGATCTACCTGATCTCGGACATCGGCAGTGTGGCTGGCGGCTGGATGTCCTCCAAGCTCATCAAGTCGGGCCGCACGCCCAACTTCTCGCGCAAGGCGACGATGCTGCTCAGCGCGGTCTGCGTGCTGCCGATCTGGTTTGTGCAGGGAATCGACAACGTCTGGATGGCGGTGCTGGTGATCGGCCTTGCCACAGCGGCCCATCAGGCGTTTTCGGCCAACCTCTATACGCTGCCGTCCGACGTCTTCCCGCGCGGTGCGGTGGGCTCGGTGGTCGGCATCGGTGGCACTCTGGGCGCCTTTGGCGGCATGGGTATGGCGCTGTTCGCCGGCTACATCCTCGACGCGACGCACAGCTACGAGGTGCTATTTGCCCTCTGCGCCAGTGCCTACCTGCTGGCCCTGCTGGTGGTCCACATTCTTAGCCCGCGCCTCGAACTGGTTTCGCGGCAGTCGCTGCGTAAATGAGCGCCGTCACCGGTCCTCTCCAGACGATGAGTGAAGGTGCATTTGCAGATGTTCGATGCTTTGCGATGACTGCTGGTGTCGGTGTGATGTGCCGAGGGGAATTGTTGAGTCACAAGCGGCAGTAGGAAGAGCAGCCGTGGCCACGCGAAATGGGCGAACGCGTTGCCAACGGCCTTATGTAAACCCTTGATATGTAAAGTATTTAATCGCAGTATTCGGCGAATGCTGCCAAATATCTCCTGGTAAAGTCAGTTGGCAAGCGAGTGTGTTTTCTCAACAAAAGGCCCGCTTATGCTCAGGCACGTTTTTCACTGCCACGCGTTGCCCCGGGATGCCAGCACTGACCCTCATTCCGATCCTTGGTGACCAACTCACGTTTGGGATCGCCTCGCTCCAGGGCGTTCCGAAAACGGACGCCGTGGTGCTGCTGATGGAAGTGCATGAGGAGACAAAATATGTCCGCCATCACAAACAGAAGATCGCGCTGATTTTTTCCGCCATGCGTCACTTCGCTGCCGCGCTTGAGCGCGATGGCTGGCGAGTGGATTATGTGGGCCTCGACGATGAGCACAATTCGGGCAGTTTCACCGGAGAAATTCGGCGCGCGGTACAACGCCATGGCCCCTCGCGCATCCGCGTTGTCGAACCCGGCGAATATCGAGTCCGCGAAATGATGAACGGTTGGGCTGCGGATTTGGGCCTTGCTGTAGATATTCTTCCCGATGACCGCTTCGTCTGCACGATCGACGATTTTCGGCAGTGGGCCGAAGGTCGCCGCGAACTGGTTATGGAAAACTTCTACCGGGGAATGCGCCTCAGAACCGGCCTGCTTATGGACGGCGACGGACCGGAGGGCGGCGAGTGGAACTACGATGCCCAGAACCGGGCTGCGCCTGACCGATATCTTCGCCCGCCTACGGTGCCGCGTTTCGAACCCGATGCCATAACCCGCGAAGTGCTGGATTTGGTCGCGGTACGTTTCGCCGATCATTTTGGAGACCTTGAGGCGTTCGGCTGGCCAGTCACTGCCGCGCAGGCGGACGAGGCGCTGGACGCCTTCATCGGCGAGCGCCTTGCGGGTTTCGGCAAGTATCAGGATGCCATGGTCCACGGTGAGGACGACCTGTTCCACTCGCTCCTATCCACCTCGATCAACCTGGGCCTGCTCGATCCGATCGACTGCTGTCGGCGGGCGGAGGCGGCCTATCATTCCGGAGACGCCCCTCTCAACGCCGTGGAGGGGTTCATCCGCCAGATCATTGGTTGGCGCGAGTACATTCGCGGAATGTACTGGCTGGAGATGCCGGCACTGCGCGAAGCCAATGCTTTGGATGCCCGGCGACCGTTGCCCGAGTTTTATTGGACCGGGGAAACCGATATGCGCTGCATGGCGGATTGCGTGCGCTCGACCCGCAGCAATGCGCACGCCCATCACATACAGCGCCTCATGGTGCTCGGGAACTTCGCGCTTATCGCTGGGATCGAGCCGCAGCAGGTCGAGGACTGGTTCCTCGTCGTCTACGCAGATGCCTTTGAGTGGGTGGAATTGCCGAACGTCGCAGCAATGGCGCTCTGGGCGGACAAAGGGCGACTTGCGTCCAAGCCTTACGCCGCTAGCGGTAATTACATCAACAAGATGTCCGATTACTGCGGGGATTGCCGATACACGGTGTCGAAGAAATTCGGGTCGGGGGCGTGCCCGTTCAATCCGCTTTACTGGCATTTCATGCATCGCCACCGCCGGCTGTTCGAGGGTAATCGACGGATCAGCAGGGTTTATGCAACGTGGGATCGCATGTCTGCGGACAAGCAGCAGGCATACCTCGATAGCGCGGACACCTTCCTGCAGACGTTGGTGCCTGCCGCCCCCGGCTGGGCACGAGACTGATGCCGACATGGCTGGACGCAGGAATGTTGCAGGACATCGGGCTCAGACCTTCTTAGGAAAAATCTGCTAATTCGGCGGAAAAGCCACACAATCTGACCATCGATAAAATATCGATGTTGCTTTTTTGAGCGCCGAGCGTTGTGCTACTTGTTGAACATACGACGCGGGCGGTAATGGCATACGACGACACGAGAATTTCGACCGGTAACTCGGGCCTGGACAAGATTTTGCGCGGCGGGTTGCCGCCAAACCGGGTGTACCTTGTCGAAGGTTCGCCCGGGTCCGGCAAGACGACCCTTTCATTGGGCTTCCTGCTCGACGGCAAGAGCAAGGACGAACGGACGCTTTACATCACGCTGTCGGAAACCAGCGAGGAAATGAAAGCCGTCGCCGAGTCTCATGGCTGGAGCCTGGACGGCGTAACGCTGTTCGAACTGGCATCCGCTGACGAGGTTCTCGGACCCGGCCGCGAACAGTCGATCCTTCACAGCTGGGAGATGGAACTGGGCGGTACGATCCAACTCATCAAGGATGAGGTCGAGCGGATAAAGCCAAGCCGGGTGGTTTTCGACAGTCTCTCGGAAATGCGACTTCTGGCGCAGGATCCGCTGCGTTATCGCCGCCAGTTGCTCTATCTCAAGCAGTTCTTTGCAGGTCTCAGCACGACTGTGATCCTGGTCGACGACCTCACCGGCTCGAATGGCGGACGCGACAATCACCTGCATAGCCTGTGCCACGGCGTGATTACGCTGGAGCGGCTCACCCTGGACTTTGGCGCCGCCCGCCGCCGCCTTCAGGTGCAGAAGCTGCGCGGAGTGGATTTCGTCGCGGGTTACCATGATCTGATCATCCGCAAAGGCGGCCTGGATATCTTCCCGCGTCTGATCGCGTCGGATTTTCACACGCCCTTCCTTGGCGAGGCCATCGCCAGCGAGGTTCCTGAGCTTGACGCCCTGCTTGGCGGGGGACCTGCCAACGGTACCAGCACCTTGATCACCGGGCCTGCTGGCTCGGGGAAAACCACGCTTGCTCTGCAATACGTCGCCGCAGCATGCAGGCGCGGTGAAAGGGCCGTAATCTACGAGTTTGACGAGAGGATCGGCACCCTTATCGCCCGCGCCATGGCGTTCGGGATTGATCTTCAATCTTTCATCGACGGGGGGTGTCTGGCGATCCGCCAGATAGACCCGGCCGAGATCGCGCCGGGTGAATTCTCAGCGATGGTTCGCGCGGAAATTGAAAACAACGAGGCCCGTGTTATCGTGATCGACAGCCTGAACGGGTATGTCGCCGCTATGCCCCAGGAACAACAATTGATCCTGCAACTGCACGAGCTGCTATCTTACCTTAATCAGGCCGGGGTCGCCACGTTTCTGATTAACCCGCAGCAGGGTTTCTTCGGCACGATGAGCACGACTGAGATCAATGTGTCGTATATAGCTGACATCGTCATCCTGCTGCGGTTCTTTGAAGCAGACGGCCGAATTAGAAAGGCGATTTCCGTCGTCAAGAACCGCAGTGGTTCCCACGAAGACACCATCCGCGAATTTCGGGTCGATGCCAGAGGTGTGCGCGTAGGCGAAGCGCTGTCTGCATTTCGGGGCGTGCTGACTGGAACTCCGCAATATACGGGATCTCAGCGACCGCTACTGGAAGATCGTGGCTCCGGTGCATAGGACTGCTGCCCAAGGTTACCGTGTTCTTGTCGTTACGCCTTACGGCAGTGACGCGCAGAGCATGCATTCGCTGCTGACCGGCCATGGGTATGATGTCGCCGTGTACGGTACGCTTGATGACGCGGCCGGACAGCTCAGCGAAGACGTTGGCGCGATTCTTGTGACTGAGGAGGCGCTTGCAGTCGATTTGAGCGGGCTTCATCGCGCCCTCGAAGCGCAGCCACCATGGTCGGACATCCCATTTATCCTCTTGGCCGGACGTCAGGCAGGGCGCCGAGCTACTACGGAAGCAGTGCGGCGCCGGCTTCCCGCAAGTGCTATCAACGTGGTGCTGCTTGAGCGGCCGCTAAGTTCGGAATCGCTCCTGAGTGCGATCAACTCAGCTATCAGAGGCCGCCAGAAGCAGTTCGAAATCCGCGATCGCATAGCCGACCTCGACGCACAGCGGTTACAGCTGACAGTTCTGCTGGACCATCTTCCCGTTGGAGTGGCTTTTGTCGATGCGGAGGGCCGGACGCTTTTGACAAACCCCGCATTCAGGCGGTTCCAGCCTACCGGCGAAGTCCCATCGCGAACCCCTGAAGGCGAAGAACGGTGGGAAGGTTATGAAGCGGATGGCAGCCGCATTTTAAGGGATCGCTTTGTCTCCGCGCGGGCAATCAAAGGCGAAATCGTACCGGGCATCGAGTTCCGTTTTCATCGCAGCGAGACCGAAGCTGTCTGGACCCGGGTCAGCGGGCTGCCTTTGTTCGATCCTGCCGGAAAGGTCACGGGTGCAATCTCTGTCATTGTCGATATCGATGAACAGAAACGCGCGCAGCAAGCTCTGACTACCTTTGCACAGAAGCTCGAGCGAAAGGTCACCGAGCGCACTATGGCGCTGCAGGACGCGCTCACGCAAGTGGAGGTGGAAGCCGAACAACGCAAGACCGTCGAGGCGGCGCTGCTCCAGTCGCGCAAGATGGAGGCGGTCGGACAGTTGACCGGTGGTATCGCGCACGACTTCAATAATATGCTGACCGGGGTTATTGGCTCCCTCGATATTATGAAACTGCGCCTTTCGCGTAAACGATACGACGACATCGACAGGTTCATGGATGCCGCGACTGAGTCTGCCCTTCGTGCCGCCGCACTCACCCAGCGTTTGCTTGCATTTTCTCGCCGGCAGTCGCTCGATACCAAGCCGACCGACATAAACGCGCTGGTGAATTCGCTTCGCGATCTCCTGCTGCGCACAATGGGCGAGCAAATCTCCGTTTCGATCCTCACCCATTCGGAAATGCCACCTGCAAGCGTCGATGCCAATCAGCTTGAAAACGCCATTTTGAACCTGTCGATCAATGCGCGCGATGCAATGCCGTCGGGCGGCGATCTGACGATCGAGACCAGTACCGTGGTTCTGGGCGATGATTATGCCAGGGAGCATCCGGGCATAACGGCCGGACAATATACAGTCGTCAGCGTTTCCGACACCGGCGTCGGGATGGACGAGGAACTGGTCGAAAAGGTATTCGAGCCGTTCTTCACGACCAAGCCGGTTGGGCAGGGGACTGGCCTCGGCCTTTCGATGGTATATGGATTTGCGCAGCAGTCAGGCGGCCAGGTAAGGGTGCATTCGGCAGTAGGCGTCGGTACATCGGTTCATATCTATTTGCCCGTCGCAAATGCCGAGGTTTCTGAAACTCCTGATCCCGGTGCGTCACCCATCCATGAGGGACGTGGTCAAACGGTGTTGCTCGTTGAAGACGACGACTCGGTGCGTCTGCTTATCGGAGACGTATTACAAGAACTCGGCTATATGAGCTTCGCCGCCGCCGAGCCTGAGGCCGCGATAAAGTTTCTGGAATCCGGGCAAAAGTTTGACTTGATGATTTCCGACGTCGGTCTGCCCGGTATGAACGGGCGCCAACTTGCCGAGGTCGCGCGCGGCCATTATCCCGACCTGCCGATCTTGTTCGTGACCGGATACGCCGAAAACGCTGCCGTTCGCGCCGGGTTTCTCGGGACCAACATGGCAATGATCACGAAGCCCTTCCAGCTCGACATGCTGTCAGCTAAAATCCTTGAAATATTATCGCCGGATTTGCCATCACCGTCTTGATTGTATGCGGTGTATTCGGCCGTGCTTTATTGGCCGGACGCTAGGAGTCCGTTTGATAAACCGGACCGCGCTTTGACTTCGGCAGGCGAGCAGTTGCGCGCGATTATCGAGCAGCCATTCGATGCGATCGTCCATGCGATCGAGGATCTGAATCGACTGCGCGGGACGCCCGGGCGGACGTATCCGCAATGCCTCGGCCGGTCCCTACGCGTCTTGCAGGGACCGGCGTCCTTTCAATCAATTGTTACATTTGTCACGTTGGCGGTGCGTTACCATGCGGGTGTGGAGTTTGCGCACCGCGTCACTTCCTGACGTGGTGAAAAGCGGGGGTATAAGGCCGTGCACCAAGCACTTGATGCCGGCGCCGACCATCGCAGTGCCGAAGCCGAAGGCTGAATGGGCATGCTCGAAGTAGGTTTCTCCAACCGACTGGGGGTGGTCCTTGAAGATCCTGCGAAACATTTGGAACGATCCTTCAATTAAGAGTGCTTGCCAGCATCGCGAGAGCAATACCGGCGACGAGGGTGGAAAAGGCGAAGCGCAGAACATCGCGCCCCGCGGCGAGGCGGCCGGCCATGGCGCCGCCGCCAAGTCCGCCGAGCAATCCGCCCGCGATCATCGCGAAGGCGACCGGCCAGTCGACAAAGCCGGATGCTGCGTAGTTGGCGGCGGTGGTGGCACCGAACACAGTGACGGCGATGAGCGACGTGGCAATCGCCTCGGCCATTGACATGCCGGTGGCGGCGGTGAGGCCCGGCACGATCAGGAAACCGCCGCCGATGCCGAAGAATCCGGCAAGCGAGCCGCTACCCGCGCCGAACCCGGCGAGCCGGCGCCAGCCGACCGGGGCAATTGCGGTTTCAGGCACAGTGCGGCGCAGCGCCATCGACAGGGCGATGAACAGCATCAACACCGAGAGCCCGCGCAGTAGCCACTGCGCGTCGCACAGCTTGCCCAGTGTCGAGCCGAGGCTGGCACCGACTAGACCACACAAGGCGAACGTCAGGCCCGAGCGCCAGCGCACGCGCCCCGCCTTGGCGTGCCCGGCCAGCGCCATCGCGGCGTTGACAGCGACGCCGATCGCGCCGGTGCCAATGGCGAGATGGGCATTGCCCAGCCCGATCAGGTAGACCAGCATCGGGGTCGCCAGCACCGAACCGCCGCCGCCGATCAGCGCCAGGACCAGTCCGATCACGCTGCCGCAGACCATGGCGGTGGCGAGGGGATGGGCGTGCAGCAGGAACAGCATGAACGAAAGGCCTCAGGCGTGCGGGATCGCCGCGTATCCGGGAGGATTCGCGTGGGATCAGCGCTGAAATTTCGGGAACAGGAAAAAGGTGGCCGGCTCGACCTCATGTCGAGGCCGGCCACTAGGATGGGTTCTTAGAAGTCGAGTCCGAGGCGGGCGTAGTAATACCCGCCGTAGGCACCGAAGGGCGAGTTGCTGCCGTAGGGCGAGCTGCCGATGGTGCTGATTACGGAGTTTTTCGTGGGATAGGTGTTGAACAGGTTATACGCGCCCACCGAAATCTTGAGAGTGTCGGTGGCCTGGAGCCCGGCTTCCAAATCGGTGATCCACTTGGCGCCGTAGCTCTGGTCGTTGGCAGCCTGGTTGGCGAGCAGCTTCCAGCTACCGTAGCGGGTTTCCTTGGCGCGCAGCGAGACCGGGCCATTCGACCATTCGAGGCCGAGGATTAGCTTGTCCCTCGGGGTGAAGACCGTGAAATAGCCCTGGGTCTGACGATCGAACAGGGTGAGGTTCAGGTTCGCCAGTTCGGCGGGGTTTTCAGCGATGTGTGTGATCTTGGTCTTGTTGTAGTTGAACGCCGCCGTCGCCCGGAAGCGTCCAATGTCGCCCGCCGAGAAGCCATAGGCCGCCACCGCGTCGATGCCGCGCGTGCGGGTGTCGATGGCATTGGCGAAGAAGCGCACGTACTGATCGCCCGAGAACCCGTTGTTCACCAGGATTTGGCGTACCCCTGCGCTGGATAGCAGTCCGGTCAGGGTGATGCGGTTGTCGATGTTGATCTGGTAGGCATCGACGGTCAGCGTGAAGCCGGCCAGCGGATTGAGTGTTACGCCAAAGCTGTAGTTACGCGACTTTTCGGGCTTGAGTTCCTGTCCGCCAAGCGCCTGGGCGATGCCCGAGCCGGTCTGTAGTATCTTGGATTCGATCAACTGGTACGACCCGTTCACCAGCGAAACCTGCGTCGCGGTCTGCGCATAAGCCTGCTGCGAAAGCGAAGGGGCGCGGAAGCCGTTCGAGAACGCACCGCGGAAGTTGAGCCAATCCGTAGCCTTCCAGAGGGCTGAAACCTTGCCGCTCCATACACTGCCCGAGCTGTCATCGTAGGTTTCGAAGCGGCCAGCGCCAGTGACGAGCAGGCGGTCGGTCACGTCGAGCGCGAGGTCGATGTAGCCGGCGCCCGACATGCGCTTGGCATTGGCTTCATCCTCGGGAGTGACGACGGTCGCGCCTTGCGCGCCGATCGCGCCGGGCTGGCCGACGAGGCCGGTGCCCGAACCTGCCGGGAAGACGTAACCGCCATTAGCGTAGGCGGCCGCGTCGAGCGACTTGGTTACGTAGCTTTCATAGCGCATCTCGGCGCCGAAGGAGACCTGCAGGTGACGGCCGCCGAACACTTCGAAGCCCTGGGTGGCGTCGAAGTTGGTCGTCCACTGGTCGAAGGCAGAGCTGAAGGTATCGAACTTGGTGGGGCTGGCGGTGCCCAACGATGCGTTCAGCGTGTTCTCGGCGCCGCTGCGCACGTAGTCGCGGCCGTACGACGTGCTGAGGTCGAGGTCCCAGCCTTGCGCCTGGCCCTTCATTCCCGCCGTTGCCTGCCAGTCGGTTTCCTTCATGGTGTAATAGGGGGTGAAACCATCGGGATAGATGGCGGCGATGTCGCTGGTGGTGCGCGGCGTGCGGCCGGCCTGCCCGACCTTGGCTTCGCGGTAGTTGAAGGTTGCGTTGCTGTAGAAAGTCAGGTCGCCAGCGTCGATCTGGCTGTTCTGTGCCAGTGCCACCGACTTGAGCTGCGGCAGCCCGCCCTGATACAGACGCTTGTTCGCGGTCGCCTCGCGCGGGTCATCGGCGCCGTTTACCGACGGATAGATCTTCGCGGTGGAGTCGCTGTTGCGCACGGTCTGCTGCTGGTGCTTGCCTTCGGCCGAAAGCACCATCGAGCCGTTCTCGCCGAGCTTGAAGCCCTTGGAAATCTGCGCCGAGAACGTTTCGCCATCGCTGCCGTTGACGCTGTCCTTGTAGCGCTGGCCGGCTTCGACCGAGGCGCTGCCGCCTTCGGCGCTGTTCTTGAGGATGATGTTTATGACGCCGGCGATGGCGTCCGAACCGTACTGTGCGGCGGCGCCGTCGCGCAGCACCTCTATGCGGGCGATCGCGCTGGTCGGGATCTGGTCGAGGTCGACCGGGTTGCTACCCGGCGAGGTGCTGCCCGAGTTAAGGTCGATCAGCGCCGAGTTATGGCGACGCTTGCCGTTGACCAGCACCAGTACGTGGACGCCTGAAAGGCCGCGCAGGCCAGCCGGCCGCGAGACCGAGTTCCACGAGGAGGAGCCCACCTGCTGCGACTGAAACGAGGGGACGAGCTGGGTCAGCACGTCGCGCAGCTGCATCGAGCCGCCCATCTGGGCGATCTGCTCGCCGCTGATGACGTCGATCGGCGTCGGGCTGGTCGTTACGGTGCGCGTTTGGCCGCGCGAGCCGGTGACGACGATGTCGTCGGCCACTGTCGGAGCCGCAACCGGAGCGGCTTCCTGCGCGAAGGCGGTGCCACCGACGGCGGCGGTGAGAGCGAGAATGGACGTCGTGAGTAGTACGGTACGCATTGAAACCCCCATGTTTGGGCGACGGCATGACAGCCGCCAGTTGATAGCCACTTCTCCCTGTGCCGCCTCATTCGCCGGGCGGCGCATTTGACCCCGATGCCTTAGTAGGTGCGGGGGCTTTGCTCGTTGTCTTTCGCCTGCGCACATGCGCTCAGCGCGATTTGAAGTTCGGAAATGAGGTCCGCCGGGTTCTCAAGCCCGACATGCAGGCGGATCACCGGGCTCTCGCAAGGCGCAGCAAAGCGGCGCTGGCGGATCTGGTCGTTGCACGGGATCGCCAGGCTTTCGAAGCCGCCCCAGCTGTAGCCCAGGCCGAACAGGCGCAGTGCGTCGAGAAATGCGGTCGCAGCTGTTTCGGGCGCATCGAGTACGATCGTGATAAGGCCGTTGCCGCCGGCATAGTCGCGCACGAACAGGTCGTGGCCCACGGTGCCGGGAAGAGCGGGGCACATCACTTCGCGCACCAATGGCTGCGCGGCGAGCCAGCTGGCGACTTCCAGCGCGGCGGCGCCGTGGCGCTCGATGCGGGTATGGAGCGTGCGCAGGCCGCGCAGCGCGAGGTAGGCATCGTCCGAGGACACGGCCCAGCCGATGCTGCGCGAGGACCGCTTGAGCATCGCGCCAACCTCGCCCCGCGCCACCGCGCAGCCCATGAACACGTCGGAGTGGCCGCACACGTACTTGGTCAGTGCCTGTACCGAGATGTCGACGCCATGGTCGAGCGGCTTGAACAGCACGCCTGCCGCATAAGTATTGTCGATCAAGGTCAGCACGCCGCAGGTTCGGGCAAGGGTAGCGATCGCTGGCACGTCGATCATGTCCAGCGTCAACGATCCCGGCGCTTCGAGCACGATCAGGCGCGTGGCCAAACCGATCAGCGCTTCGAGTTCGCCGAGCGCGATGTCGGCGGGAAAGTAGCGCGCGGTGACACCATAGTCCGCCATCGTCGTTTCGGCGAAGCGACGCGTCGGACCGTAGATGGTGTCGCAGATCAGGATTTCGTCGCCGCTGCGGCAGACGGCCAGGATCGCGCCCGACAGTGCGGCAAGGCCCGAGGGGTAGAGTTCGGCGACTTCGCCGTGCTCAAGCTCGCACAGCGAATGGCGCAGCGCTTCCTGGGTGGCCAGACCACTGCGCCCATACGAAGGCGAAGACTTGCCAAAGCAGTCACTGTTATCGAGAAGTACAGTGGTGCCGCGCTGCAATACTGGCGCAGCCGTACGCAAAAGGACTTCCCCATCGGCAGCGGGGTGTATCATTCTGGTGGCTTCACCCGGTCCGGAATTGTCGATATTCACGTATTTCGTTTCCAATGTTCGTTCCGGAGCGCCCGTATTTGCGGCATCCGGAATATCTGCACTTCTAGTTTGCGGCGGAGTTGATGGTCTCACCCAGATTTCCACCGAATGTCGAAATTTGTGGGATATACATCCCGTTCTGGACGCGCTGTGGGGACGTTCATCTCGCGATCGCCAGGGGCGAGGTGGACAGGGGCAGCTCAGTGGTGTTCTTCATTTCCTCCATGGCGAAGGCGGAACTTACGTCGGTGAGCTTCACCATCCCGATCAGCTTCTTGTAGACCGCATCGTAGGCGCCGATGTCGGCGATGCGGATTTTCATCAGGTAGTCGACGTCGCCGGTCATCCGGTACAATTCAACGATCTCAGGCAGAGCGGCGACGGCGCGCTTGAAGTCGGCCAGCCATTGGTCGTTGTGCTCGCTGGTGCGGACAGAGACGTAGGCGGTCATCGCCAGCCCCAGCTTGTCCGCATCGAGCAATGCCACGCGCCCCTTGATCGCGCCCGCTGCTTCCAGCCTCTTGAGCCGGCGCCAGCAGGAGTTGTGCGACAGGTTGATCGCCTCCGACAGCGCCGCGATCGAGAGCGTGCCGTCTTTTTGCAGCGCCGAAAGGATGCGCAAGTCGGCTTCGTCCAGGGTCAGGCGTTCCGCCATGTCAGCGGCTTCCCGCGAGCGCCGGAGGGGAGAGCAGGTCGTTGAGCGCGATGCCCTTGGCGAGCCCTTCGCGGATGAAGGCCTCGCGCGTTGCGGCGTACTGTGCCATTTCGATGTCCCGGGCAGCCTCGGCGGGCGACAGGAATACGACCCCGTCACCATCGCAGAGCGCCAGATCGCCGGGACGGGCGACGACGCCGCCGACGCTGACGGGGGCGTTGACGCGCCCGCCCAAGCCCAGGCGGCGGGTGGTGCGTTGGCTGGTGCCGCGTGCCCAGACCGGGAGCCCGGCGGCAAGAATTTCAGCCAGGTCGGCAACCGGTCCGTCCACTACGATCGCGGCCAGTCCGCGCAAGGCAGCGGCAGCGGCGACCACTCCGCCGACGGCGGAATGGCGGGTGTCGCCGAGGCGGTCGATCACCAGCACGTCTCCTGCGCGCACTTGCGACAGCACTTCATGCAGCAGCGCGCCGTCTGGTCCCGGAAGTGCGAGCGTGACGATCGTGCCGCACGCCTTCATCCCGGGCGCCAGCGGACGCAGTGCCGGATCGCACAGGCCCCACAGGCGCCAGTGTCCCAGCGTCGAGGTGTCGACCTGCGACAGCGCGGCGACGAGCGTCGGATCGCACGGCTCCGGCATCGGGTGGAGGTCATGGGGCGTCATGAAATACCGGCCGGCGTCGATGCAGGGCAGCGCGGATCGCATGATCCGAAGTAGGTGAGAAAATCGGCGACATGGCCGACCAGGAATTCGGTGAACAGTTCGCCCGCGCGCGCGCTCGACAGCGCGGGGTCACCCGAGCCGATGCCGTCGTCGGCCACTTCGGTGGCGTCGAGCGGAAGGTCGATCGACGCCGCACCGAAACGCGCGCTGGCAAAGTGCGGGTCGGAGGGCAGGCCGAACACCGCCTTGCGCGAGGCGGGGCGGCCTTGCGACAGATCGACGAGATCGGGCGCGAGGTGCATCATCACCGAGGTCACCGGATCGGCGCCGTGGCCGCGTGCCGCGCTTGCATTGTTGCCGTGTGCTGCCGCCCAGATCGCGTCGGGCAACGAGCGCCACAAGTGGATCGCGGGCACCAGCACCCCGGTCTCGCGGCGCACCGCATGGACGACTTCGGCGATCAGCGGGGCGTTGGTGGAATGGCCGTTGACGATGACGACGCGGTCGATGCCGTGATCTACGAAGCTGTCGATCATGTCGCGCAGCACCGCGCGGAAGGTGTTTCCGCGCAGCTGCATGCCGCCGGGGAAGCCCCGAAAGAATTCGGCAAACCCGAACGGCAGGACCGGGGCGCAGATCGCGTTCGCCGCCTCGCAGGCGGCCAGCGCTATTCGCTCCGCGGCGACGTAATCACCCATCGGTGCATGCGGTCCCTGTTCTTCTTGGCTGCCGAGCGGGAGGGCGATGACCGGCCGCTTCGAAGCCGCAAGCCGCGCGGCGAACTGCGCGTGGCTGAGGTCCTGAAGCGCGTAGGGGCGGGGGCTGCTCATAAGCTGGCCTCGATGCGTATCGCCTTGTTGGCGGCGACCGGGATCTGCTGGCGGACCTTGGCGAGCAGGTCCATGTCGAGCGCTGCCGAGGCGCTGCCCAGGCCATCGGACACCCGCGCGACGACCGCGCCCCACGGGTCGACGATCATCGACTGGCCGAACGACTGGCGCTCGCCGCCGGGGGTTGGGTAGGTGCCCCACTGGCCGGCGGCGGCGACCCAGCATTCGGTTTCGATGGCGCGCGAACGCAGCAGGACTTCCCAATGGTCCTTGCCGGTCAGCAGGGTGAAGGCGGCCGGGACCGCGATCAGCTCCGCGCCCTGCCGCATGAGCTGCTGGAACAGTTCGGGAAAGCGCACATCGTAGCAGATCGAACAGCCGACGGTGACGCCTTCGCAATCGTAAGTCACGATGGCTTTGCCGGGGTCGACGGTGGCGGATTCGTGGAACTTGGCGCCGTCGGCCGTGGTCACGTCGAACAGATGGATCTTGCGGTAGCGGGCCTGCTCGGCGCCGTCACGGTCAAACACGACGGTGGTGTTGTAGGCGCGGCCAGGATTATCGGACTGTTCGTAGAACGAGCCGCCGTGAATCCATACTTTCAGCTCGCGCGCGAGGCGCGAAAGCAGTGTCCAGGTCGCGCCGTCCCGGTAAGGTTCGGCGATGGCAGGGGCGCCGGCCGATCCGCCCAGCCATTCGCAATGTTCGGGGAGCTGGATCCAGTCGGGCCGGTCACGCGCAGCGCAGGCGCGCACAGCAGCCTCGATGGCAGCAAGGTTGGCGGGCTTGTCGTTCCGGGTGTTGAGCTGGATGACGGCTGCGCGCAGCATCGGTCAGTTTCCTTGAGGTGTCGCGGCGGAAAGCGCGATGGCGTTGAACAGGATCTTGAAGGCACCCTGGGTCTGGGCGCGCAGCGCGATCTCGGGACCGACGAGGATGACCTTGCCCTTGCCTTCGGGCACGGTAAGCACGGCGGCAGTGTCTTTCAGGTGCTCTGGATGCCAGGCCCAGCCGCTGTGAAGCAGCGGTCCTTCTCCGAACGAGACGGCGACCGAGGCCCCCTTGCCGGTGGGGCGGAACACCGGGCTGCCGTCGTAGAACAGGTCGACCTTGGAGTTAAGACCCCAGGCGATAGGGTCGGCGGCGCTGGCATCGGCAGTCAGCAGCGCGCCGGGGACGTAGAACTGCGTCTGGGTGAGCGGCGCGGACTTGCCGTCCTTCTCAACCATCAGCGGATCGGCGACGGGCAGTTCCAGCGCAGCGGACAGGCCAGAGGCAGAGGAGCCCATCGCCAGGATCGTCCCGCCATTCTGCGCAAAGGCGCGCAATGCGGGCAGGGTCTTCTCGGCGGTGATGTCGCCCAGAGAGGCGCGGTACTTCGCGGGCATGTCCTTCGCATCCGGCTGGCGGCTGTCGAAGCGGCCCCGGAACATGCCCCCGTCCACGCCCGAACGGGCGTTGGGAATGGCAGCGTCCGGCACGACGATGATATCGAACTTCTTTGCCAGGCCACCCTTGTCGAGTTCCTGCGGGTAGACGATCGAGTACGGAAGTTCCTGCCCGTCGAGAATCCAGCGCAGCCATCCGGTTGGGTGAAGGCCGCCGTAAAGGTCGACCATGGCGACGCGCGGCTTGCGCACTGCCAACCGCTCGCCCTGCGGCGCGGCGGGCACGGCCTGAATGGTGAGGCCTAGTGACTTTGCACCATCCTCGACGATCGTGCGGGCCTTTGCCGAGACGGGAACGAACCACGCCCCCGGCGCCGCCTTGCGGCCCGCGACGGACAGCGGGGTGCGGTAGGCCGAGACCGCGATCCCGGCCGCCTGCAAGCGGTTGACGAGGCGGAAGGCATCGTTCTGCTCGTGGCTGACCAGCCAGCCGCCAGCGGTGCCTTCGGCGCCGGCTTCGGCGATGGGCAGCGCGTCGGGCGAGATGTCGCCGCTCACCGGCCGGGTGGCGACGGTGACCGGATCAAGCGAGCGGGCGAAGGAGACGCCCATCTGGAAGGCGGGTGTATAGCCGGAGGCATCGGCCGGCGGGATCGGCGGGCCGCCCGGATAGGCGAAGTTGTTCGGGTAGTGCTGCGGCTCGAACATGTCGAGCACGTGGGCGCGGTAGGCCTGCGCGGCGGGGACGATGTAGGTGCCGGCGGGCCATTCGCGTCCGGCGGCGGTGAAGGGCTTTTCCGCGCGGCCCATCTCGACGCCGAGGCGTGAAAGCGACGTCAGGAACTTCGCCGCCGTGGGGAAATCGTGCTGGTCGGTGGGGACGATGTAATCGCGCGCGTCGCGGGTGGCGGGATCGTGCAGGACGGTGTCGTAGAGGTCGGCGTCGATCTCGCTCCAGCCGCGGGTGCGCACCGGCTTGGGCTTGCCGCCGCGTGCGGCGAGGGCGGCATGGGCGGCTTCGATGCGGTCCTTGGAGATCGTCCAGCTATCGCTCGACCCTTTGGCGATGCCGTTGGCTCCCATCTGCCAGCGGTCGAACAGCAGCTTTTCGCGGTTGTTGGCGGCATAGGTCAGCAGCCCGCGCGCCAGCGACAGGCTATAGTCGACCGACTGCGCCATCGACCATGGGCCCGGCTTGGCCGGAAGCGCCTGGTCGTTGCCGGGCACCTGCCGCTCCGGCACGAAGGGAATGGTTTCGGGCACCGGGCTGCCGATGATCTCGACCAGGATGCCTACCGCGTTGTGGAAGTAGGTAGAAGTACGCAGGTTGCCGTTGTACCATGTGTCGTAATGCGCGCCGCTGCGGGTAGTGGCGCCGCCCTTGTTCTCGGACAGCAGACGGCTTTGCAGCGCGGCGCCGACCTCGTCGAGACTGGAAATCACCAGCGGCTCGTAGTGGTAGTTGAACGGGTCCCGGAAGGGGGGGAGGAACAGCACGGTGCCGGCAGGGCCGGTCTGGTGCTGGTTCATCACGATCTGCGGACGCCAGTCGCGGTAGAGCACGCGGACCATGTTCTGCGTCTCTACTTGCGTCGCCATGTAGAAGTCGCGGTTGTTATCGTGCCCGACGTAGGGGTGGTAGAGACGGGGCAGCGACTTGAAGTCAGGTTCGCGCTTCATCGGGTCCTTGAAGCGCATGTACCAGTCCGCCACGAACTGCTGGCCGTCCGGGTTGTCGGGCACGAACAGGGTAACGACATTGTTGCGGATCTTCGTTGCTTCGGGATCGTCGGAGGCGACGAGGTCGTGGACTTGCGCGATCATCGCGGTCTGGGTCTCGACTTCGCTGGCGTGAAGACCTGCGTCGATCCACACCATCGCCTTGCCGGTGGCGGCGAGCACCCGGGCGCGGGCCTCGTCGATGCCCTGTGCGGCGCCGAGGGAACGGCTGATCTCGCGGTACTGGTCCAGCTTGGCGAGGTTCTCGGGCGAGGAAACTACGGCCATGACCTGCCGCCGGCCTTCGGTGGACGGACCGATGTCGACCAGCTTGACCCGATCGCTGCTGGCGGCGAGGGCCTTCCAGTAGGCCATCATCTCGTCATAGGTGGGGACGTAGCGGTCCTCGCCCATGCGGTGGCCCAAGACCTTTTCAGGTGTCGGCACGGCCTCTTGCGCCATGGCAGGCGCGGCGAAGCCCAGGCAGGTGGCGAGCAACAGGGCGCGAGTGGTCTTCATGGTTCGATGGCCCCTTACTGGTCGATGGCTATGGCGGGATCGGGCGCCCGCACGCAGGCAATCACGATGAGCGAGAGCGCGGCGGCGGCGGTGACATAGAAGGCGGGCGCAATGGGCGCGCCGGTCAGGCGGATCAGCAGCGTGGCGATGAACGGGGCAAAACCGCCGAACAGCATGACCGCGCCGTTATAGCCCACCGACAGCGCGGTATAGCGTACGCGGGTGGGCAGCAGTTCGCATAGGTACGTCGGCGCCGTGCCGCTGAACAGGCCGGAGAATACCCCCGCCACGGCCGTGGCAATGATGACGGAGGTGCCGGTGCGGTGCTCCGCCATGAGCGTGAACAGCGGGATCGAGCAGAACAGGAACCCGGTCGCGCTGGCAATCAGGAAGGGCTTGCGGCCCACATAGTCGGACGCGAAGCCTGCCAGCGGGATTACTGCCACGTTGCACAGCGCGCCTACCAGCGTACCGGTCAGGGCATAGCGGGACGGCACCTCCAGAACCTGGCTGGCGAAGCTGACCAGGAAGGTGCCGTAAGTATAGCCCGCGACGGTCCAGATCGTGACCATGCCGCCGATTGTCAGCACTGTGCGGCGGTGGATGGTCAATGCTTCGCGCAGGGGATGGGTCGGGCGCTCTGCCTCAGCCTGGAAGTTGGGTGTTTCGGGCACCTTGGCGCGCAGGTAGAAGCCCAAGGGCGCGATCAGGATGCCGCCCACGAACGGCACGCGCCAACCCCAGGCCTGCAGGTCCTCGGGCGAGAGGACAGCGTTGAGGGTCAGCGCCACCAGCACTGCGGAAACTACCGCCAGGCTGGTGCTCAACTGTTGCAGCGCGCCGAACAGCCCGCGCCGGTGCGGCGGGGCATATTCGACCAGAAACGTCGTCGCCCCGCCCCATTCGCCGCCGGCGGCAAAGCCCTGGATCAGGCGGCAGGCAACCAGCAGCAGCGGCGCGGCGAGGCCGATCGTGGTATACGTCGGGATCAGGCCGGTGGCGCAGGTCGCGAAGGCCATCAGCATCATCGTCAGCACCAGCGCGGACTTGCGGCCGAAGCGGTCGCCCATCGAACCTAGTACCATCGACCCGACCGGGCGCATCACGAAGCCCACGCCGTACGTCGCGAAGCTGGACAGGATGGTCGTCACCGGATCGGCGGCGGGGAACATCGCAATGCCGATTTGCGCGGCGAAATAGCCGTAGATGATGAAGTCGAACAATTCGAACCAGTTGCCGATCATTGCCGAAGCCAAGGCCCGGGTGATGTCCTTTTTGCTGGGTGTGGGGCGCAAGGCTTCGCCCCCGGCGGGAAGCGCCGTCGTCGTCATGGCAATGTCTTCCTTTATGCGGGGCTTAAGACTGGATCAGGCGGGGTCTTCCGCCGGAGAACGCTTGGGCAGCGGCTGGGGCACATGAGGCAGGGTCACCACGGCGCCGTCGCGCACCATCAACTGGCCGTCCTTGAACACCAGCGCCACTTTGCGCAGCGCATCGATGTCTTGGTCGGGGCGGCCGTCGATCACAAGCAGATCGGCTAGCTTGCCCGCCTCGATACCGCCCAGCAGGTCGCCCATGCCCAGCAGCTGCGCATTGGTGCGTGTGGCCGCCTGGAGCGCCTGCGGTACGGTGTAGCCGCCCTTCACGAACCACTTGAGTTCCGCGAGATAGATATTGGGGGTCATCTTGTTGGCATCGCCGATCGTGTCGGTGCCCACGCCCATCACGATTCCGGCCTTCTTCATCTTGCGGAACAGTTCGAAGTTGGCGTCCGACGTCATCGTGAAGCGGCGCGAGGTGGACCCCCAAAAGCCGCCCGCGCGGTCGATCACGTTCTGGTAGACCTGCAGCGTGGGCACGGCAGCGGTCTTGTGGCGTGCCATGTCGGCGATGGTAGCGTCGGTGCGCGGCAACGGGTGTTCGATCATGTCGATCCCGGCGTCGACGGCCATCTGGGTATAGATCGTCTCGCAGTCGCAGGTCACCTTTAGGCCGAGGCGGTGTGCTTCGTCGACCGCCGCCTGGATTTCGTCGGGCGCGAAGTGGCTGGCAACCTTGATGACGCTGGCGCCGTTCTTGAAAGTCTGACGCACGGCGGCGCGCCAAGCCTCGGCGCCGTCGCGCTCCCAGGCGAAAGCGGGGCCGTGAGAGGGGCGCACCGGGCGCTCGGTGGCGTGGCCGCCGGTGCCGGTGATGATGTGTCCGGCGGTGAATACACGCGGCGCTGGAATGGCGTCTGCCGCGCTCCAGTCGGCAAGGCGGTAGGGTGCGTTGTCCACCCCGTTGAGATCGCGCACCGAGGTGAAGCCGGATTCGAGGAACCAGCGCAAATTGCGCAAGCCGCGCAGCACGCCGTCGGCGTCTTCGGCCTGCACGTCCTCGGGGGTGGCTCCATCGGGGTAGGTGACGTGAACGTGCATGTCGATCAGGCCGGGCATGACGAATTTGCCGGTGACGTCGATCACCTTCGCGTCCGCCGGCCAGTCGGTGCTGGCGGCGGGCAGGACGGCAACGATCCGGTCGCCGCGCACGACCACGCTGCCGGGCGCTGCCGCCAGCGTCTTCGTGTCGAACACCAGCCCGCCGCGCAGCACCGTCACTTGGGCGGTGGCCGGCTCGGGTCGCTCGGGGATCATGCGCGGGGTGTGGTCGGTGTTGGTGCCCGGTGCGATCCAGTCATGGCGATCGGTGGCAGGAACCGCCTCCGGCGCGGGAGCAGCGGATACAGCCGTGCCGGCCAGTAGAAGGGCGGCAAGGGGCAGGGCGAAGGCGGATGCAAGGGAAAGCTTCATGGTCATCTCACGCATTGCCCTGGCTGGCCATAGCCTCGGCGATCTGGTTGATGGCGTTGCCCAGCTGCGCTTGCAGGCGCGCCGGGTCCTGGTGGTAACGCTGGGAGATGCAGGCCAGGCCCAGCGCCGCGAGTGGCTGGCCCGGACCGAGCGGAATCACCGCCGCAACCCCGGTGCCGCCTACCGCGAATTCGTCCTCGACGATCGAAAACCCGGTTTCGCGCGCGGCATCGACGGCATCAAGCACGGCGCTGCGATCGACACGGGTGGAGGTGGTCATCGCCGCGCGCGGCACTGCGTCGAGCGCTGCCTCCACCGCCTTGGGCTCAAGCCGCGTGAGCAGGACCCTTCCCAGCGCGGTGCAGAATGCGGGCACCTTGCGGGGCAATTCAATGTCGTATCGAATGTCCGAAGGCGAAGCCTCCTTCGCAAGCAATCGGACGAGGCCGGGCGCATCTGGCATGCCCAGAAGCACGGTTTCACCCGCGTCAATGGCCAGCGCCTGCATGACGGGCGGTGCGACGCGGAGGATGCGGCCATGGCGAGCGAAGCCATCCCGCCGGATCATGTCATTTAGCCGATAGCTATCGTTTTCATTCTCGCGAATGAGGTAGCCGCGCTTGTGCAGGGTTCGAAGCAATCCAAGTGTGCTGCTTTTGGGGAGTTCGAGTCCGCGGGCGACTTCGCTCAGCGTGAGACCGTCGCAGCGGGTCGAGAACAGTTCCAACATGTCCAGGACGCGGGCGGCAGACTTGATCTCATCACTCATTCAATCGCCTCGTTGTGCAACCCGGAAGGCTTCGTTCAAATTACGGAACAATTCGTTCACGAGAGTGAACATCTTCAGCCAATCGATGCTTTTTGTCAAACGTTTGTCCACGCGCCCTTCTCCAAACGCAGGATGGACAAAAATACGCTATAAGCACCTATAAACGTTGCATTTCGTTGGAATGTAGGCGCTAGGGCGTAATGCACGTAATCTTGAATCACGTGGCTTCTAACGGGTGAAAATTGAATTGCTTGTTCCCGTGCATGAACCAGAAATCAATTTTCGGGAGTCTCCCGCCAGAGGATTCCTACCAGATGATGCCTGAAATGAAGCCAAGGTCGGACTCGCGCGTCAATCCTCGGGCGCAGCTGCCAAGGCGCCTGTGGCTGCGCTTCTTGCCGAGCGATTAGGGGGACTTCCAAACGACGCACAAGGTTGGTCGTTGGCGGCATATGACCACTCTGAGGCACCGTGCCTTGGCACGTCTCCGCGCTCAGGTGTTTAGTCCCCGCAGTTATGTATCGGAGCCGAAGTAGAAACGCTGTCGCGGATGTCGATATGACATCGTCAGGTTGCGACTGGTTCTCTCATGGTGCGAGATAAAACGTGCGCCATTGATCCACATTCATCGTGGCAAGAGATCTCCAATGGAGGCGTCGAAATGCTCCTCCATGGCGGCAACGGCCTCGGACGGGTTTTTTTCGGCGATAGCGTGGGCGATGCGTCGGTGCAGGGAAAGGATAGTCGCCTTCTGGTCCTGGGCATGGCGAGTTTCCCATGCGCGGGGCACCGCGATCTCCATTTGCGGAGCAAAAGACCGGACGATCTGAGTGAACAGCATATTGCCGGTAGAGGCCGCCAGGATCTGATGGAATGCCGTATCGTGGGCCGTCACCAAAGCCATGTTCCCCTGATCGCGAACCATCGCTTCAGCGAGGGCCAGGATCTGCTCGGCCTGTTCGTCACTGCGCCGCTCGGCTGCGAGCGCGGCGATGCGCATTTCGAGCGTGCGGCGGACGTCCCACACTTCCGCCACGCTGATCTGCGACGTGGTGACGGCATGGTCCAGCGAGGCACCGATCACGGAGCCGTCGATGGCGCCCACGCGGGCACGGCGGCCATTGCCCACGTCGAGCAGCCGCAGCGCTGCAAGCGCGCCGAAGGCTTCACGCATCACCGCGCGGCTGACACCCAGTTGAGCCGCGAAATGCCCTTCTCCGGGAAGGCTGTCACCCACTTTCAGGTCATGCTCGCGGATATGGCCGCGCACTGCCTGCACCGCATGGTCGACCAGCGATCCACCATTGTCGATCTGGCGCGCGCTCATGCTGCCAGGCTCCGTGCGCGAAAATGGGTCGGCGCCTCGCCGAAATGCCGAGCGAAGGCGCGGGTGAAGCTGGCGTTGTTGAGGTAGCCGCAGCGGTAGCCGATAGAGGATATCGGCAGGTCCGTGGCCAGCAACATCTGGCGTGCCTCGCTCAGACGGTGGCCGGAAATGGCGTCGGCCACGGTGCAGTCGAACATCTCGCGGAAACCGCGCGTCAGTTTACCTCTGTTGAGGCCGGAGGCGCGGGCGATCATGTCGAGCGTCAACTTCTCTGCCCAACGCTCGTCGATGACCTGCCGCGCGGCCAGCAGGCGCTGGGTGTCCGCCCTCGATAGCAGCCCCTCTGCGCTGACCGGAACCAGCGTGTTGTCCCCATGCGCGCGCAGGAGGTCACAGAGCAGTTCGATGCTTTTCGCCAGCCGGTAGGGCGTGCTGGCTGCGTCCGGCAGGTCGCAGTCGCGAATGGCAAGGGCGATCGTGCGTAGCGCGGCGGGGAGGTGGAACAGGCCGCCATCGGTCAAGGCCAGGGCCCCGCCGGCGATCCGTTCACACGCGGCGCGCGATACCAGCAGGATCAGGCGGGTCTGCATATCGGCGTTGAGTACCTTGACGCTTGGCCGGGCGAAATAGCGCACCGTAGCGGGCGTACCCACCGCGCCAAATGTCAGTGCGAAGCCGACAGGGCGGGGTGGGGGGCTTATCCGGCCAACCTTGCCCGGGCCCACCAGGGTCAGCATTTCGGGCGAAACCTCGATTGCAGCCAATTGGCTTTGCATGGGTGCGGCTTTCTCTCTCCTTGGAAAGAGTACAATGACCTATCTGGTAGCTTGATGCAAGAGCTATCAGATAGGTTCCTTTGTCGCCGACAGCGGAGCCCGGCGCATCGCCTGGATAAAGGCGAATACCGAAACCAGACTGACGCTTACGCCGACGATAGCCAGTCCACGGCCGAGATGCGCCTCGCCGCCCAGCAGCCCACTTACCGCCGTGACCAGCGAAGGCGCGATGCCGAAGCCCACCAGTCCCGCCAGCGCGATGAAGGCGCCGATGCACAGCCCGCGCAGTTCATTGGGGATCAGCACGGTCAGCGCTACGGACGTGACGAGCCCGGTGATCGTGCCGCAGAACATCAGCGTGCCGATGGCGAGCGCGAACAGCGGGACGCTGGGCGCAATTGGGAACAGCGCGGCGGGTACGCCGATGGCGGCGGCCCCGACCGCGCCGATCAGCAGACCGCCGCGGCGCGGGCTTTTGTGCCCCAGATCGGCCGCAACGCCGCCGAGGATCGAGCCTGCCACGCCGGTCGAGAAAATCAGCGCGCCCATCCATCCGGCGAATTCCTGCGGCGCCAGCCCGTAACTGCGGGAAAGCACTGGTGAAGCCCAGATTGCGGCAGCGGCATCGGCCATGACCACGCTTACCTGGCCGAGGAACAACGGGATCAGAAAAGCGCGGCGTGCCCATAATTCGCCCGCCACGACGCGAAACGGGGCATGGATGCCGGCCGCGACCTCTTGGCGTGCCGGTTCGCGCAGGGTCAGCAGCGGCAGGATGAGCGCAAGGCTGATTGCGGCGAGGAGGACATGCGTGGCGCGCCACGGCGCCATTTCTGCGATGCCGGGCAGGGATACGTGCATCACCAGACCCAGCAACCCGCCGGCCAGCGCGAAAGCGCCCGCCTGGCCCATGCACTTGCCCAGCGTCACGACCAGCATCGCGCGCCCGCGTTGCTGCGGTTCGCACAAGTCAGCGGTAAGCGAGAGGGCTGCGGTCAAGGCGCCCGTCGTCCCGATCCCGGCCATCATTCTTGCCGCAAACAGGACCGGCACGCTTTGCGCGAACGCGGTGAGAAGAGTGCCCAAGGTCCAGATCAGGCCCAGCACGATCAGCAGCCGAACCCGATTGCGGCGGTCGACAAGGATGCCGATCGGGATGGAGAACAACACCAGCGGCACGGCGGCGGATACGCCTTGGACAAGGCCCAGGGCATAGTCGCTCAGACCCATTTCCGCCTTGGCGCCTTCCTGCACCATACTGAAGGAGCCCATCATGGTGAAACCCGCCGCCATGGCCACCGCAAGGATCATCAGCGAGGCCAGACGGCTGCGAAATGCGGCGGCAGAGGGTGCCGGGACGGGCAGGGCGACGCTTGCCATCAGCAGGCGCCCGACGCGAAGATCTTGCCCGGATTGAAAAGGTTATGGGGGTCTATCGCGTTTTTGATCAGGCGCATGATGTCCACCGCATCGCCCAGTTCGGCAACCAGCCAGTCCTGCTTGCCAAGGCCGATGCCATGCTCGCCGGTGCAGGTGCCGTCCATGGCGAGGGCGCGGCGGACCAGCCGGTCGTTGATCGCCTCGACCTCGACCATCTCCTCCGGCACGTTGGGATCGACAGAGAATACGACGTGGAAGTTGCCGTCGCCGACATGACCCAGGATCGTGCCGGGCACGCTGGACTTCTCAAGGTCGATCTTAGTCTGGGTAATGCATTCGGCAAGGCGGCTGATCGGCACGCATACGTCCGTTGCCCAGCCCACCGCGCCGGGGCGCTGATTGACGGCGGCGTAATAAGCCTCGTGGCGGGCCTTCCACAGTTTCGAGCGTTCTTCAGGCAGGTTTGACCAGCTGAATTCACCGCCGCCGTTCATCCCGGCGATTTCCTCAACCGTTCGAACCTGCTCCTCCACATAGGTCTGTGACCCGTGAAATTCGAAAAACAGCGTCGTCAGTTCGGGGTAGTCGAGCTTGGACCAGCGGTTGACGGCGCGCATCTGCATGTCGTCGAGAATTTCCACCCGCGCCAGCGGCACGCCGATCTGAATCGCCTGGACCACCGTATCGACCGCGCCCTCAAGCGTTTCGAAGCTGCACACTGCCGAGGATATGGCCTCCGGAATGCCGTGCAGACGCAAGGTCACCTCGGTGATGATGCCCAGCGTACCCTCGCTGCCGATCATGAGGCGGGTGAGATCATACCCTGCCGCCGATTTGCGTGCGCGGCGGCTGGTGCGGATTTCCCGGCCGTCTGGCATGACTACGCGCAGGCTCAGGATCGCCTCGCGCATGGTGCCGTATCGCACGGCATTGGTGCCCGAGGCGCGGGTGGCCGCCATGCCGCCGATGGTAGCGTTGGCCCCGGGGTCGATCGGGAAGAACAGCCCGGCATCGCGCAAGTGCTCGTTCAGCTGCTCGCGCCGAACCCCTGCCTGCACGGTGCAGTCGAAGTCTTCGGCATTCACCGCGATGATCGCGTCCATCGCGCTGAGGTCGACCGTCACTCCGCCGCGTACCGGAATGGTGTTGCCCTCGATCGAAGTGCCGGCGCCGAACGGGATCACGGGCACCTGCGCTGCGCCGCAGAGCTTCACCAGCGAGACCACTTCTTCGGTCGAGCGCGGATAGACTACCGCGTCGGGCAGGCTAGGCGTGAAATGAGCCTCGCTGCTGCCGTGCTGCAGCCGAACCGCTTCCCCCATTTGGAGGCGGTCGCCGAACAGGCCTTGCAGGGCCTTGAGGAAGCCTTCCGGCAAGGGCTTGCGCGGCTGGGGGGTGTAATGGGCTGACATGGTGTTCCTCAGAACCGGAAGCTGGCGCGCACGCCGTAGCGGCGCAAGTCGCCGATGATGCCGAGATCGGACGCAGGCAGGCCCGCCAGGGTCAGCGTGGTCTTCTCGATGTAGCTGTCGAAGTACTTCTTGTTGAACAGGTTGTTGCCGAACACGGCGAGTTCGATGTTACCCATCCGGTAAGTGATCGACCCGTTGGCAAGAACGTAGCTTTTCAGGATCGTCGGCGTGGTCTGGTTGAGGCTGGCGGCGGAGCGGCTGCCCTTGCCATTGACGCTGGCGCTGAAGGTCAGGCTGTTTTCGCCCAGAGGTACGGCATAATCGCTTGAAAGATTGAACATCCAGTCAGGCTGGAAAGTCAGCCGATTGGTGGCGAGGGTGCGCCCGGTGACGGCGGTATAGGGCGAACTGTCGGTCAGGCGGGCGTGCATGTAGGTCGCGCTGCCCGAGAGGGTCCACTCCGGCACTGGCTTGAAAGTGGCCTCCAGTTCGGCGCCGTAGCTTTCGACGTCGCCTGAATTGAGGTCCACCGTCACAAGGCCGCCGGTCGAGGCAGGGGCGATCGAGTTGAGGCCGATGTAGTTCTTATAATCGCTGTAGAAAACGTCGCCCGACAGGGTGAATCTGCGGTCGAGCGAGGCGTATTTGGCGCCGACTTCATAGGTCCAGGCGGAATCGCCCTTGTAGACGCGCACCGGCGCGGTCACCGCGTTGAAGCCGCCGCCGCGATAGCCGCGCGCTACCGACGCATAGGTCATCAGTTCCTTCGACCAGTGGCGTGTCACGGAGAGGCGCGGTTCGACCTCGTTGGACTTCAGGCCGACGCTGCTGGGAGCACCGCCGTTGACCGATCCCGAAGACGAGCGGTCCTCATGGTCATAGCGCAGGCCCAGCGCGACTTCCCAGTCCGCGTTCGGCTTCCAGAATGCAGTGCCGAAGGCGGCGTAAGTGTCGGCCTTGGTGGCGTTGAGCGCGCGGTTGTTGATGCTGAGGCCGATGAGCGGGATAGCGATGTTGGTCAGCTGATTGGCGCGCGTTGTCTCGCGGCTGTAGAACAGGCCGACCAGGGTGGAGAACTGGTCGGAAAGCTCGGTGTCGAAGCGCAGTTCGACGGTCTTGGTGCGCAGCGCATCGGTGCTGCTCTGGCGCACGGCGGGGATGGGAAGGGCAGGGTTGCTTGGGCCGAAATCGCCGTCGGTGTCGGGGGCGCTGGTATTGCGCAGGTCATAGGCGGCCAGCAGCGAGACCTTGGTATTGATCGCCTCGATCGGGGTCTCGATACGGGCGTTGACGCCGCAATACCTGTAATTGGTGGTGCCCAGCGTGTCGAACTGGTTGCTGCGCGAATAGTCGGTCGGGCCGGCGACGCGGGCATAGGGGACATTGGCGCCCTTCACCCAGTCATAGTAACCGTTGATGACGATGGTAAGGTCTTCGGTGGGCGTCGCGCGGATGGTGGTGCTGACCGAGTCCGTGTTCAGCTTGTTGGCCTTGCCGCCGATATTGGTGTTGTTGATGAAGCCATCCTGCTGCCGGTGCGAGGCGCCGACGCGGATCGCCAGCTTGTCCTGCACGATCGGCGCAGACACGGAACCGGAAACCAGCCAGGCGTTGTCAGGCCCGGCATAACTGGCCTGGCCGCGCGCTTCGAATTCGTTGCCCGGCTGGCGGGTGATGACGTTGATCGCGCCGCCCAGCGTGTTCTTGCCGTAAAGCGTGCCTTGCGGCCCGCGCAGCACCTCGATCCGCTCCACGTCGAGCAACGGATTGTTGAGATAGGCGGTGTTGGGGCGATAGATGCCGTCCACGAACAGGCCGACGCCCGGTTGCACGGACTGCACAAGCGTAACGCCCACGCCGCGGATCGACACGAAAGCGCGGCCCGCGCCGTCGCTGCTGATGTTGAGGCCCGGTGTCAGCACAGCCGCTTCGCGCACCGAATTGATGTTGCGCCGGGCCAGCGTATCGCCGCTGACGGCCGTGACGGCGACCGGCACGTCGAGCAGGCTCTCGGCGCGCTTGCGAGCCGTGACGACGATCTCCGGGGCGGTGTCGGCAGCGGCTGCGGCAGGCGCTGCATCGTCGGCCATCGCGGGGGCAGCAGCGCTGACTGCGGCAAGAACCGAAACACCGGCGAGCAGGAAAATGCGTGACTTCATGTGTCTCTCCCGATGCCGCTCTCAAAGTCCATGCCCTGCGAGTCGGCGTAACAACCTATAAGACAGGTCTAACCTATCTGAAAGGTTAAGGGAGTCTCTCGTACTTTGCCGTTCGGCGCATTGAGTTGACCGATCGGTCTTGCCGGATACTTCCAAGCAGGGTTACCAGCAGGTGTAGCCGCCGTCCGCCAGAACGATGCTGCCCGTCATCAGGCTGGCGGCGTCGGAGGCCAGGAACGCGACGACGGACGCGACTTCCTCGGGTTCACCAAGCCGCGCCATGGGCGTGGAATCGATCCAGCGGCGGTACATTTCGCCCTGTTTGTCGGCAAATTCGTTAAGCGGCGTGCGGATGTAAGTGGGCGCTACCGCATTCACGCGCACGCCGCGATCCGCCCATTCGGCGGCGAGGCTGCGCGTCAGCTGATGAACTGCGGCCTTGGAGGCGTTGTAGTAGCTTTGCCCCTGCGGACGGTTGACGATGAAACCGCTCATCGATCCAACGTTGACGATACTGCCGCGTCCGGCCTCCAGCATGTGCCGCCCGAATGCACGCGCGCACCAGAAGGTGCCGTTGAGATTGACGTCGATCACGTTGAGCCAATGTTCGTCCTCCACCGTCTCGGCGGCGGTTTCGCTGCGGGCGATCCCGGCGTTGTTGACGAGGATGTCGATGGCGCCGAGCTGTTCGGCCACAGCGGTCACACGGGCGGAATCGGTGACATCCATCACCGCACCGTCACAGGCATGGCCTTTATCGTGCATGGCCTGCCGCGCGGCAGCGACCGTGTTTTCGGCAAGGTCGGCGATCACCACCTGCGCCCCCATTTCGGCAAGGGCTTCTACGCATGCCAGGCCGATGCCGCTGGCGCCGCCCGTGACCAGCGCGCGCCGGCCATCCAGCTTCAGTCGTTCAAGATACATGGCTTATCCTTCGAAGCGGAAAAAGGCCTTCAGGGCAGAAAGGGTGCGATGGGGAAGGGGGCTTCATCGATCGCCTCGCCGCGCTCCAGCAGGTAGACATTACGGGCATCGCGGGTGAATTCGGGCCAGGGCAACGTACCGTCTTTGGCGAAATCAACCCAGATGCGGTGCACCCGCGTCGCCAGCGCCTGCGGCGGCGCTTCACCGCAAAGCCCTTCGGCGCCAGTCGCAGCGGCGAGATTATCGAATACGAAAGGCAGTTCCGTCGCGTGGGCGGGGCCCAGTCCCCCGAACAGGGGGGAGCGCCATTCGAACTCATACATATGCGTGCGCCCGCGATGCTCCTCGGCAAAGCGGCGGGCAGGCCAGCGGAACACAAGATCATGTGCGGCGTCGGTGAAGGCATGGCCGGGCTTCACACCTTTTTGCCCCATGCCGTAAGCCTTGAGCAGTTTGCGCGCCTGCGGATGCACGCGGTGGAAGATGTAGGTGGCCAAAAGACGCCCGACCTTTTCGCGCACGCCGGTAGGTATGAAATAGAGGTTCATCTCTTCCGCATTGGTGCCGATCAGTAAATCCACCTCGGCCCCCGCGCCGGCCTTCAATGCGTCCAGCGGCGGCAGCGGCAGGACGTCATCGCCGTGGACGGGGACGAAGCGGCTGATACCGAACACCGGCTCGTGCCCCTGAGCGTCCCGCAGATCGAGCCGGGTTTTGGGCAGACTGACCTTCTCTACCGCGTCGAGCAGGCGCTCGCCCGGCTCCACGCTGCGGAAACCCGCCTCGTCGGGCGCGATCTTCAGCAGTCCTGCAAGTTTGCGCACCAGCCGCTGCGCCACGCTGATGTCACGGGTCATGCGGCCATGGCCGCTCTGCACGATGGCGCGGCGGAAAAGCCCCTTTGCCAGTGGTGACGCGATCAGGTCCGCGATCGCCATTGCCCCGGCAGACTCTCCGAAGACGGTGACATTCGCGGAATTGCCGCCAAATGCGGAGGCGTTCTCTTTCACCCATTCCAGCGCAGCAATCATGTCGCGCAGCCCCAGATTGGTGGGAACGCCGGGGATCGGCAGGAAACCATCCACGCCCATCCGATAGTTGATGGCGATGCATACGATGCCGTCGCGGGCGAAGCTGGCGCCGTCATGGACGGATGCGTCCTTGCTGCCCACGAGGAAGGCGCCGCCGTGGATGAAGACCATGACCGGGCAATCGCCTCCATGCTCTGCCGGCGCCCAGACGTTGAGGGTCAGATAGTCGTCGCCCGGTTGCCAGCCGTCTCCGATGAGCGGTCTGACGTCCAGCCCAGGTATTGCCTTGACGCGCTGCGGCGCATTGGCGCCATTCTCAAGCGCGCCGCGCACACCGGTCCATTGCGCGGGCTTTTGCGGCGGTGCAAAGCGCAGGGAACCCACTGGAGGCGCGGCGTAAGGCACGCCCAGAAAGCAGCGGACGCCCGCCGTCTCGCGGCCCAGAATTCTTCCCGCGGTGGTTTCGACTTCCAATTCCAAAGCTTTCTCTCCGCGTAAGGCCTGACGAAAGGGAAAGTACAACGACAGGGCCGTGACCGCAGCCGTATTCGGCTATGCCGATCGGGTTATTCGATTGACTGTAGCGAATGGAGAGGCGGCTCGGCAAAAAGCCACCTTTTGAACGGGCAAGGCTCTGAAGCGGCGGCCGCCAGTCGTCCAGGCACTGCACAAACTGACCCGCCGCTGACATCGGGTCCATGGTGTACGAACTCGAGGGTCAGCGCTGATCCGAATATGCGCGCATCACTTGAGGCGTTGCGGTCCGGGTCCAGCGTTGGGGTGAAAGTTTCTTCGCCCATAGCCGCGCATGGCCGCCGTCATTAACAGCGCCAACTTGGTCCCACTTTTGACCTGCCGAACGAACGGGTAGCTTCAGAAAGGCGCACCTCGAGAACGCCCGGAATCAGGGCGCCAGCAATTGGTGGCCTGCCGATGGTTAGTCCAATCCGCCTTCTTGAATCGGCTTACTACGGAGCGAGTTTCGCATCCCAGACTAGCGGTATGGATGTGCAGGCGCCTACATTTCCGCCCTTCATGGTGACGGCGCGCGTAGGGCTGAGGGAAATTTCCGGCATTCCCGCCAGCCATTCCTGCAGGAACACGATCACTTCCATTCGTGCCAATCCCGCGCCAACACAGCGATGAGCGCCCACGCCCATCGTCGTGTGGCGAACAGGCGTAAGGCCGCGATCGAAATGTACTTCTTCCGGGCTGGCGAAACAGGCCGGGTCAAGGTTGTGGAGCACGCTGGGGAGATAGACCAGGTCGCCCGTCCTGATCGTGATACCATCGACTTCGACATCTACGACGGCATTTCGACTTACCGCTACCGTTGGGTAACGGCGCATCAGTTCATCGGCCGCAGCAGGGATCAGGTCCGAGTTTTCGCGCAGCAGGCGTTGATCGCCGGGATGGCGGGCAAGGTGAAGTGCGACCATGCCGACCATTGCCGCCACAGTGTCCAGCCCCCCGAACAGCAGGTTGCGGCACATTCGCTGCGCTTCATCGACGCTCCATGGGCGGTCTCCCACAGGCAGCGCCAGTATGCGGCTGAACAGGTCGTCGCCCGGTTCGCGCATGCGCTGTTCGATGAAAGGCCACAGGTAATCGTCGGCGGCCTGTTTGAGCCCTTCGACGGTAATCGAGCCGTCGGGGCGGGTGAGCTGGACGCCCAATTGCCTGAGACGCGGCCGATCCTCGAGCGGGACGTCGATCAGGTTGAGAAAGATGTTGAGCGGCAGGATTTCGGCGAAGTCAGTGACGAAATCGCACTCACCCCGGTCCCGCAGTCCCGCGATCAACTCACGCGCGGCGGCTTCGACGCCCGGTTCGAGGGCGGTAATAAAGCGGGAGGCAAAGCCTTTTACTACGGGCGTGCGAAAGGCCTTGTGTGCGGGACCGTCGGACTGGAGCGGAATGAACTGCATCACCTCACCAAGGCCCGGCGTGACGGCAAGGCATTCGCTCGACAGTCGATCCGCATCCGCCCAAAGCTGGCGAACAATGTCGCCCCGCGCGCCGATCCAGTGGCCGCCGTTGGCCGTGGTCCATACCAGGCCCGGCCCATCCAGCAGCGCGGTCCAGGCAGCGAAATAGTCGGTTTCGATCCCGGGCGGATTGAAGATGTCGAAATCGACCACCCGATCGGTGGGAACGTGCGCTGGTACGGCCGTTGCAAGCATGGTGATCCTCTCCGTCGTCTTCATTTTTTATGACGCTATCACGGGAAGCCTCCCGTTTTACCTATGGTTTACGGCAGGTCTGCAACGCTGCGCGCCGCTATGGAAAGGCAGATCGCGATGATCGGCAATATGACGCCGGCAGCGATGGCCAGCGCGCAGGCGAGAGGGTCGATAGCCGCGGACGCCTCGAATCCGTCGCTGAGCAGCCCGATCAGCAAGGGGCCAAGCCCGGTTCCCACGAATGCTGCGGCAATGGAAAGCGCTGCCAGTGCCTGCGCGCGCAGTTGCGGCGGAGCGATGAACTGGAACGGGATGGAACTCATGCTGATGATCGCGCTCAGGACGAATATGGCCGGCGCCAGCAGGGCCAGCGCTTGACCGAGGTTGGCCGCCAGCGGGGCAAAGGTGGCCGGCAGGAACATGATGATCGCGGCGCCGCGCATCAGACGAACCGTGCGTTCAAGCATCTGCTCCTTGCGCAACCGGCTCACCAGCCAACCTGCGGTGAGGGTGCCGGATGCGCCGGCCAGGATAAACACGATGCCGAAACCTTGGCCCACAGCGGCTTCGTCCAGTCCGTGTCGGCGCATCAGCGCTGTCGGCATCCACGCTACAAATGCGTTGAGGATCGTGATGAGCAGGGCGATGGCGATCATGAAGGGAAAGCAGAAAGCGCGATTTTCGACGAGGAACGCCGCCAATGCGCCTTTCGCCGCGTGGGGCCGGGCGGCGGCCATGCCCATGCGCGGTTCGCGCACGGTGAAGGCCATTGCCGGGGCCAGGACAAGACCGGGCAAGCCTGCCAGCAGCAGTATCAGCTGCCACCGCTCCAACGCTGCGAAAGCGGCCATGCCCGATAGATCCCACGAGGCGGAGGCGGCGTAGAGCTTTCCGCCCAAAGTCAGGGCGAGGCCGCCGCCGACGAAGGGCGCGAGCATGAAGATCGAAGTCGCGCGGGCAAGGCCGGGCCTGTCGTGCAGGTCGGCGAGCAGGCTTTGTGCAGCGGGCGGCAGGCCCGCTTCGCTCACGGCGACGCCAATCCGCGCCAGCATGAGGCTGCCGAAGCTGAAGGCCAGCCCGGCCGCGCACGTGGCGAAGCTCCAGGCGATCATGCAGGCCGCCATCAGCCGGGGCCGGTGGACGCGGTCCGCCAGCCACGCGAGGGGAAGCGTGGCAAGGACGTGGAAGATCGAGAAGCTGACCCCCTGGAGGATGCCGATCTGCGTGTCGCTCAGCCCCAGCGATGCCTTGATGGACGTGACCAGCAGGCTCAGTATCTGTCGGTCGATGTAGGAAAGCGTGAACGCCAGCGAGACCGCGATGGTGCCGTACCACGCGGCGCCGCGTCCGGTTGCCGGCGAAACCGCGTTGCCGGTGGATTGCGTGTCTGCCATGCACCTCTCCGCAGCGATGCCGTTGTTGCCCGCCGTTCGATTGCGGCAGGCTAGGGGCCGGACAGGGACCCATCTAATACGATTATGCGCATGGTTGATCATCGATCCCGTCTCAACGGTCGGGGATTTCCTTCGGAATAGCCGTAGGTCTTGATACGATATTCGTATCAGCATCGGCCAATTGCGTATTGGACAGTGCTTCCCCCTTTCCGGATGTTTCTCCGCAGAGAGATAACAATGAAAATCGGGGAACGGGATGCAGCGCAACCATGTCCATTGGTGCCGCCCATGATGGCGCCAGCCGCCGAGGCAAGCGCTTCTCGGCCGCTTGAGGGGGTGGTCGTGCTGGACCTGCTGGACGGCACAGTGAAGGCGCTAAGCCGCCCCTACGCCGACCTTGGCGCCCGCGTGATCCGCGTCAGGCCTCTGGGCGGCGAGCGAGCCGCCGGAGACCGCAAGGAAGCGATCATCCACGCCGTCGCCGATGCAGGCAAGGAACTGGTCACGCTGCCGCACGAGCCGGGCGAACGATCGGCGCAGTGGCGCGAATTGCTGGAGCAGGCTGACCTCGTCCTTGTCCCTTACCCCCGACCGACGGAGCTGGATTTTCCGAGCGAGGCAGTGCCGGAACGCTGTGTCCTGATGACAATCTCCATGTTCGGCACCGGCAACGCCTATGCCGACTGGCAGGCCACCGACCCGGTGCTCCACGCATTGTCCAGCGAGCTTTCGCGGTCGGGCGTGGCGGGGCGCGAGCCGCTGCTGCCGCCGGGGCGCCTGGCGTTCGACTGCGCGATGACACAGGCGGCCTATGTCGGGATGGCAGCGATCTATGCGGCGCAGGTGACGGGGCGCGGCGACCGTATCGATTTCTCGATGCTCGACGGAGCGGTTCAGGCGCTCGATCCCGGGTTCGGGCTGGCCGGAAGCGCCACGCTGGGGCGGTCCGCGAAGCTGCTGCCGCCGGGACGCCCAGTGCCGGGGATGCTCTATCCCATTTTTCCCTGCGCTGACGGACAAGTGCGGGTGTGCCTGCTGGCACCGCGCCAGTGGCAGAACATGTTCCGCTGGCTGGGGTCGCCCGCCCAGTTCGCCTCAGCCGACTTCAACAGCCTGGAGATGCGCCAGCAATCCGGCGCGCTGACACAGGCCATGGCGGAGTTCTTCCGTGACCGGCGCAAGGCCGACCTCGAGCAGGAAGGGGCCGAACATGGCGTCCCGATTGCAGGCGTGCTTTCGCTGGCGGAATGCCTTGCGACCGATCATGTGACGGCTCGGGGCATCATCGCCGACGTGGAATTGCCTGATGGCCACAAGGTGCGGATGCCGCGCGGCGTGATCGGCATCGACCGTAATGGGCACCATGCCGCGCCTGCGGGTGGAGTGCCATTTCCCCGGCCCGACGGCGCAACGCCGGCGCAGCCACTGGCAGGCTTGAAGGTGATCGACCTTGGCGTGATCGTCGTGGGCGGAGAGCAGAGCCGGCTACTGGCCGATCTTGGCGCCGATGTCATCAAGGTCGAAAGCGCATCGTTCCCCGATGGTACGCGCCATTCCTACCTGCCCACCGGCCTTTCGGTAGGGTTCGCGGCGGGGCATCGCAACAAACGCAGCCTGGGGCTAAACTTGCGACATCCCGAGGGCAAGGCGCTGTTCCTGCGACTGGCGGGCGAGGCGGACGTTATTCTTTCCAACTTCAAGCCCGGCACGATGGAATCGCTGGGCTTCGATTACGCGGCGATCAACGCGCTCAATCCCGGCGTGGTCATGGTGGATAGCAGCGCGTTCGGAGCAGACGGGCCGTGGGCCGGACGGATGGGCTATGGCCCGCTGGTCCGTGCCGCCTCGGGGCTGACGCGCAAGTGGTGTTATCCTGACGACGCTGAGGCCTTCAGCGACAGTGTCACTATCTACCCTGACCACGCGGCGGCGCGTTATGGCGCGATCGCGACGCTGGCGCTGCTTGCACGGCGGCTGCGCACGGGCCGGGGCGGCACGGCCTCGATCTCGCAAATGGAAGTCATGCTCGATCATTTTGCGCCCGAGATCGTGGGATTGGCGAATGGAGTGGACGACTGGGACGCACCTTCGGATGCGCCTTGGGGCGTGTTTCCGGCGAGCGACGATGACGAATGGTGCGTCGTGACGGTTCGGGGCGACCGCGATTGGCAGGCGCTGTCGCGGGTGCTTTGCCGTGATGACTGGGCCACTCTGCCGCAATATGCCGATCGCTACGGCCGCTTGCGGAACAGGGCCGCGATCGAGCGCGATCTGACCGAGTGGATCGGCCGCCAGGGCGCCGATGCGGCGATGCGGCGCTTGCAGGCAGGGGGAGTTCCGGCGGCACGGATGCTGCGGATCGCGGACCTTCCCGAGTTCGGCTACTTCCGCGAGCGTGGGCTTTTCCGCGCCGAGCAACACCCGCACCTTGCCGAAGAGGTTCTTGCCGAGAGGTTCCATGCCCCTTCGTCGAACATCGCCGATTTGCCGGCAACGCCTGCCCCGCTGATG
This sequence comes from Novosphingobium sp. P6W, assembly GCF_000876675.2. GTDB lineage: Bacteria > Pseudomonadota > Alphaproteobacteria > Sphingomonadales > Sphingomonadaceae > Novosphingobium. The sequence continues at coordinate 1,563,715 of NZ_CP030353.1, forward strand.
GGCGAGAACAGCGCGGAGGTAATGCGCGATTGGCTGGCACTGCCCCCGGATGAAATTGAACGCCTGTTCGCCTCGAACGTGTTGCAGGGCGTAGCCCCCGAAATCGCCCGGATGTTGGCCGAGGGCAAAGGACGCGGCGAAGCAATGGTCAGTTTGAAAACCTAACACAAACGTCAGTCATACAAAGGATGATGCAGATTTGACTTCCAATGACACCGACCATTAGCATCCCGCCAACGATAAAGGAGAGGATACGAAGGTCGACAGGCCGCCCGCGTCACTACCGGGCGATGGCCGCGGCATTGCGCCGATTTCCACGATGACAGAGAAAAACGCCTTTGGCGCGGTGCTCCCTTGGAAATGTGCCCAGATGGAAGACTCGAATTTTCTGCGTCGCCGACAAGCAAAGTCTTGGAAAGGAAAGATGCATGAACTCCAATGTCGATGAAACGAGGGTGCCGGTCCTGATCGGTATCGGCGAAGTGCTGGACCGGCCTGCGAACGATCTCGACGGGCTCGATGCGTTCGACCTCATGCTGGCCGCCCTCAAGGCGGCTGAGGCGGATGCGGGCGTTTCGGTGCTCGATGCACTGGACTGGCTGGGGGTGGAGGACGAGATATCCTTCCCCGACCCGGCCCCGCAAGAGCGCCTGGCCGAGCGTTTGGTCGCTGGCGGGGGCAGGCGCCCGCCGCATCTGCTCAAGACCCACGAGGCCAGCGGTGATGGCCCGATCAAGCTGATCAACGATGCGGCCAACCTGATCGGGCGGGGCGAGATATCCATTGCAGCGGCGGTCGGCGCGGAGGCCCTGCGCACGGCCGCGAAACGCGCCCAGGCGGCTATAGCGGCCGGGCAGGAGACGCCGAAAAGCTCCATCGCCGATGTCGCGGAAGCCAACGCCAAGCCGCTTGCGCGCAAGCATGGGCTGTTCACTCCGATCGACGTCTACCCGCTTTACGAAAACGCTGCCCGCGCGGCCTGGGGGCAGACGCTGGCCGAAGGGCAGGCGGAAAGCGGCAGGATCGGCGAAGGCTTCGCGGCGGTCGCGGCTGCCAACCCTTACGCCTGGATCCGCAAGCCGGTGAGCGCGGAGGCAATCGCCACGGCCACGCCGGACAACCGCATGGTCAGCTTTCCCTACACCAAGATGATGGTCGCCAATGCCAGCGTGAACATGGGCGCTGCGGTGATCGTCGCCAGTCTCGCCAAGGCGCGCGAACTGGGCGTGGACGAAAGCCGCATCGTCTATATCGGCGCCGGCGCCGCCGCGCACGAGGACGAGGATTTCCTGCTGCGCGACAGCTACACCCACGCCGTCAGTTTGGAGACGACGGTGCTTTCGGCGCTGGAACGCAATGGGCTGGCCGCCTCTGACATCGACCACGTCGAACTGTATTCCTGCTTCCCCATCGTGCCCAAGCTGGCCCGGCGCGTGCTCGATTGGCCACTGGAGAAGCCGTGCTCGGTCTATGGCGGCCTCACGTTCGGAGGGGGCCCGATCGGCAACTGCATGATGCACGCCGCCGCGCGCATGGCGGCGAAGCTGCGCGAAGGCGGCGATCACGGGCTGATCGTGGCCAATGGCGGCTATGCCACGCACAGTCACTCGATGGTGTTCAGCCGCAAGCCGGTGCCGGCGGGGACCTTCCCGCAGGACTATGACGTGCAGCCTCTTGCCGATGCACGGCGCGGCGCGGCGCCCGAACTTCTGGCCGAGTATTCCGGGCCGGGCACCATAGAAACCTACACCATCCCGTTCGACCGGCACGGCAGCCCCCGTCATGCGACGATCATCGGCCGCACGCCGCAAGGCGCGCGGTTCATTGCCCGCGTACCGGAAACCGATACGGCGACGATCGCCTTCCTGATGGCGGGCGACACCGAGCCGGTCGGCACGGCGGGGCAGGTCGTCACCGGGCCCGATGGGCTGGCGATCTGGGGCTCGCCCTGATGGCGTGAAAGACTGAATGGACGCCGCGAACAACGCAGGCGCATGGAGAGGGAGCGTGGAAGATGACGAATATCGATATCCGGCAGGTCCGCATGTTCGTAGCGGTTGCCGACGCGCTCTCCTTCACCCGCGCGGCGGCGACGCTGCATGTCGCGCAGCCCTGGCTTTCGGTGCAGATCCGCAAGCTCGAAGACCAGGTCGGCTTCCCGCTGTTCTTCCGCAACCGCAATCGCGGCGTGGTGCTGACGCGGCAGGGCAAGGCGTTTCTCGAACCGGCGCGCGCCTATGTCGAGGCGGCGCTTCAGGCCGGCGACGCGGCCAAGGATATCCGCGGCTATCAGGCGCTGTCGCTGAAACTCGGCGCCCCCGATTTTTCCGCCGAGATCCCGGCGCGCGGCGCGCTTCTGGATCTGTTCGTTGGCCGCTATCCCCGGATGGAGATCGAGATCGTCAACGCCTGGTCCGCGCAGCTGCTCGACGCCCTGCTGGACCACGAGATCGACATGGCCTTCACCGTGGGGCCTTTCGAACGGGCGGGATGCGAGGTCATCGACATCGCGCATTATCGCTGGGCGATTCTGGCCGAGCATGACCAGGCGGCTGAATGGGGCGACGACGTGCCGCTTTCGGCGCTGCGGGGGCGGCAGGTCGCCAGCTTCCGCCGCAACATCAATCCCGCGTTCTACGATAGCATCGCGCCAAGGCTGGCGGAGCACGACATCGAGATCGTCGCGCTGCCGGAATCGTCGCTTTGCGGGATTCGCCGTCATGCCGTGCGCACGCATATCCCGGTGCTCATCAGCGAATGGCACGCACAATCCAACCCGGACCCCGATCTTACGGTGGTGCCGTTCCGGGAAGCGGACTTCACGTTCGCCCTGCATCTCGTGCGGCGCGAGAACGATGATCGCCCCGCTGTCCGGGGGCTATGGGACGTGGCGCGCGCATCGGTAGCCGCGAACGTTGATAAGAAATTCGTCTCAAGCGTCCTGTGAAACATATTAGACGAAGGCGCCGCCGGGCAATATCCTTTCAGGAATAACCAGTCGCCGCACAAACAGGCGCGTTCGATTACGTCAAAGAGGATGGGTGGGTATTGCGTTGCAGCGCAGTCCACTTGGGGAAATCACCAGAACAGCCTGGCGCGTTCGCGCCGCAACCGTGCCGCATAAGCGATGGGTTTGGAGAGAGATACATGACCGATACGGTTGATGACGTGGTGCTGTTTGAGATCGTCGACGGGCATATCGGCCTGGTCACGTTGAACCGTCCGGAAAAGCGCAACGCCGTCAACGGCGCCGTGGCGCGGGCGATCGACGCGATCGTCAAGCAGACGGAGGGTGATCCCGCCATCTGGGCGGTAGTGATCACGTCGGCTGAAGGTCCCACGTTCTGCGCCGGCGCCGATCTTGCCGAAGTGGCGGCGGGGCGCGGCGATGATCTGAGCACGCCCGACGGCGGCTTTGCCGGCTTCGTCGAGGCGGTCCGCGTCAAGCCGTGGATCGCGGCGGTGAAGGGCAGTGCGTTGGGCGGGGGTCTGGAAATCTCTCTCGCCTGCGACTTGCGGGTGGTGGCGGACACCACGGTGCTGGGCCTGCCGGAAGTGAAGCGCGGGCTGATCGCGGGGGCCGGCGGGATCTATCGCCTGCCGCGCCAGTTGCCCCGCGCCATCGCTTTGGAAATGATCGCCACCGGCGAGCCTATCGCGGCACCGCGCGCAGCGGCGCTGGGGCTGGTCAACCGGGTGGTAGCGGAAGGTGAAGTGATCGACGCCGCGCTTGGCCTCGCCCGCGCGATCTGCGCCAATTCGCCGGTGGCGGTACGTGAAAGCCTGCAGGTCGCGCGGAGCGCCGCCGATGTGCCCGAAAGCGCGTCGATCCAGGCCTCGCGCGAGGCGTTCGAGCGCCTGATGCTGACCGACGACTTTGTCGAAGGGCCGCGCGCTTTCGTCGAGAAACGACCGCCGCAATGGTCCGGCTGCTGACAAGGCCGGCCGCAGGACAGACCGCTTTACCGCTGTGAAACAGAATCCGACCGCCTGACCGGCGGCGAGGAACGACTACGCGCGCCGGCCGGGTTCTGATCCGGGCATCGCCGACACAACGACAACAAAAAAGGGGAGATGATTCAGATGAAAAACGGCCTTCTGCTCGCCGCCAGCGTCCTGGCTCTGTCCGCAACGCCCGCCCGGGCGCAGTCGGCGCCCCCGCCAGAAGCCCAGGCGGAGGAGAAGACCGTCGGCATCGGTGAGATCATCGTGACCGCCCGTCAGCGCTCGGAATCGCTCCAGACGGTGCCCGTCGCGGTGGCGGCGATGGATGCCGCGATGATCGAACGCAGCTTCATCCCCGACGTCGATTCCATCGAGAAGTTCATGCCCAACGTGGAGCTTGGCCGTCACCCCTTCACCGGCGGCGGCATGTCCGCCTCGATCCGCGGCATCAGCTTCGGCGATCTTGACCGCGCGTTCGAACCGGCCGTGGCCGTCTCGGTCGACGGGGTGTTCCTGGCTTCCAACACCGGCGCGATGATGGACACGTTCGACATCGAGGCGATCGAAGTCCTGCGTGGCCCACAGGGCACCTTGTTCGGCCGCAACACCATCGGCGGCGTCATCAGCATCAAACGCACCAAGCCGACGATGGACTGGGGCCTCAAGGGCCAGGTCACGGTGGGCAGCTACAACGTGCGCGAATACAAGGCGATCGCCAACATTCCGATCGTGGCGGACACGGTCGGCCTCAAGGTGGGCGGCTACCGCGAACGCAGCGACAGTTTCACCCGCCGCGTCAGCGACGGCAAGCGTGAGGACGGCATCGATCGTTACTCGATCTTCGGGGCGCTGCGCTTCAATCCCGGTTCGGCCTTCGACGCCACATTGTCGGTGGACCGCATCCAGGATCGCTCGCACTACCCGAGCCTGGTGCCGATTTCCGCCGCGAACCAGACCTTCTGCATCGCTTTCGGCGCCTGCATCGGCACCCAGGGACAGCAGATCGCCGACAGCGGCAACAAGCTCGCGCTTGACGATTACCCGTTCTATGCCCGGCTCCAGCACACCGCCGTTACCCTGAATGCCAAACTTGACGTGATCGACGGCATTTCGATCGAATCCATCACCAACTATACCAGGCAGAAGGACGGCCTGAACATCGAGAATACCGGCGCCGCGCCGCTGGCGAACGGCGCCCACGTTTTCGTGTCGAAACGCGACCAGAAGGCCAGCCAGTTCAGCCAGGAAGTGCGCGCAATCAGCAGTTTCGGCGGCGTGTTCGATTTCGTCGCGGGGCTCTACTACATGAAATCCAAGTTCGACCTCGTCCAGACGGTAGAAGTCGCGGGTACGCGCTCGCAGTTCTTCGATGCCGGGCAGGATCTGAATGCCTACGCAGCTTATGCGGAAGCTTACATCGAGCCTGTGGACCGGCTGCGCCTCACCGTCGGCGGGCGCTATACGCATGAGAAGAAGGACTTCTACATCCGCTTCCGCAATCCCGCGACGGGCGTAATCACCGGCCAGTGCCCCGATGCGGCGTCACTGTACGGACCGTGTGCCGACCCTTCCGTGACGTTCCGCAAGTTCACGCCGCGCGTCACGCTTGATTTCCGGTTCACTCCGGACATCATGGTCTACGCGGGATGGTCGCGCGGGTATCGTTCGGGCGGCTGGAACAGCCGGGCGACCGTGACGACTGCAATCGGGCCGTACCAGCCCGAAACGGTCGACAGCTACGAGGCGGGCCTGCGCACCACTTTCTGGGAAAACCGGGCGAGGGCCAACATCACCGTCTTCCGCGCCGAGTACAAGGACAAGCAGGAGGAGGTCATAACCGCCTCGCCGATCAACCCGCTCATCACGCAGACACAAGTACAGAATGCATCTTCCGCGACGTTGCAGGGCTTCGAGGGAGAGTTCCAGCTGGCGCCGACCGACTGGCTGAACCTGCGAGCGGCGGTCGGCTACATAGATGGCAAGTACGATGAGTTCCTGTCGGCCGGGGTGGACGTCAAGGACCAGCGCAACCTGCGTTATGCTCCCAAGTGGTCAGTCAGCTTCGGCGGCGACGCGACCATTCCGCTGGAGGCGACAGGCGGCGAGATACTGCTCAACGCGAACTACAAATGGACGGACAGGTTCGCCACGTCGATCATTCGCGACACCACCGGCTTCAATCGCGATTTCATCGATGCTTATGCCACGGTCGATGCATCGATTGGTTACCGTCATGAACTTGGCGACCGCAAGACGGTGAGCCTTTCCGCCTTCGTCCAGAATGCATTCCACAGCGACGGGCGTCTCTACCGGAAAGTCATCACCGGGCCGTTTGCTTTCGCGAGCCGGGAGGTCGCAAGAACTTGGGGCATTTCGCTGGGCTTCACATACTGACATTCACGGCACCTGTGTTCGTTTGGCCAGATTGTCGAACTCGAAGACTTAGCGTTTCCCGCTGAACTTCTGGATGATATCTGGTCGAACGAACAGCGATACGGCGCCGGTGAAGCGCGAATGGGCAATCCTGGTCATCGGTCCGCGCACCATCGCACGCTTCTTTCGGCTATTTCAAAGACGTAGCATGGTTTCCTGGCCGGGCTGATCGTGCGGCATACTTTTCGGCCCCCGCGGGCTCGATTATACTTACCGGGCGCTGAAGCCGTATGCGGCGAGCAAGGTCTGGTTTTCCGGGGACAGGAGGTACAGCGCCAGCTTGCCCGCCGCCGCCTCGCGCATCGGATCGTGCGAGGTCGTCACCACGGCCATGCCGTAGTCGGCCTTGATTGCCAGTTCGGGTGGCAGTTCCACTTTGTCGACACTGAGGTCGGGCGTGGTCTTGCGCGAACTGCAATAGCCTACCGATACGTCCGTTCCGCGTTCGAGCATCGCCTCGCCCTGGCTGGTCGCCTTGCTGGATGCCGGGGTGACGGTGGCACCTACGACCGCCAGCGCCTTGGCTTTCAACGCCGCTGTAGCGCCGGGCCTGACGCTGTCGGCCTCGTCGAACAGTTCTTGCGCATAATCGCCGCCGGGGTCGGCCTTTGGCGTGGAAGTGCCGATGCGCACTTTCGGGTCGAGAAGGCGGTCCAGCACATTGGTGCTGGTCATGCCGACGGCGGGCAGCGCGTAGATGCACAGCCGATTGCGGGCGAAAACCGCTGCGGCGCTCGCCTTGCCTTGTGCGTGGAGGCTTTGCGGATGGGCCATGTTGGCGGAAACGAACAGGTCGGCCCTGTCGCCTGCCTCGATCTTTTCGCGCATCAGGCCTGCCGGGCCAGTCTGAAGGTCAACATGCTGCCCGGTTTCGGCCTCGAAGCGCTTGAGCATTGCGCCCAGAACGCCGGTCGTGCTGCCTGCCGCGTAGACGGTGAGCACAGGCGCCGGGTTTTCCGCGTCGGCGGCATCCGGGGCCACGCCTGCCATGGCGAACAGCGCCAGCGCTGCGATGCAGGCGTACCTCACAGCGCCACCTGCATCTGCACACGCACCGATCGCGGTGTACCCAGCGTGCCGGTGCCGTTATCTGTGCTGTTGTAGCCGTTCTGGCCGGTGGGTGTGATGTTGGCCCAATAGTGCTTGTCCAGCAGGTTGTTGACGCTGAGGCGCAGTGCCAGGTCCTGGCCATTGATGTGTGTCTGGTACCGGATGCCCAAGTCCACCAAGGTATAACCGTCGACGAAATCGGTGTTGCTGTAGTTGCCGGGACGCTCGCTGACGTGGCTGACGTCGGCGCTTAGCGTCACTTCCGGCAGCATCGGCAGGCGGTATTCCCCAAGCAGGTTGAACGCCAACTTGGGCAGGCCCAGGATTTGCTTGTCGCTGGTCAGCGCCGATCCCGTGTCGAACAGCTTGGGGTCCAGGACGGATACCCCGCCGAACAGATTGAGGTTGTCGGTAATGCGCCCGTTTGCGGTAAACTCCACGCCGCGGTTACGCTGGCGGCCCTGCTCGCGGTAGATGTTGTCGGTGCCGACGAAGGCATAGGGGCGCTCTATCTGATAGGCGGCCAAGGCCAGGGCCAGGCGGCCGAGGTCGAGCTTATAGCCCGCCTCCCACTGCTTGCTGCGATAGGGGGAAAGCGCATCGCCCGCATTCGCGGCGGCGGCGGGCGCGGCATCGCCCTGTTGCAGGCTGCTGGCGTAAGTGACGTAGGCGGTCATGTTGGCGCGCGGTTTTACGATAAGGCTGGCGGTGGGACTCAGCCCGTTGTCCTTGTAGCGCGAGGTGACGGTGCCGGTACGGTTAATGTTGCGTGCGCTGATCCAGTTTTGGCTGGCCGCAAGCAGGACGGATACCGTGTCATTGAAGCTGATGGTATCGCCGAAAGTGATCGCCTGCTGGCGCGTGGTCTGCGCGTGGAAGCGATCCTTGAAATCTGGCAGCACGGGCTGGTCGAAGCTGGCCGGGTCCGCCAGATTGCCGGTGCCCAGCGTGATCGCGCCGGTCTGGAAGGGCGTGTAGCGCTTCCACAGGAAGCCGGTGGTGCCTACGAACACTTCGTTGCGGATGCCGCCCAGGTCCACCTTGCCGCGCAGGGTCGCGTTGTTGCTCAACACCCTGTCGAGGCTGAAAGTGGTGTTGACGGTGGTTGCACGGTAGTTGCCCGCGCTGTTGAGGATGGTCAGCGTTGGCACGGTCGATGCGCGGTCGTTGGTCATGTAGAGGACCCCGCCGCTCAGCTGCCAGTCATTGCCCAGATCCTGGAACAGACGGCCGCTGGCGAGGAACGTCTCGTTATCGTCCCCGGCCCAGCGGTAGCCGTACCCCGCGCGTTTGGCATTGGCCGGAACGCTGGCGAAGCTCACCCCGCGGGCCAGCGAAAACGTGCCGGGAAACCCGGTTGCGGTGTAGCGGTAATAGCTGGTGTTCACCTCGATCCGGGTGCCCTGTGCGGGACGCAGGTCGAACGAGGCGCTGGCCAGCTTTCGCCTCAGGTTGCTTTCGTCGGCGTAGGTCTCGCCTTCCTGGGAGAGCAGGTTGATGCGTGCGCCGAACATTCCGTCGGGGCCTGCCCGGCGGCTGAGGTCGACATGAGCCAGCACGTTGCCGCTGCTGGTGTAGCCCAGCTTGAAGGCGCTCAGGGGCTGGTCGGTAGGCCGCTTGAACACGTAGTTGAATGTGCCGGCAGGGCTGGCCGGGCCGTAGAGCGCACCGGCAAGGCCGTTCAGCACTTCGATCCGGTCGAACTGCTCGATGGCATAGTCCGTGGTCGCGGCGATGTTCAGGCCGTCGATGCGCGTGTTCTGGACGACGCCGGCCTGCATCCCGCGCGATTGCGGGCGGATGTTTTCACCCTGCACGGAAGGGATATAGCGCAGCAGTTCGCGTACGTTCTGGAGTTGCTGGTTTTCGGCCAGGTTTACGGGGACGACGCTGATCGAATAGGGGGTATCCAGAAGGGCCTTCTCGCCCAGAGGGCCGACTTCCACCTTGCGGGTACGGTAGGTATCGTCCTCGGAAGGGAGCACACCGTTGACGATGATCTCGGTGCCGTCCGCCTGGGCCTGCGCGTGGCTTGCGGGCACGAAGGCCAGCATCGTCAGAGTGTGCAGTCCGCCGGCGATACAAGTGTTTGTGATTGATTTACGCATTATCGCTTCCTGTTTCTCGCGGCGCTATATTCCAATGGATATAGTAGGCAACCTTTACCGTGTGCGGTTACCCTTGCCCCATCCTCCAAACGGAGCGGCAGGGGAGCATTGGGCTGGAAAAGTTCGCGTATGCCGTTTGCCTACGATCGCTACCTGAGGGATCGTGCCACTGGCCAAGGCGTTGTATTAATGCAACAAAGCCGCCTAAGTGGGCCTGCCGGTGACGCGGCGCCTGGCCGAGCGTTCTGAACTCATGGTGACCAACAATCCCGCTATCGCTTTCAAGAGGGCGACCCGATGACTGCCGTGAAGACCCTTTGCCATTGGTTGCTGCGGCGCGGATTGCTTTATCTGGCGCTGGTAGCTGCCTTTGCGCTGTCGCCGTTTGTCCTCAATGCCTGGCATGCGGCGGACGGAGCGAGGGGCAGATATGAAACGCTGGACGGGGCCGCTCAGTCGCTGACTGCGGGTTTTCCTGCACTGCAGGCCGAATTCGATCGCGAGAGGGATGCCGCCGCGCAGGCTGGCAGCATCGTACTTCAGGCGCGCATCGACCGGGTCGGCGGCGAACTCGCGAAAGAACGCGCCGACCCTCCCGGCAGCGACTTCGCGGCTATGTTCGGCGGCGGCGCCCAAGGCCTTGCCGCAAACGAGACACGCAAATTGCGCATCGTCCTGCTGCAACGTGAACTGGAGGCTTTGCAAAGGGCGCAGGATTTGGCGAAGGTGCGCGAAAGACCGCAGCAGTTGCGTGAGGACTATGCGCGGCTGCGCCAGCCTTGTGTGGCCGCTATCACGGCCTTGCGCACCTACGAAGGAACCTGGCTGGGCCGGGTGAACACCCTGGTGGACGGCGATAGGCACAAGGCACTGGCCAAGCGGCGCGCCGATACCTGCGGCCCGGCGTACCGGGCTTTGCAGGTATTGCAGGACCGGCGCTCGCTGGACGCCGCACGCAGCAGGGCCGAGGCGGCGTTCGCGGCGACTGGCGCCGACCTTCGCGGCGATCTTGAACGGGCGCTGCAGCCCCTGCAGGCTGCGACGCAGGACGCGCGCACGGCCTGGCGCGGCACGCTGCGGGAGAAGCTGCGTCTCTGGGCCGAGGAATGGCATCTCCAGGACGTGTTGTGGGGGGCGTTCAAGGTCCTGCTGCTCATCATCGCCATGCCTTACCTGATCCGCCTGCTGTTCTGGTTCGTATTCGCGCCGATGGCCCAGCGGCGCCCCGCGATCCGTCTTTCGGTGCCGGGAGGGGCGGGGCGTGCGATCGAGCCGGCCGAGCGCAGTACCACTTCGGTCGCCGTGCGCCTGGCAGCCGGCGAGGAACTGCTGGTGCGCCAGGATTACCTCCAGACGACGTCTCAAGCGGGGTCGAAGTCCACGCGCTGGCTGCTCGACTGGCACCATCCGCTTTCGAGTATTGCCACCGGCCTCACTTTCCTCACCCGCATCAGGGGCGAGGGGGAAGTGACCACGGTGTCGGCGGTGCGCGATCCCTTTGCCGAGGTGACGGTGCTTGCATTGCCGGAAGGTGCGTCCTGCGTGCTGCAGCCGCGCGCGTTGGCGGCCGCTGCGCAGCCGGTCGCGCGGCCCCTGCGCATCACCTCGCACTGGCGCCTGTTCTCGCTCAATGCGTGGTTGACGCTGCAGCTGCGCTATCTGGTGTTTCACGGCCCTTGTCGTCTGGTCATCAAGGGCGGGCGGGGTGTGCGGGTGGAACGTGCCGAGCGCGGCCGCGTGTTCGGGCAGGCGCAGCTGGTCGGCTTTTCGGCAGACCTGGCCTATTCCGTGGCCCGCACCGAGACGTTCTGGCCCTACTTCCTGAGCCGCGAGCAGCTGTTCAAGGACAAGGTGGAGGCCGGGGAGGGCGTACTGGTGATCGAGGAGGCACCGATGGCAGGACGCGGCCGGGGCGAAGGCGGCAAGGGTCTGGAAGGCGCGTTCGACGTGGTCACCAAAGCCTTCGGTATGTAATATCGCACCCAGCGGTGAGGGGAACGTATCACCAGGGCGGCAGTTTCTACCAAAAGCCGATGGATGCGCCGCGAATTTATGACGCATAGGCAAGGGAACGTCGTCTCGAATGACCAGTCTGAGTCAAGATCAAGACCGCGCTGCGCCTTCGTTCCTAACCGGGGGCGGTGAAATCGGCGCGTTGATGCGGGCATTCGACTGGAGCACCACGCCGCTCGGTGAGCCCGGCAAATGGCCGCAATCGCTGCGATCGATCGTCTCAGCCTGCATCAATTCGCCAATCCTGGGCGCGGTCCTGTGGGGGCCGGACCTGATACTTCTCTATAACGACGCATACATTCCGTCACTCGCAGGCGGGCATCCTCATGCGCTGGGACGTCCGGCGAGCGATGGCTGGGGTGAGGCTTGGACCTTGCTCGCACCGTCATATTATCGGGCGCTGGAAACCGGCGAGGGTTTTTCGGAAAAGATGGTTGGCCTGGAGGTGGTCCGAAATGGCGAGCGTATGGTCACTTGGTGGGACTTCACGGCGACCCCTATCCGCGGCGAGGATGGTGCCATTGCCGGCTTGCTCCACCAAGGTATCGAGATCACCGCACCGGCCCAGGCCGCAGGAGACACGGCTAGCGAAAGGGAACTGCTCGCGCAGCTGTTCGCGCAGGCCCCGAGCTTTATGGCTCTGCTGGAAGGCCCCGAACATCGTTTCGCGCTGACCAATCCGGCCTACCTTCGACTGACCGGCCGAACCGCCCTTATCGGCCAGACCGTCGCTCAGGCGCTTCCCGATGCCGCGGCGCAAGGATATGTCGCGAACCTCGACGAGGTATTTCGCTCAGGCAAGGCGTATAAAGCGGATTCGGCGCTCTACGCCGTCGAGCCGGTCGCCGGGGGGCCGGTCACTAACCATCTCGTCGATTTTGTTTTTCAGCCGGTTAAAAACGCAAGCGGCGACGTCACGGGTATCTTCATAGAAGGCGTCGATGTCACTGAACGGGTGAACGCCGACCTTGCACTGCGCGAAAGTCAGGAGCGGCTTGAGCAGGCGCTGTCGGCAGGAGCAGGCATCGGCACCTGGGATTGGGATGTCGTCCGCAATTCCGTTCGCACAGATTCCAGGTTTGCGCGGCTTTACGGCGTCGATCCCCAAATGGCCAAACGCGGGGCGCCGATCGAGTTGTTCTTCCAGCGCCTGCACCCGGGCGATCTTGACAGGGTTCAGGCCGCCATTGCCAAGGCGCTGAGCAGTGGCGGCATGTTCTATGAGGAATATCGCCTCGTGCAGGATAACGGCGCGATCGTGTGGCTCGTAGCCCAGGGTCGCTGCACCTTGTCGGAAACCGGGGAGCCATTGCACTTCCCCGGTGTCAGCTACGATATCACTGAGCGCAAGACCGCCGAGCAGCGCAAGTCCGCACTTCTCGATCTGAGTGACACGCTGAGATCGATCGACGACATTGCCGAAATGGAGTTTGCAGGCGCGACCGCGCTCGCGGTTGGACTGGGCGTGAGCCGCGCTGGCTATGGCACCGTCGACAAAGTTCTGGAAACGATCACTGTCCAGCGCGACTGGAACGCACCCGGAATCAAGACGATTGCCGGTACGCTCAACTTCCGCGAGCACGGGTCCTATATCGAGGATCTGAAGCACGGCGAGACTGTCGCAATCGGTGACGTGAAGCTCGACGACCGCACGCGGGCTACGGCCGATGTTCTGGAAGCGATCAGCGCCCGATCGTTCATCAACATGCCTCTGGTCGAGCAGGGCGACTTTGTAGCGCTTGCATACGTAAATAATGCCGGCCCGCGCGTGTGGTGCAATGAGGATGTGTTGTTCATGCGCGATGTTGCCGAGCGCGTGCGAGGGGCAACCGAGCGCCGGCGGCAGACCGAGGAGCTAGCGCAGCTTAATGCAACTCTGGAGGAGCAGGTCATCGTCCGGACACGGGAATTGATGGCCGCCGAGGAAGCGCTTCGCCAATCCCAGAAGATGGAAGCGGTAGGCCAGCTGACCGGCGGCATTGCGCATGATTTCAATAATCTCCTTCAGGGCATTACTGGCAGTCTCGAGATCATTCAGCGCCGCGTGGAGCAGGGGCGGCATGCCGATATCAGTCGGTTCATCACCGGCGCCACGACGGCGGCCAATCGTGCTGCAGCTTTGACGCACCGTCTTCTGGCCTTCTCGCGTCGTCAGCCGCTCGACCCCAAAGCGGTCCGATCCAACAGGTTGCTCGCTTCGGTGGAAGATCTGCTCAGACGGACGATCGGTGAGCATATCGAACTGGAACTGGTGCTTGCGGGCGGTCTGTGGCCCACGCTGTGCGACCCCAATCAACTTGAAAGCGCGGTCCTTAATCTTGTAATCAATGCGCGCGATGCGATGCCCGATGGCGGCAAACTGACGATTGAAACTGGCAACGCACATCTCGATCAGGCTTACGCTGCAAGAAAGACCGGCGTGAAACCGGGGCAATATGTCTGCATCAGCGTCACCGATACCGGCGTCGGCATGAACGAGGATACGATCGCCAAGGCATTTGAACCCTTCTTCACCACCAAGCCGATCGGTCAGGGCACCGGCCTTGGCTTGTCCATGATCTACGGATTCGCGCAGCAGTCGGAAGGCTATGCCAAGATTTACAGCGAGCTTGGCCATGGTACGACTTTCAAGCTCTACCTGCCGCGCCACCTCGGGGATGCAGAATGGGAAGAAGATGTACCGGCCCTCGGCGACGAGCATGTCTCCGATTCCGGTGAAGTCGTGCTCGTCGTCGAGGACGAGTCAGTCGTTCGCGACCTGATTATCGAGGTTTTGACCGAACTGGGCTATCGTACGCTCGAGGCGAGCGACGGGCCAAAAGGGTTGCAGATGCTGCAGTCCGACAAGCGTATCGACTTGTTGGTCACAGACATCGGGCTGCCTGGGCTCAACGGTCGGCAAGTCGTCGAAGCAGGGCGTCTGCTTCGCCCTGATCTCAAGGTGCTGTTTATGACCGGATATGCCGAGAATGCGGCGCTGGCGTCAGGCTTTCTGGAGCACGGGATGAGCATGATTACAAAGCCATTCGCAATGGAGGCGCTGGCCACACGCGTTCGCGAAATCATCGAGGGATGATGCCGGTGGGTTCGGCGCCTTGCCAGAACCGCTTATGCCCTTCCTGCGCTGCGGCGCTACCCCCGCAATACGCTGGAGAAATCCTGATTGCGGCGAATATAGCGCCGAATATGTCTTAAAACGGCTAGATGGCACGGATAATCTTGCGATTATGGATATTCCCCCTCTATATCGTTGCTGAATGAGCATCGGAATTTGATGCAGAGCGAAATGGAGGGGTAGAACGTGGAAGGGTCGAACGCCAAGGGCGCATCGCGTCGCAATGTCCTGGCCGGGGCCGCGCTGCTGACCGGATCGATGGTGGCAACGCGCGCGGCTGCGCAAGGCGGCGTGCCGGGCGATATCCTGTCTTTTTCCAGGGATGTTCGGGAACCCGATCTCATCGTCCCGCTCTGGCCGAGTGGGCGGATGCCCGGCGGACCAGTGCCGAACGTCAAGGAAGCGGTGGACGACCAATGGGACAATGCGGGGCTGCGCTACCGCGTCGCCGAGCATGTCACGCGTCCGACCCTGTCCTATTTCGCGCCGGCCAATCCCACAGGAGCGGCCGTGCTCATCACTCCCGGCGGCGGTTACTCCCGGGTGGGGATCGATCGTGAGGGTTACGAATCCGCGCGCTGGATGAACTCGCTGGGGGTTGCCGCTTTCGTGCTGCGCTATCGTCTGCCGGCAGACCGCTGGGGCGCGGGCGCGCTGGTCGCGCTTCAGGACGCGCAGCGTGCCATGCGGCTGATCCGATCGGGCGGTGAAGGACGCTGGAAAGTCGACCCCAGGCGCGTCACGGTGATGGGCGGATCGGCAGGCGGTCACCTTGCTCTCAGTCTGGCGATCAAAGTCTATGACCGCACCTACCCGATGCTGGACGACATGGACCATTTGTTGACCCGGCCGGACGGGGCGATCCTGCTCTATCCCGTGGTTACACTGGGGGAGGGCACGCATGTCGGTTCGCGGACGGCGCTGCTGGGCCCGAACCCTTCGGCGGAGGCGGTTGCGCAGTGGTCTTTCGATCGCAGCGTTCCTGGCATTACGCCGCCGATCCTGCTCGTCCATGCCGTCCACGACCGGGTGGTGCCGGTCGACCATTCGCTGGCACTTTTTGCGGCGGTTCGCGCATCGGGAGGCGCAATCGACATGCATCTTTTCGAGGAAGGCGCCCACGGCCTCGGCCTGCGCGGTGATCCCGCCTGGCCGATCTCGCGCTGGCCTGATCTGGCGCGCGCCTGGCAGGTGCGTAGCGGGCTGGCGTGAGCGTTTAAGCCGGCCGCAGCTTCGACTGCGGCTGGCTGCGTAGCGAAAGCCAGGCAACCAGCGCGGCGGCGGGGTGCAGCAGTCCCATGAGGACGAATATCTGCGCGTAATTGCCCGATTGCGCGAACTGCCCGATGAACTGGGTGGAGAAGATGCCGCCCAAGCCGCTTCCCGCCGCCACGATGCCGAACACGGTGGCGACGACGCGGGTGGGATAGAGGTCGACGACAAGCGTGCTCAGGTTGATCTGGAAAACCAGATGGGCGAACGCCACGAGGGCCGCGATCGCGAAAGTAAGGGGGATCGACGGCCCCGCTGCGATGGCCATACCCGCCGGGGCAAGCATGGCGGCGGCGGCAAGGGTCACGATGCGGCTGCGGGCGGGCGCCATGCCGCGCCGGATCAGCCGACCGGAAAACACCCCGCCGCCGATGCTGCCGATATCTGCGGCAAGATAGACGATCCACGCCGTGGCGGCGATTGTCGCAAGGTCCAGCCCGCGTTGGTCGGAAAGGTATTTCGGAAACCAGAACAGGTAGAAATACCATACCGGGTCGGCAAGCATCCGCGACAGGGCAAAGCCCCAGAGCGGCCGTTCGCGTAGGATGGCCGCCCAAGGCGTCGGCTCGCTCGCGGCCGGGCGCTCACCTTTGCGGCGGGGGTAGATGGCGAGCCATGCGGCCAGCCATACGAAGCCCAGGGCGCCGGTCGCCACGAAGGCGGCGCGCCAGCCGTGGGCCAACGCCAGCCAGCCGATCAGCGGCGGCGCGATCGTGGCGCCGACCATGGCCCCTGCGGTATATATGCCGAAGGCAAAGCCACGCTCGCGGGCGGTGAAATGTTCCGAAATCGCCTTCGGGCCGGCGGTATAATTGCCCGCTTCGCCAAGGCCCAGCATCGCGCGCGCGCCGCCGAGCGCCCCGGCGCTGCGCACCAGCCCGGTCGCCATGTTGGCAAGCGACCACCAGCCGACGAACAGCGCCAACGCCAGCTGGGTGCCCAGCCGGTCGGTCAGCCATCCGGCGAGGAGATACGCGATGGTATAGGCGATCAGGAACAGCTGGACGACGTGGGCATAGCCGATATCGTCCATGCCAAGATCGCGCTGTACCATCGGCGCAAGGATCGAAAGTGTCTGCCGGTCGACGTAGTTCAGCACGGTCGAGGCGAACAGCAGGGCCAGGATTACCCAGCGCATGCGGCTAGGCGCCGAGGATGTGTCGGCGGCCGGTTCGGTCATGATAGCCACGTCAGCCCCCGATCTCGGGTGCGGCCTCGCGCAGGGCCGCGACTAGCGGCTCGGTGGCGGCTTCGGGAATCCATCCCGAAAGAGCGAGGCCGGCATGCGCCGGATCGCCGGTGGACACCGCGACGACGTGATGGTCGCGTTCGTCCGCGACATGAACGCGGGCATAGCCGAGGCGCCGAACTTCGGCGAGCTTGGCAAGTAGCTGTTCGATCCCGTCCGGGAACATCGGGATCTCACGATCCTCGTATATTTCGCGGACATCCTCGTCTTCATGCTCCGAGAGCAGGACGATGCCGATGCCGCTGGTGGTTGCAGGCAGCAAGCCGATGCGGCCCAGTCCCGCCGATGCCTCGATGCCGGGCGGGGCGTGGAACAGGTAGCTGACGTTGTCGCCCCACAGGACGCCGAGCGCGACGGTGTGGCCGAACTTGCGCAAGCCTTCCAGCACCGGCAACGCACGCCGGATCAGGCCCGAGGCGAACAGGCTCTGCGCCGCCAGAACGTGCATGCCAGGCCCAGCGGTGTACTTGCGATTGGCGGTCTGCCGCGCGATGCCAAGATAGGCCAGCGTCTTGAGCAGGCGGTTGATCTTGGTCGGATCGGCGTCGAGCCGACGCGCGAGTTCGCGCCCCCCCACCGGTTCCGGCGAGGTGGCGAGCGCTTGAAGCGTGGCGATGCCATCGATCAGGCTCTGGTTGGGTTGGGCGTTGAGTTTAGCGCGCACTGCGATGTCCTATGCACCAAGGTTCGACACTTGCCAAATGCGGCGGCTTCACGCGACAGCCTCCGCCGCAGCCCAGAAGGCGTGGCCAGGTTCCACGCCCAGGCCGGGGCCGCTGGGCAGGCGGTAACCTTCGGGGCCGTGGCCCATATCGGTTTCCAGACCCTTCAGGTTCCGTTCGAACACCGAATGCTGCCACTCGTGTTTCCACAGTCCCGGCAGCGTGGCCGATGCCTGAAGGCTGGCGGCGAGGAAGATACCGGCGCCGATCGTGGCATGCGGGGCGACGGCAATGCCGTGCTGCGCGGCCATTTCGGCGATGCGCAGGAACTGAGTTATGCCGGTGTGGCCCATCTCGGGCTGGACGAAGGCAATCGGCCCGAACGCCAGACGGTTGGCGAATTCGTAGGAGGTATACCACTCCTCGCCCGCAGCGACGGGAACCGGGCTTGCGGCCGCCAAACTGGCGAGGCCGGACATATCCTCCGGCTTGAGCGGGGCTTCTACGAAGCCGGGGCGATAGGGTTCGAGCCGGGCGATCAGCGCGCGCGCCTCGGCAGGCTCGAATTTCCAGTGCAGATCGATCAGGATGTCCGCGTCCGGGCCAAGCGCGCTGCGCAGCGCCGCCATTTCCTCGACTATCCCCTCGTGGCTGACAACGGCGGCGAATTTGAACGCGGTGATACCGCGCGCTTGCCAGTTCAGCGCCAGATCGACCCGCTCGGCCAGCGTGGCCGCCGGCAGGCCGGAGAGATAGCTGGGAATGACCGAGTGAACAGCCGGACCGATCAGTTCGCGGACGGGCCGGCCTTTCGCCTTTCCAGCAAGATCCCACAGCGCGATGTCGATCGCGGCCAGCGCATCGCCGTGAAAACCGGCCCAGCAACCGCGCACCCGCATCAGGTCGTAAAGCCGGTCCCAGGTTGCGGGCACGTCGTCCACTTCACTCCCCGTCAGCACCGGCGCAAGCAGATCGTTGATAATCTCGCAGGTCGCGCGCGGGGCACAGATGCCGTAAGTTTCGCCCCAGCCAATGCTGCCGTCCGCCGCCGTAACCCGCACCGCGACCGAGCGGTCGACGGTGGGGTAGATCGTCCCATTGCCCTGCCGCACAAGGTAGCCCCGCGCGTTGACATGCTCTCCTGGACCCAGTGGGCCCAGATACGGCGTATCACGCGGAACCGTGACGATGAAGGTCTCGACGGCGGAGATGCGCATGGTCATGCCGCCTTGCGCGCCGGGTCGAACGACAGCAGGTCGGCCAGGCGGCCCAGCAGGGCGTCGAGTTCGGCGTTGTCGTACCGGTCAAGCTCGGGACCGGGCGCGCGGGTGAAGGCGCTGTCGATCAGGCCCCGGCGCAGCAGCACCGCCTTGGTCAGGCGCCAGCGGAACACCGCCTGCATGCTCAGCAGGGGCAAGGTGCGCTCGAACAGGTCGCGCGCCTCGGCTTCGCGGCCTTCGCCGAAGGCGGCGAGCATGCGCACGTGCAATTCGGTCACTTCGCAGGCCGGCATCGTCCCGCGCGCGCCGCGCACGAGTTCGTCGATCACATAGCGGGCGCCGGCGCCGCCGAATACGGCGTCGAGCGACGTTCCGGCCAGTTCGCTAAGGCGCGTGATCCGCTGACCCGAAGGCGCGGCCTCTTCCTTGACGTAGAGGATGCCCGGCACAGCATGCGCCAGCTGCGCGACCTGTTCCAGCGGTAGGCCGATGCCCATCGGCGCCGGCGCGTTCTGCACCATGATGGCGATGCCCGAGCCTGCGTGGGCGGCTTCGAAGAAGGCCTGCATGCCGCCGGCGTCGGCGGCGTAGGCCTTGGGCGTCAGGATCATCGCGGCCTGCGCCCCTGCGCGCGCGCCGGCTTCTGCATAGGCGATCGCGTCTGCGGTATCCTCGGAACTGGCGCCGACCACGAACGGGATGCGCCCCCCCAGCCATTCACCGATCAGCGCGGTGAGGTGCAGGCGCTCGTCCCGGCTCAGCATGTCATATTCGCTGGCGAGGCCCGGAAACACCACGCCCTGCGCGCCGGAGGCGATGATGTATTCGAGGACGCGGCGGGTGCCCGCTTCGTCGATGGTTCCCGCATCGGTGAAGATCGTTGGCAGGATCGGCAGAACGCCCTTGAGTTCGGTCATATGTCCCCTCCCGGAGGATAGTGTTGCTATATGTGACGTACTACTTCGCAAACAAAGATGTCAATCCGCTTGCATAGGTCATAATGGTGCTTTAATAGCGATTTTATGAGCAGGCGAGATGGAACGCCGTCATCCTGCTCGTTTCTGGGAATATGGAGGGGTGAGCCGATGAAGGAGCATGTGATTCGCGGACTGCTGGTGTCCAGTGCGCTGGTATCCGCGAGCTGGAGCGTTTCGGCGCACGCGCAGCAGGAGGCGTCGCCGCCTGCCGCGAGCGAGCCGCTGTCCGACCAGGCGGTTGAGGAAATCATCGTTACCGGCATTCGCCAGAGCCTGGGCCAGGCCCGGGATATCAAGCGCGATGCGGTCCAGTTCGTCGACGCGATCGTTGCCGACGATATCGGCAAGCTGCCAGACCGCAACGTCGCGGAATCGCTGGCGCGTGTCTCTGGCATACAGGTCGATCGCGGCATCGGAGAAGGCACCAATGTCTCGGTGCGCGGGCTGCGCCAGAACGTCTATCTGTTCAATGGCCGCGAAATCGTCGATTCGACGGGGCGCGGCGGCACCGGGCTGGACCAGCTTGGCAGCTCGACTTACGGCATTTTGGCGCTGGTTCCCTCCGAACTGATCTCCAAGCTGGAAGTGACCAAGCTGGCGGGCGCGGACGAGATTGCCGGAGGGTTGGGCGGCGTCATCAACATCTCGACGCGAAAGCCGCTCGACGGGGCCGACCAGATCGCCGCGCGCGGCGGCATCAGCTACGACGACCTGACCGAAAAGCCGAGCTACGAGATGTTCGGCCTCGTTTCGCGCAAGTTCGCGGATGATACCTTCGGCGTGCTGCTGTCCGCATCCTACGGCCGGCGCCGCCTGTCGCAGCAGGGGCTCGACACATTCGCCGGATATACGCGCTTCACCGATGCGGCGGGCGCCGCGCACTTCGGCCTCTCAGATGTACGGCCCGAGGAAATCGCCGAGACGCGCAGCAAGTTCGGCCTCGACGGCGTGATCCAGTGGCGTCCCTCGCCGGGCATCGAACTGACGCTGGACAGTTTCTATTCCAAGCTGAACTCGGACCGCAAACGCTACTGGCTTTCGTTCAACCCGCTGGTCGGCCTTACCAACGCGACCTATTCGGATACCAACGTGCTGACGTCCGGCACGTCTTCGGCGCCGGTGCTGACGAACACCGAATATGCCAGGACCAAGGCCGATACCTGGTCGACCGCGCTGCACGGCGATTTCGAGGTATCCGACAGGGTGCACGCCAGCGCCGAGATTTCCTATAACCGCTCATCTTCCAGCTACGACCAGAACTATCTGCGCCTGCAGCCGGTGGCCGGGATCACGCCGCGCGTCGATTTCGACCTTTCCGACGGCGATCTCGGCTCATACTCGATCAGCGGCATCGACTTGACGAACCCGTCGCCGCTGCGCTTCACGATCCTGTTCGACAACCTGTACCGGGCACGGACCGAAGCGACCGCTGCGCGCACCGACTGGGACTTCAAACTTGGCGAAGGGTTCCTCGACAAGCTGCGCGTGGGCGCGCGCTACCAGCATCTGGATAACCGGACCAATCCGTCGCTGGCGGATATCCGCCCTACCGGAGGCATAACCGCCAGCCAGCTTGGCGACTATGTAACCCTGCGCTCGAACTCCGATTTTGCCAGCGGCGACTTTGCCGGCCTGCCGCGTACCTATCTGGTCGCCACAGGCGCGATTGCGGGCGGTTGCGGTAGCTGGACGGCCTATCCGGCGATTTCGCAGGCGGCGGCCTGTCTCAACCCCACCGGCACCACCACCTCGCTGGCGGGCACCTACCAGATCAAGGAAGACTTCTACGAAGGCTACGGCAAGCTTGGGTTCGCGCTCGACGGCGGGCTGAACATCACTGGCAACGTGGGCGTGCGCTATCTCCACCGCGACTTGACCTCGATCGGCAACATCATCGCCAGCAACGGCGGCGCCACGCCAACGACGTTCCGCCGCAGTGATGACGAATGGCTGCCTTCCGCCACGGTGAAGGCCGATCTGGCTGATGGCCTGGTGCTGCGCCTCGGCGCGGCCAAGGTGCTGGCTTTCCCCAATACCGTCGATCTCAACAACGGCCTGACGCTGTTCAACACGGCGGTCTTCGTTGACGGGGTGCAGATCACGCCGGGCACCGGCAACGGCGGAGCGCCGAACCTGGACCCCTACAAGGCGAACCAGTTCGACGCTTCGATGGAATACTATTTCGGCAAGCAGGCGCTGGTGTCGGTGGGCCTGTTCTACAAGGACGTGTCGACTTTCATCGTCTCGCAGCAGAGCGCGGAAACATACGGCGGGATTAACTACCTCATCAACCGCCGCGTCAACGGAGACGGGGCCAAGGTAAAAGGCGTGGAGGCGTTGATGCAGCTGCCTTTCTACTTCCTGCCAGAGCCGTTCGACGGTTTCGGCGTGGTGGCAACGTATTCGTACATCGATTCCTCCACCCCGATCCGCGACGTTGTCGGCCGCACCCTGGCATTCCCGGGCCTGTCGAAGAACAACGTCAACCTGATCGGTTACTATGAAAAGGGACCGGTCAGCCTGCGCGTCGCCTACAACTGGCGCGACGATTATCTCGTCAGCCTTTCGGCGGCGGGGACAGGCATTTACAACGATACCTACACCGATCTTTCGGCGACCTTCCGCTATGATTTCACCGAAAACCTCTCCGTCAACCTTGAGGCGAACAACATCCTGAACGAACATCAGCGCACTTACGACGGCACCGCCGATGCCCTGCGAACGAACCTGTTCTTCGGGCGTATGTACAAGGCCAGCGTCAGCATGAAGTTCTAAGCGGCCAGCGCTGCAAAGGGGGATATGAGTGGAAGTCAGGGAACTTGAAGGCCGGGTGGCACTGGTCACCGGGGCGGCAAGCGGGATCGGCGCAGCAATTGCCGCCCGCTTGCGCGCGGCAGGCGCAAGGGTGGCGGGGCTGGACCTGACCGCTGCCAAGGATGCGGAACTGGCGCTGGTCGCAGACCTGCGCTCCGAAACGGCGCTGGCTGAGGCGGTTGACCGGATGGAGGCGCAGTTCGGGCCGGCGGACATTCTCGTCCATGCGGCCGCTGCTTTCGTACCGGGCGGGGTGCTGGAAACGCACCCTGCCGACTACGCTGATATCTATGACGTCAACGTGGTCGGCGCGGTACGGCTGATGCAGCGGGTCGTGCCCGGAATGCGCGGGCGCGGTGGGGGTTCGATTGTCCTGATCTCCTCGATCAATGCCCGCTTTGCGACGCCGTCCCTGGCAGCATACGCGGCATCCAAGGCGGCCCTCGAAAGCCTGACGCGCACGGCGGCGCTGGAGTTTTCGGGCGACGGAATCCGCGTCAATGCGGTAGCGCCGGCGTCGATAGATACGCCGCTGCTGCGCGGTTCGTTCGAAAGCCAGCCGAACCCGGCCGCTGCACGCGCGCAGAACGTGCTGCGGCATCCGCTCGGCCGGCTTGGCATGCCCGAAGAAGTTGCCGAACTCGCGCTGTTTCTCGCTTCCGACAAGGCGGCGTGGATAACGGGCGCGGTCCATTCAATCGATGGAGGCGCCGGTGTCACGCGCATCTGAAGCAGATATCGTCGGCGTGAACTGGGGAAGTTCCAACTTGCGTGCTTATCGCATCGCGCCGGATGGATCGGTACTCGATGAATATGCCGCGCCGACCGGCGTTGCCGGGTTGGACCGTCAGGGCATGGCTGCGGCGATCGCGGCGCTGGTCGCGCGCTGGCCGGATCATGGGCCGATCTATGCCTCGGGCATGATCGGATCGAATATCGGCTGGGTGGAGGCGCCTTATGCGTCCGCACCCGCCGGCCTGCGCGAAGTCGCAGACGCTGCCATCGCCGCTTCGATCGGCGGCACGCCAGTGCGGATCGTGCCGGGCATAGCGTGCCGCCGCCTGTTCGACGATGCCCCCGATATCATGCGCGGCGAAGAGGTCGAACTGCTCGGCCTGGCTGCCACGCTCTACCGGGACGGTGTTGCCGCCCTGCCGGGCACCCATACCAAATGGGTTCGGCTGGAAAATGGACGTATCGCCGATTTCTTCACCGCTATGTCGGGCGAGATCTATGACCGGCTGACCATGCAGGGCCTGCTTGCCTCCATCGTCGAGGGCGATGCGTTCGATGGGCCTGCGTTCCAGGCAGGCGTTGCGGCTGGCCGGTCACGCCGCCTTGGCCTGGGCACGACGCTGTTCGGCGCCCGCGCCCGGGTAATCCGCGGCGAGCTGGAACGGGCTGACAGCGCTTCCTATATCCGGGGTCTGCTGATCGGCGCGGAAGTTGCCGACGCGCTCGACGCCTGTCCGGACCTCGCCGATCGTCCGGTGCCGCTGATTGGCAACGAGCCCCTGTCGCGCCTCTATGCATCTGCGCTGGCGTCTGCGGGCGTGGAAACCCGCTTGGTGGGATCACGCGATGCATGCCTCCAGGGATTCCGCGCGCTTCACGAGGCGACTTGCGGATGAGCGGTTCGAACGATGCAGCGGTCCGGTTCGACAGCTTCATCGCGCAAATGCCGATCGTTGCGATTCTGCGCGGCCTGCGGACAGAGGAAGCGGTGGCCACGGTGCAGGCGCTGTTCGACGCGGGCATTCGCGTGGCTGAAGTTCCCCTGAATTCTCCCGATCCTTTCGCCACGATCGCGCTGCTTGTCCGCCATTTCGGGGAGGCGATGGTGATCGGCGCCGGCACCGTGACGACGCCTGCAGAAGTGCGGCGGCTGGCTGAATGCGGCGCAGCATTGTGCGTGTCCCCGAACACCGATGCTGCGGTGATCGGGGAAGCACTGCGGCATGGGCTCGTGCCGCTTCCCGGCTGCGCGACCGCCACGGAAGCCTTCGCGGCGCTTGCAGCGGGGGCAGTGCATCTCAAGGTGTTTCCGGCCGGGGGACATGCAGGTGATATCGCCGCCCTGCGTTCCGTATTGCCGCGCGAGGCGGTGCTTTTTGCAGTCGGCGGTGTCGGGCCGGATGCGGTGCCGGCGCTGCGCCGGGCGGGCGTCGGCGCCTTCGGGATTGGCGCGGATATCTACCGGCCGGGTTCGTCCGCGCAGGAGGTCGCCATGCGCGCCCGGGCGGTGGTGGGCGCGGTTCAGGCGCCGGCGGTAAAGATGCTATGCAACCCGCAAGCCGTGATCGGCGAGGGCCCGGTCGTGCTTGACGACGGCGCGGTGGTCTGGACCGACCCGGCGCAAAAACGGCTGCTTCGCTTCCGCGGCGGGGCAGTGCAGGAATGGTCCGTCGAACAGCCGGTAATGTCGCTTGCGCGCCGCAGCGCCGGTCCGCTTTTCGGTGCGCTGGAGGACCGCTTCTGCACCGTGTCTGACGAGGGCGTGCTTTCGAGCGGACCGCCCGCTCCGCTCGGCCCCGGCTGCCGTCTCAACGACATGGCAATAGATCCGCTCGGCGGCCTGTGGGGCGGTTCGATGCACAAGGGCCTGCTCGCTGCGCGCGGTGCGATTGTCCATGCGCCCGCCCCGATGGCGGAGCCGAGGATCGTGATGCAAGGCCTTGGTGCACCCAACGGCATGGCCTTCTCGCTGGATGGCGCGACGCTTTTCGTGGTCGACACGCTGGCCCGCACCCTTCTGGCTTTTCCCGCAGACCCCGGACGCGGAGAGCTGGGAGAAGGCGCCGTGGTCAGCGATTTCATGAACGTCCCGGGAAAGCCCGATGGCCTTTCTCCGGGCGACGACGGCACGTTCTGGGTCGCGATGTGGGGCGGAGGGTGCTTCGTCCAGTTGGCGCGCGATGGCGTGCTGCTTCGCACTGTCGAGGTGCCCGCCCCGCATGTCAGCAGCGTCGCCGCCTCGGAGACAGGCATTTTCATCACGACTTCGCGCATGCGCCTTTCGCCGGGACAGCTTGCGCAGTTCCCGGCTTCCGGCGGCCTGTTCGAGCTGAGCCTAAACTGAGCCAGAAGGGCGATCGATCATCGACCGCCCTCGCGAATATCGCTGCGTCGGGGTGGGCGTCTCTGCCGTCTGCCTCAGCCGATCTTGATCGACTTGACGTTCACGAACTCCTTCAGTCCTTCCGGTCCGTGCTCGCGGCCATAGCCTGAGGTCTTCACGCCGCCGAACGGAAGATCGGGCGATGCGACGTCGAAGGTGTTGATGAAGATCATGCCGGTATCGAAGTGCTTCGCTGCCAGTTCGCGGGCGCGTTCGACATTCCTGCTGAAGATGCCGCCCCCAAGGCCGTAGCGGCTGTCATTGGCGATGCGCATCGCGTCTTCATCGTCCTTCGCGCGGATTATCGAGGCTGCGGGCCCGAACAGTTCGTCGTCATAGGCAGGCTGGCCCGGTGCGACATCGACGAGCACGGTCGCAGGATAGAACCATCCTGTTCGATCGGGCACTTCACCGCCAACGAGAACCCGCGCGCCCTTGGCGACGCTGTCCTCGACTTGGTTATGGAGCTTGTCGCGTTGAGCCTCGCTTACCAGCGGGCCAAGCTTGGTGGCCTCCTCGGTCGGGTCGCCCATGGCGATGGCACGGAATGCCTCGACATAGCCCTCGACGAAGGCGTCGTGGTTCTTTTCGGTAACGATGAAGCGCTTGGCGTTCACGCATGTCTGTCCGTTGTTGTAGATGCGGCCCGCCACGCATGTCTTCACCGCAAGATCGATGTCGGCGTCGTCGAGCACAAGGTATGCGTCGTTCGAGCCGAGTTCGAGGACCGTCTTCTTGACCAGTCCGCCCGCCTTGGCGGCGACTGCCCGCCCCGCCCGGTCGCTGCCGGTCAGGGTTACGGCGCGCACGAGGTCGTTTTCAATGATCGTGTCGGATTGCTCGTGCGAAATGAGCAGCACGCCGAAAAGACCCTTGGGCAGGCCCGCTCGTTCGTAGAGGTCGCGCAGGAACAGGCCGCTGCCGGTGCAACTTTCGGCATGCTTGAGCAGCACGCCGTTGCCGGCCATCAGGCTGGAGATGGAATAGCGCACGGCCTGATAGGCGGGGAAATTCCACGGCTGGATGCCATAGACCACACCGATCGGTGCATGAGCGACATAAGCCGTCGCGCCTTCGGCCGAGCGTTCCTCGTCGGCCAGCACCTTGGGTCCGGTTTTTGCGGTATAGTCGCAAATCGCGGCGACCAGATCGACTTCGCTGCGGCTATCGCCGATCAGTTTTCCGACCTCGCTCGTCATCAACTGGGCGAACTCTTCCTTGGAATCGCGCAGGGCCTGGGCAATGGCGGCGATGACTTTGGCGCGATCATCGAGGCTGCGCATGCGCCATTCGAGAAAGGCATCGTGGGTGGCCTTGACGGTGGCAGCGGCCTCATCGTCGGTCATGTGGGTATAAGTGGCGATCACTTGTTCGGTCAGGGGATTGATCGTGCGGATTTTATTGTCGCTCATGGGGTTGGGCTTCCTGATTTATTGGGATGAGTGAGTGCGGGCGTCAGCCGCAGCGCGTGCGATGCTTGTCGAGGGTGCCGGTGACATCGGACAACGCGCGCGAAATTTCAGAATGCCACCCGGACGGTCCCAGGCGGCGCACTGCGGAATGAGCAGCGCAGACGATCGGCGTGCCGGCCCACGTGTCCGCGACGCTGCGTGCCCAGTTCGCGAAGTCGTCCGCAGCACCGGGACGCGGCTGCAATGCCTTGCGCAGCATAGGATGAAAGCGCAGTCGCGATTGCGGCAGGACATGCCGAAGCGGTCCGGGAGCGACGAGCACCATAAGCGTATCGTCAACGTGGACGATGCCGCTTTCACGATGGCGTACGAGAACGGATGCGGCGTGAACGCTATCGTCGGCTGTGACGAGATCGAGGCCGGCAGGGACGGAAAAGTCCAGTTCGTCGAATTGCACCTGGGTTGCCGCATCTTCTATTGCGACTTGTTGCCATGGCAGTTCGGGCGCTTGAATGCGGTGGCGCTGGGTGCCGAACAAACGTGCGTGCGGTGCCAGTTCATGCGCGGCGCGGCAGTGCAGCGTGTGGAAGGGGTGGACGTTGATAATGGCGTCGATGGCAGCGCCGTTGTCGGTCAGCGTAAGTAGATTTTCTCGATCAGAGCCTGTTACCGCGTAACTGTCGATCAGAATGAAACGCCCATTGGCTTGGCGTACCAGCGACATCTGAGTTCCGACGTCGATGATCTTGGCAATTTTGAACGTACCGCGAAAATTCCAGAAATTTGCGCCGAGCTGTTTCATGTGCGGCTGTGCTCCGCTGCGCTTCGAGGGCTTCAATGGGGATGGCGATGAGATGCCCCTGCAAAGCTCGAAGCCCATGTTCGTTCCGCTCAAAGCGATGAGCCCGCGCCCTCATCCGTCAAAGCGTTCCATTGGTGCATAGAGAGTTAGGCGGTAGCACCGGCGGCGATCCATGCCGCCGCCGGTGTCCGGAAATGCACGCTCAGCCTGAGCTGGCCGCGAACGTCCCCATCGCCGCGAACGCGCTCAGTGCTGCGGCGATGAGTTACTGCGCGGGATTACCGGGCTGCACCGCGGCGGCCTTGCTCAGGGGTAGGAGAACCGCAGGGTTGCAAACACAGTGCGCGGGCTGCCGTAGAAGTTACCCCGGCCCGTGGAGGAGATGCGTGCGTAATACGAGCGGTCGAACAGGTTGTTGACGTTGACGGACAGCGAGAGCTGTTCGTTCAGCTTGTAGCCGGCCCTGAGGTCCGCGACGACATAACCGCCCTGCCGGACGATGGTGGACCGGGTGCGCAGCGAGCCATCGGAGTTGAACACCGCTGCATTGCCGCCGGAAGTGGAACTGAGCCAGGTTACGCTGCCGCCGATGCTGAAGCCCGCCAAGGCACCGGCGGTCGGCGCGTAATTGGTGAACATCTTGATCGAATGCTTCGGGATCACCGGCACCACCGAGATGCCTTCGAACAGCGCATTGGTATCGCGCAGGTACTTGTTCCGGTTGTAGCTGTAGCCGCCGTTGATGCGCCAGCCGGGCAAGATTTCGCCGCCCGCATCGGCCTCGATACCGCGCGAACGGACCTTGCCGATCTGGAGCACGACGTCGGGCAGGTCGGGATCGGAGAACAGGCGGTTGGACTGGGTGATCTCATAAGCGGCCAGCGACAGCAGCAAACGATCGTGGAACAAAGAAAGCTTGGTGCCGCCTTCGTACTGGTTGCCGACCAGGGGTTTGATCTGGCCACCATTCGCAAGCGGGAGGGTGGAGGTTTGCGGCGTGAAGCTGTCCGCATAGCTGGCATAGACGTTCAGGTTGTCCGTCACATCCCAGACCAGGCCGGCATAAGGCGTAAGCTGCGCTTCGATGGTGTAGCCGGTGGGCGCAAGCAGGTTGGGCAGCAAAGTCTGCGAGTCCGTCGACCACCAGGTCAGGCGGCCGCCGCCAACCAGCGACAGGCCGCGTAGGGGGCTCATTCGTAACTGGCCGTAGATCCCGTATTGCTCGACGTCGCTGGTGCTGCCGCCGTATACCTGGGTCACGTTGCCGTAAGGCCCGGAATAGGCAGGAAGGGGCCCATAAGGATCAAGCGGCGGTTCGGCCGGGGATACCGGATCATAGACGTCGATGCTGGCGTAGCGACTGAGCCGGGTGAAATAGGACGTCGACGAACTTGACTGGTAATCCGCGCCAAGGATCAGCGTCTGGTCGCGCCCGAACATAGGGAAGCTGCCGACGGCGTTGAAGTCGAACGATCGGGTGCTGTACTTGCTGTCGCCGCGATAGGCGATGTGCTGGGTGACGCCGTTGGTTGCCGTGACCGGCTGGCTGCCGATGTAGCTGTAGACGTCGATCCGGTCGATATCGCTGTAGAGGCCGGTTGCGCGCAGGGTCCAGCGGTCGCTGACACGGTGCGTCAGTTCGGCGAAGGCGGTCCAGGTTTTCGAGCGGAAACGGTTCCAGTCGGCGCCCACGTAAGTGGAACGCGGCACGTCCAGAAGCTGGCCGTCGCTACCGTCGGCGCCGCCGATGATGCCGGGCAGGCCGGTCTGGATCGCGGGCTTGAAGCGTTCGTAGTTGGCGCCGAAGGTGAAGGTCGTGCGATCGCCGATATCGATGCTCGCCACCCCGAAGCCGCCGACGCGGTTGCGGTGGGCGATATCGTAAAACTGATCCTGATCCTGCACCATCGCACCAAAACGCACCGCTGCGCCGTCCAGCAGCGGAGCGGAGACGTCCAGTTCACCGCGCTTGTTCTGGTAGCTGCCGTAGCCGGCCGAACCCTGGATCTTGAACGTATCCAGCGGCCGCTTGCGGACCAGGTTGATGCTGCCGGCCGGGTTGCCGGAGCCGCTGAACAGGCCCGCGGGTCCGCGCAGGACCTCGAGGCGGTCGTAGAAGAACAGGTCCGGGATCACGGCCGGAGAATCGAAAGCGCGGGTAGGCGTTCCGTCGACGAGGTAGTTGTTGATGGCAAAGCCGCGCGAATAAAAGGTTGCGCCTTCGCTGCCCACGCCGTTCACGGTGATGCCATTTGTGGCCGTCAGCGCGTCTTCCAATGTGAAGAGGTTTTGGGCTTCGAACTGCTCGCGGTCGATGACGGTAACGGTGTTGGGAATGTCCTTGAGCGGCGTGACGGTCTTGCCGACTTCCTGGCCGTAACTTTTGCCGATCACGAGGATTTCGGCTCGTTCAGCATCATACCCTGCATCGTCCGCGGCGGCCTCTGCCGCCATGGTCGACGCGCCGAACTGCATGCTTACGATTGCTGCTGCCAAGGTGCTGGCGGCAGCGAGATAACCTTTATTCAATGAGACCTCCCTGTAGTCGGGAGGCCCATAGCGACATAGCTATTGCGAGGCACTATCAATAATCACTTTTCTTGCCGTACAATGACAGCCAGCAACGGGAAAGTTCCGTTGGCAGCAAAGAGAGGCCATGATCCCCGCCGCGCCGCTCAGCTACGGCGGACAACCTCGCGCGCGGCCTGACCAAGGATCGTCATCCCTGTGACGCCGATAATCGCCGCCGCCGTGTTCGTGATGCGCTTCAACGCCGAGGGACGGCTGATGAGGCCGCGTGCCCGGTGAGCGAGAGCAGCATAGGGGGTGAGTGTGAGGATCAGCGTGAGCGTGGTGACACAGACCAGCGCTGCCCATTGCGACACGCCTACGGCGCCAAGATCCAGGACCGTTGGCAGCAGCGCGAGATAGAACACGATCGCCTTGGGATTGCCGAGCGTCAGGGAAAAGCCGCTCAGGAACGAACCGAAGGCGGTTGTACCGCGTTGGGCATCGGTTTTGATGATGCCGCTTGCACCGGTCCACATTTTCCACGCCAGATAAGTGAGGTAGGCGCCGCCCAGCACCTTGATAACCAGAAACGCGCTGGAGAAGGTCTTCGCTATCCCGGCCAGCCCGGCGACGGCGACGGTAAGATATGTCAGGTCGCCCAGGATCATGCCCGCCAGCAGAAACAGCGAGGACTTCAGTCCATTGCCCATGGACTGTCCGACCACTGCGGCCACGCCCGGGCCGGGAATGGCGGCGGCAATGCCCAGCGCCGTGGCATAAGTAAGAAGCGATAACGACATGCAGGCCTCGAGGTGTTTACTTTGACTTTGTCCGCTCGGCGGCCGGATTCAACCGGCCGCTGCGGCACCTGCTAGAGCTTGCCGCCGGAAGTCACCATCCCTTATCAGCCCATCCGCAAGGCTGGCGGGGTGGCCGAGGCGATCCATGGGGATGCCTTCTCATACGCATGACCGACCTGAAGCACTGCCAGGTCATCGTGGCGCTTGCCGATGATCTGAAGCCCTATCGGCAGCCGGTGCGCGCCGCCGAAACCTGCTGGCACGGCAAGGGCGGGAAGTCCGGCCATCGTCGCGGGCAAGGTCACTTCCATCCAGCGGTGGTAGCTGTCCATCGGTTTGCCGGCGATCTCGGTTGGCCAGCGTTCCTTGACGTCGAAGGGGAAGACCTGCGCGCTGGGGAGGATGAGAAAATCGAATTTCTCGAACGCGGCCTGGAATGCCTGGTAAATCCTGCTGCGCCCGGCGGAGGCCGATGCAAGCTCAGGCCCGGTCAGCTTCATCCCGCCTTCGATTTCCCATATCGCCTCGGCCTTCATCAAGGCGCGTTTGGCGGGGTCATCGTAGAATGCCTGGAGGTCGGCGCCGACCGACCATTGGCGCAGCGTCATCGCCGTGCGCCACATCTCGGCAGCCGGTTCGGTCAGGGTGGCTTCGTCGACCTGCATGCCGATCGCCTCGAAGGCCTTGAGGGCCTTGGTGCAGGTATCGAGGATGCCGGCCTCCATAGGCAATGCTCCGCCCAAATCGCCGAGCCATCCGATCTTGCGGCCCTTCCATTCCCGGTCGAGGGGGCGAGCGAACTTAGCCGGATCGTCGCCAAGCGAAAACGGCGAGCGAGCGTCGCCGCCGGCCTGAACCGAAAGCAGCATGGCAAGGTCCTGCACGGTCCGTCCCAGCGGGCCCGACGTTGCGAAATTCTGCCAGAACATGTCGCTGTTGGGCACAGACGGTACACGCCCGAAGGAGGGGCGCAGGCCGAACACGTTGTTCCATCCGGGAGGATTGCGTAACGATCCGCCAAAGTCGCTGCCATCCGCCAGCGGCACCATTCGCAGCGCGAGCGCCACAGCGCCGCCGCCGGTACTGCCTCCGGCCGAGCGGCCATAGGCATAGGCATTGTGGGTGGTGCCGAAAACCGGGTTGAAACTGTGCGAGCCCAGCGCGAATTCCGGGACGTTGCTCTTGCCGATGAAAACCGCGCCGGCCTCGCGCATGCGGGCGACGACAAGGCTGTCGGCTTTCGGGATATTGTCGCGCAGGATCGGCGAGCCTTGGGTGCTGCGGATGCCCTTGACGGGGGCGGTGTCCTTCACGGCGTGGGGAAAGCCGTGCAGGGGGCCGTGAAAGCGGCCGGCGGCTGCGTCCTCGTCCATCGTGGCCGCCTGGCGCAGCAACACATCACCGTCGACGCGCGATACGATGGCGTTGAAGCGGGGGTTCAGCTTGTCGATATGCGCCAGATGGGCGGTCATTACCTCGCGGCTGGACAAGTCCTTCCGGTGGATCGCGGCGGAAAGGTCGGTCGCGGTCATCATGACGACATCGTTCGTCGCGGCCGCGCTTCGGGCGAGGGCCGGCGTGGCCCCGGCTGCCAGCACGGCAGGCGCCGCGGCCAGAACCGTCCTGCGGTTCACGCTCATGCGCTCGAGGATCGTATCGCCCATTTTCATTCCCCAGTCTTGGATACTGTCGCTTCTTCGCTGCGTCTGCACGCGGGTAAAGGTCCAATATCGGCGCGCGGCGCGGGACCACTCCCGCGCCGGCTCACCGTACCGGCTGTCAGGCAGCGGCGCGCTGCAGCATGCCGAACAGGTCGCGCGGATCGTCGGGATCGGCGACCATGTCCAGCTGCTGGAAGAATTTCGTGCCTTCCAGCTTGCCGAGCACGTAACGCAGTGCCGAGAAATCCTCTACCGCGAAGCCGACGCTGTCGAATAGGGTGATCTGACGGGCATCTGCGCGGCCTTCCGCCTCGCCGTTCAGCACCTTCCAGAATTCGGTGACGGGGTAGGACGCCCCCATCTGCTGGATTTCGCCTTCGATACGCGTCTGCGGCTCGAACTCTACGAAGGTGGCCGCTCGTGCCAGAATATCCTTGTGAAGTTCGGTTTTGCCCGGGCAATCGCCGCCGATGGCGTTGATGTGGATTCCGGCGCCCACCATGTTGTCGGACAGGATGGTGGCGTAGGCCTTGTCGGCGGTGCAGGTTGTCACGATGTGCGCGCCCTCGATCGCTCGCTGCGAGGTTTCGCATTGCACGATCCTCAGGCCCGAATGTTCGAGATTGCGCGCAACCTTGCGGGTGGCCGCGGGGTCGATGTCGAACAGGCGCACTTCCTCGATGCCGACGATGGCCTTCATCGCCAGGGCCTGGAATTCGGCCTGCGCCCCATTTCCGATCATGGCCATGACGCGGGAATTCGCAGGCGCCAGCCGGCGTGCCACCATCGCGGAAGTCGCGGCAGTGCGCAGGGCTGTCAGCAACGTCATTTCGGCGAGGAGTAACGGATAGCCAGTGTCGACGCGCGCCAACAGGCCGAAGGCTGCCACCGTCTGGAGGCCCTTGGCGGTATTGCTGGGGTGTCCGTTGACGTATTTGAAGGCAAAGGCTTCGCCGTCCGAAGTCGGCATGAGTTCGATAACACCTTCCTGCGAATGCGAAGCCAGCCGGGGCGTCTTTTCAAAAAGGGGCCAGCGCAGATAGTCCGCCTCGATCGCATCGGTAAGTTCGCGCAGCATGGGTTCGATCCCGAAGTGATGCACAAGGCGCATCATGTTCTCGACGCTGACGAAGGGGATGAAGGCTAAGGGGGAAGGCTGCGGGGCCATGGATCGTCCTTTGGTGAATGAGCCAGGCGATCGTATGCGAAGGCAGTGTTGAGCAAAATTGCAATACTGCCTTGCAAAATGGTCAAAATTATACAAAATTTGCGGACCGATTGAGCAATATGCTTGGCTTGAGGCGATCCCGGCGTGGCACCTTCCGCAAAATTCATCCCTGACGATCTCGACCGGCGAATCATCGGTCACCTGCGCGCGGACGGCCGCGCTTCGCTGTCGAAGCTGGCGGACGTTTTGGGCGTGGCGCGCGGAACCGTGCAGAGCCGGCTGGACCGGCTTGTCGATACCGGGACGCTGCTGGGTTTCACGATCCGGGTTCGCGACGATTACGACGACCTTTCCGTGCGCGCGGTGATGATGATCGAGATCACCGGAAAATCGACGACGCAGGTGATCCAGAAACTCAGGGGGATCGTCGAGATCCGCACGCTGCACACGACCAACGGGAACTGGGACCTAGTGGCGGATATCCGTGCGGCCAGCCTGTCCGAGTTCGATCGTGTGCTGCGGCAAGTGCGGATGATCGACGGCGTGCTCAACAGCGAAACCAGCCTGCTTCTCAGCACGGTCTGAGCGGGCACGAGGGATGGCCGCATGGTGGTCCCGTCACCGCACGAAAACTGGATGTTTCGCAGCCCGCTGCGCATGGCGATCAGGCTATCCTGGCGAGAACCGCGAAAGGGTGATGTAGTGACCAAGTGGCTGGCGAGTTCGGCGATCCTTGCCTCCATGGCGCTGCTTGCGGGCGATCCGGCCTGGGCGGACACACTGCCGCCGCTGACGGGGCGCGTGATCGAATACGATACCAGCGAGGTCACCTGGCCCGCGCTGGACGTGGCGCCTGACGGCAGGATCATCCTGTTCGACCTGCTCGGCGATATCTACGCGCTGGCGCCCGAAGGGGGCAAGGCGCGGCCGATCATCACCGGCGCCGCTTTCGATACCCAGCCGGTGTTCTCGCCCGACGGCAGCCATATCGCCTTCGTCAGCGACCGGGACGGACGCGAGAACCTGTGGGTCGCCGATGCCGATGGCGGCAACGCCCGCCGCGTTTCGCAGGATGAGAGCGGGGCGCCGCACTATGGCTCGCCGGCGTGGTCACCGGATGGCAGGACGCTTTACGTCTCGCGCATGATCTGGGGCGTTCTGGCGTTTGAGCTATGGTCGCTGGACGTGGCCACCGGCAAGGCGGACGTGCTGATCAAGGCCCAGCCCAACGGCGATGATCCGCATCCGCAGCGGCGCAACGCGATGGGCGTGGTCGCCTCTCCCGACGGCAAAAGCCTCTATTACGCCACCAAGGCCGGGACGACCTGGAGCAGCGGAGCGCTTCCGCACTGGACGATCGCACGCTTCGATCTGGCGACGCGCCAGCAGCACACCGTCATGACGACGCCGGGCGGCGGGATGCGCCCGGTGCTGTCGCATGATGGCCGCTGGCTCGCCTACGCGACGCGGGAGGCTGAGCAGACCGTCATGCGCCTGCGAAACCTGGCCGACGGGACCGACCGCCTGCTTCATGGCCCGCTGGATCCGGACGGGCAGTCCGGGGGCTACTACGTCGATCTTCTGCCCCGCATGGTCTTTTCCGCTGACGACCGAGGCATCTACCTGGGCCTTGCAGGAGGGTTGAAACGGCTCGATGTCGCTACCGGGGCTCTGGCCGACATTCCCTTTGAGGCGCATGTCAGACACGAAATGGGCCCGGAACTGCGGCGCCAGCACCGGATCGACACCGGACCGGTCCACGTCAGGGTCATCCAGACCCCGCACCTTTCGCCCGATGGCAGGAAGGTGGCCTTCGGCGCCGTTGGCCGCATCTACCTTGCCGACAACCGCAAGGGTGCCAGGCCCCGCCGCCTCGATGTGCCGGGGGCTGCCTGGCAGCCGAACTGGTCCGACGATGGGCGCTTCGTCACTTACGTTACCTGGACGGCCAGCGAAGGCGGCCATGTCTGGATCGTGGGGACGGATGGCAAGACGCCGCCGCGCCGGCTGACGGCGCAGGCGGCCTATTATTCGGAACCGATGTTCCTTGCCGGGGGAAGGGACGTGGTCGCCTTCTCGGCAAGCCAGCACGACAGGCTTTACCGCTCTGCCGAAAGCCTCGGGCCGATGCCCTCGGCGCTCGTGCGCCTCTCGGTTGCAGATGGCACGATGACCGCTCTGGGCGACGTCGGCGCGGCAATGGACCTGCGGCGCGATGCCGATCCGGCAAGGGTGCGCTACTATGCAGATGGCTGGATTTCATCGCATGCGGTTGCTGCCGGCGCGCAGGGCGAAGCTGCGGCGAAGCGTGTGGTCAAGCTGGTGGCACGCCCCGACAGCCAGTATTTCGATGCGCCCGCGCCGCTCAAGAACGCGCAGTTGAGCGCGGATGGCCGGACGGCGCTGGTGCGCTATGCCTCGCAGCTCTATCTCGTGCCCGTGCCGGAGGTTAAGGATGGGGCAGCGCCGACGGTAACGGTCAGCGATCCGGCTTCCGGAGCGCGGCGGATAACCGCGATCGGCGCGGATTACATGGACTGGGCGCCGGACATGCGTTCGCTTGTCTGGTCGGTTGGGTCGACCGTTCGGACACTGCCGCTGGGCGCCGTCAGGGATGGACTTCCCGCCGCCATCGAGAAGCGCGCCAGCAGCGTGCTAATGGATGTCGTCCTGCCGCGCGACGTGCCCAAGGGCAAGCTGCTGCTGCGCGGTGCGCGGGTCGTCACCATGAAGGGCGATGAGATCGTCGAGAATGCCGACCTGCTCATCATCGACAATCGCATCGCCGGGATAGGCGCTAAGGGCACCTTAACCGTGCCTAAGGGCACCTTAGTGCGCGATATGACCGGCAAGTTCATCGTGCCTGGCTTCGTCGACGCCCACGCCCACTGGTTCGAGACGCGCCGCCATATCCTCGATATCGGTCACTGGGATTTTGCGGCCAATCTCGCCTACGGCGTGACGACCGGCCTCGACGTGCAGACCTTCGATCCTGACGTGTTCGGCTATGCTGACATGATCGATGCCGGGCTCATGACCGGACAGCGCGCGTTCTCTACCGGCGAGGGCGTGTTCCGCACCAGTCCGATGAGCAGCCGGGACGATGCGATCGCAACGCTGCGGCGCTACTCCGACTATTACAAGACGCCGAATATCAAGCAGTACATGGTCGGCGACCGGGCAGAGCGGCGCCATCTGATCGAAGGCGCACAGGCGCTTGGCCTGATGCCCACGACCGAAGGCGCGAGCGACTATCGGCTGGACCTGACCCAGATGCTCGATGGTTACGCCGGCAACGAGCATAGCCTGCCGATCGCCCCGATCCACGATGACGTGATCCAGATGCTGGTACGCTCGCGGATCGCCACGGTGCCGACGATGCTGGTGCTCTACGGTGCGCCGGGGCCGCTGGGCGCGATGACGGCGGGCCATCAGCAGGATTTCGACGGCAAGCTGAGCCGCTTCGTGCCCGAATTCACGTTCGCGGGTAAACGCGATTCGGCCCAGTGGAACCGGCCTGACGGGCAGGGCTTTGCGCTGTTCGCCCGGCAGGCGAGCGACATCGGCAGCGCCGGCGGTGTCCTTGGCGTCGGTGCCCACGGTGTCGTGCAGGGGCTATCGTACCATTGGGAGCTGGAGGCCATGGCGTCCGGCGGGGCCAGTCCTTTGCAGATCCTGCATGCAGCAACGATCGGTTCGGCCCAGGTTATCGGCCGGGCGCTGGATCTCGGCTCGATCGAGCCGGGTAAGCTGGCCGATCTGCTGGTGCTGGACCGGGACCCGCTGGCCGATATCCGCAACACCCGCTCGCTGAACCTCGTGATGCAGAACGGGCGCCTTTACGACGCCGCGACGCTGGGCGAGCAGTGGCCCCGCCGCAAGCCGCGCGAGGCGCAGTGGTTCGAGGGCATGTCGAAACGCGAGGTCGCGGCGGCCATGGCGACGGCAGCCAGGTTCGAACGGGCGCAAGGCAACGCTGCGTCGTTCGAATATTGAGGTCCGCCGTTAAGGTTAGCCGACCCGGTCCAGCGCCCTTGCCAGCGCCTTGATCGCACTGTCCGCCTCGATCGCATTGAGGCTGGCGAAACCGATGCGCAGGCCGCGCTCCGCCTTGGGGTCGGCCAGAAACGATTCCGATGCGGCGAAGCGCAGGCCCAGAGCCTGCGCTTCGTTCTCCAGCGCGGCGATGTCGATGCCCGGGAAGCGCAGCCAGAAGGCAAGCCCGCCATTGGGAGTTTCAAAAGCGATGCGATCCCCGAACACCTCGCGCAGCTTCTCGGCGAAGCGTTCGCGGCGTTCTCCGTAGACCTTGCGCACCTTGCGGGCATGGCGCCGCAGTGCGCCGCTGGTGATGAGTTCGGCCACCGCATCCTCGGTTACGGTGTTGCCCATGCCGTCCGTCAGCGAAACGTAATGGCCCAGTGCGCGGATCATCGGTTCGGGCGCGACAACGTAGCCGACACGCAGCGCCGGCACTATCAGCTTCGACAGCGAGCCGAGGTAGATGACGTGGTCGGGCGCATACGCCGCCATCGGCAGAAGCGGCTGCGAGGCGAAATGGAATTCGTGGTCGTAGTCGTCCTCGATGATGGCGAAGCCGAACTGCTTGGCGAGGTTTACCAGCGCCAGGCGGCGTTCGGGGCGCAGTTCGGCGGTGGTCGGAAACTGGTGGTGCGGGGTGAGGAAGATCGCGCGGACCTTGTGATTGCGACATGCCTGTTCCACTGCGGCGATGTCTATCATGCGCCCGTCGAACGGCACCGGAATGAGTTTGGCGCCCATCATGCGGAAGGCGGCAAGCGCGGGTTCGTAGGTCAGTTCCTCGACGATCACCGCATCGCCGGGGCGGATGAGCGCCTGTGCGGTGAGGAACAGCCCGTTCTGGCTGCCGCGGGTGATGCAGATGTCTTCGGGGCCGATGGCAAGGCCGCGCTGGTGGCGCAGCATGTCGGCAATGGCTGAGCGCAGGCGCGGCGTACCGAACGGGTCGCGGTACTGCAGGTGGTTTTCCGGCGGCGGGCGCAGCAGGGCGGAGCGGTAGGCCTGCACCAGAACTTCGTTCGGGAACAGTCTGCCATCGGGCGCGCCTTCGTCCAGCTTGATCCCCGGGCCGCCCGGCAAAGCCAGCGGGCGGGAGGGCGTGGGCAGGATGCGGTATTGCGGCTGGGCCTTCTCGGGTGGCTTGTTTTCCCGCGCTCGTCCCCGCGCGCCGCCAACCGGATCGGGAAAGGTGGTCGCCACCATCGTGCCGCGCGTGCCGGATGCCTCCAGCCAGCCCTGTGCGATGAGTTCCTCGTAAGCGAGAACGACCGTCTTGCGGTTGAGGTTGAGTTCGGCTGCGAGCTGGCGGCTGCCGGGCAGGTAGCTGCCCGGCGCCAACCGTCCGCGCTCGATGTCGCGGATGATGGCCGAGATCACCTGAAGGTAGATCGGGGTTGGTAACGCGGGATCTATCCGGTCGCCAAGCATGACGTGAAGGGGCCGCAGCATGGGCCGGTGGTCCGCACCTGATTGTTAAATTTGTGACTGCGGCCTGCCTTAGGTTCCCATGGCCGGAGACGCAAACCCAAAGACACCGCCGGCTGCACTGACGCAGGGAGTTTGCGGTGACGGGCGGCGAAAAGGCGGCGGATGCGAACCCGCCGCCTTTTCTTTTGCGTCTGGCGAAAGCCGTCAGAACTCCAGGCGTGCGCCGACCGTCATGTAGCGGCCGATCACATCGTAGTAGGGCGAGAAGTTCGAGTAGAGCGGCGGGTTCCTGTCGAACAGGTTCGACACGTTGCCATACAGCTCGAAGTGCTTGCCCTCGCCGAACGGCACCTTCTGGCTCAGTTGCAGGTCGATGTAGGTGTAGGCGGGAATGCGATTGTTGGTGATCGCGGTGCTGGTCCGGTTCCAGTAGCCTGACGAAGTGTAGCGTGCGCGCACCAGGCCGCTGAAGCTGTCGCTGGCATAGCCGATCGAGGCGTTGGCGCGGATGCGCGGCACGCCGTTGACGAAGGCGTAGCCTTGGGACTTCACATATTCGACCTTGGAAATACCGTCATCGGTGGTGAAGTGGTTCACCCAGGTGCCGACCAGGCGGAAGTTGACGCGTCCGTTGGTGTCGTTACCCACCGGCATCGTATAGGCCAGTTCGGCATCGATGCCGTCGCTCTTGAACTCCGACAGGTTGACCGAGGAGGAGGCGACACTGGAGATCCTGCCTGCGCTGTCGCGGGTGATGTAGCCGCAAAGGCTGGCGTTGCCGCCATTGCAGCGATCGACCAGAACCTGCGCTCCGATGCTGGTGATGACATCCTTGATCGAGATGTTGAAGTAGTCGATCGAGGCGGTCAGCCCGCGCATCGGCGCGGCGGTGAAGCCTGCCGTCCAGGTATCCGCCTTCTCGGGCTTGAGCGAAGCGTTGCCGCCGCCGTAGACGAGCACGCTGCGGCTGCCCTCGCCGGAATTGAGCGGATCGACCACGCCGACGTAGCTGACGGTCTGGGTCGAGTAGAGTTCGCTCAGGTTGGGTGCGCGGATATCCCGCGAACGGGTGACGCGGCCGATGACCCCGGGGAAGAACTCGTTGGTGGCGCCCAGCTTCCACGACCAGATCGTGCCGCTGGTGCTGTAGTCGGACGCGCGCACCGCGCCGTTCAGTTCCAGCTTGCGCAGCAGCGGAACGTCCTTGACCACGGGGATGACGACTTCGGCGAAGGCTTCCTTCACGTCGTATTTGCCGCTGAAGGCGCTGAAGTAGAACGTGCTGAAGGCCTTGGCGGTATCGAGCGCGCCGATCGTCGCCGAGGTTTCGAGATTGCGGCCTTCGGCGCCGATCGCGATCGAGACCGGGCCTGCGGGCAGGTCGAACGGTTCGCCGCGCAGCGAGACGCCGTAAGTATCGATCTTGTTGATGCCGTTGTATCGCGGGGTGCCGGTGACGTAGTCTATCGCGTCCTGTGACGGCGCGCCTTCGCCGAACAGGTCCAGCGCCACGCAGCCCGCCGCGCCGGAGCGGCAAACCGCGCCGCCGGTTGCGGGATCGATCACCGAGTCCACCGCATTGGCGAAATTGCTGGCGATCAGGAAGCCGGGGGTCGCCATCTTGTTGCGGTACGCGCCGTGGCTGTAATAGGCGCCGTAGCGCCAGCGCCCGTCACCGAAGCTGCCGTCGAGGGCAAGCGTGCCCTGGATGCTGCGGCGGTCGAGGTGGATGGTGCTGTATGCCAGATCCGCGTTGTAACGCGCCATCGCGAAACTGCTCTGCCCGGCAGCGGCCATGGCCTGCTTGATGCTGTCGTTCAGGAACGCATTGTCGGACCGGATGGTGACGCTGTTCGTGTGGTCGCCGAACCAGGTATAATCGTTGTAGTACCGCGAATAGCGCAGGTCTGCGCTGATCTTGAGCGTGTCGGTCAGCTCGAAGGACGCTTTTGCCATCGCGGCGTAGCGCTTCTGCGGGGTGATCAGCGGGCTGCGCTCGTCGTCCGAGGGGCCTTCGCCGCCGATCATGTTGGTGCCGACCACCGTGCCAATGTCAGGCGTGCGCAGGGAGCCGTCGGGATTGAAGCCATAGCCCTTGAGCGCGCCCGAGGTGATGTAGCCGCCGATCAGACGGGTGGCATGGCCGACGTTGGGGGTCAGTGTGTTGTTGACGTTGGCGAAGCGGCCGGTGTTCTTGCGGTCGGTCTTCTTGAGGATGCCCTTGTTGTCGACGAATTCTCCGCCGATCACGAAGTGGCCCCGACCATCGGCGAAGCTGGTGCCGTATTTGCCCTCGAACTTGAACTGCTGCGCATCGGCGCGTGACGAAATGCCGCCCTCGACGCCAAGGCGCACGCCCTCGTACTCGCCGTCGATGATCATGTTGACCACGCCTGCGACGGCGTCCGAACCCCATGCGGCAGAAGCGCCGCCGGTGACGATGTCCACGCTCTTGACCATGATCGAGGGTACGGTGTTGAGGTCGTTGTCGCTGACCAGGCGGCGACCGTCGACGAGGACGAGCGAGCGCGTCTCGCCAAGGCCGCGGATGTTGATCGGGAAACGGCCTGCCTGGGCGTTGGTACCCGATGTCTGCGGCGACTGCGAGGCCTTGAACTGCGGCAGGTCGGCCAGCGCAGCGCCGATGTTGGTGCGGCTGACCACGTCGAGGTCGGCTTGGGTCATGTGGAGCAGCGGCGTGGGCGATTCGTAACCCGGACGGTCGATGCGCGAGCCGGTGACAACGATATCGCCCTGCCCGGAAGGGGCGGCGGCGTCGGCCGGGTCGGCTTTCGAGGCGGACTGGGCGATGGCCGGCACGGCGGACACGCTCAGTGCGATGAGCGCCGAACTCGCCAGGATTGCCCGGCGGCGCGCGCGGAGAAGCTGTTCCATCATGTATACCCCTGTTTCATGGTCGCCCTCATCTGGCGGGGTGACCTGATAATGCCTTTCGGCATTTCGGAACGTGAAACGGGTAGAGGACCTGCGGAAC
Organism: Novosphingobium sp. P6W; assembly: GCF_000876675.2. Taxonomy (GTDB): domain Bacteria; phylum Pseudomonadota; class Alphaproteobacteria; order Sphingomonadales; family Sphingomonadaceae; genus Novosphingobium. Next base: position 1,606,509 of record NZ_CP030353.1, read on the forward strand.
ATCCACTTTCGGGAAATTGAGGGGACCAAGGGCGGGCCCGGCGGCAAAGCCGGGCCCGCGTGGCCGGGGGTCAGGTCAAAATTCGACCGTTGCCGAGGTCTTGAAGACGCGGGGCATGCCCTGAACCAGATAGCCGCCGAGCGAAGAAGCCCAGTACCGCTTGTTCGCCACGTTATCGACGTTGAAGCGGAAGGTGACCGGCTTGTCCGCGACGGCGACGACATAGCGCGCGCCAAGGTCGAAGCGCGTCCATTCCGGCAGTTCGAGCGTATTGGCGAGGTTCACCATCTGCCTGCCGGTCTGCATCACGCGCCCGGTCAGGGTTACGCCGGGCAGGAAGGCCAGGTCCCATTCGACGTTGGCGTTCGCGGTGTATTCGGGCACGCCGATGGCATTGTTGCCGTCATACATGCCGTTCGTTGTCCGGCGCTGCTTGGCATCCGTGACCGAAAGGCCGGCGATCACGCGCAGGCCGTCGACCGGCTCGCCGTCGAGGCTCAGTTCCACGCCCTTGTTGCGCTGCTGGCCGTTGAGCGTGAAACGCGGGAAGGTGTCGGTCGTCTCGTTCAGGGTCTGCGGCCGGTCTGTCTGGAACAGCGCGAGCGAGGCGTTGAAGCGCCCCATGGCGAGCTTGCCGCCCACTTCGTACTGCACGGTCTTGAACGGTGCGAACACCTCGCCCGCATTGATCGTGCCCGCACCCGCGATGGGCCCCTGGACCAGACCTTCGATCCGGTTCGCGTAGAGCGAAACGGTCTCGGCAGGGCGGATCACCAGGCCGACCACCGGGGTCGTCGCGCTTTCCTTGTATTCCACCGACAGGCTGCCGGCGGGCATGGGAGCAGGCGCCGTCACGGCATTTGCCCGGTAAGTGCGGACATGGATCTGCTGGCGGCGCAGGCCCACGGTAAGCTCCACCTTGTGATCGAATGCGCCGATCGTGTCGGATACGAAAAAGCTGGTGAGGCGAGTACGGTTCACCGGGAACGGGTCGGCGCGGTTGCCGCCCTGCAGGCCGCCGTTGAAATTGGGCACTGCCAGGTCGACCGGATCATAAAGGCTGGTGTTGGGCGCGGTGACCGAAGGCGAAAAGCCATAGGCGTTGCGGTTCACATAGCGGCTATGTGATCCGCCGAGGTTGAATTCGTGCGTGATCGGGCCTGTCGCGAACTTGCCGCGCACGCCGACCTGCGCGGCTTCGTTATTGTCGTTGCGCGGGATCGTTGAGCCGGTGACACGGGCCGCGCCTGTTGCTGCATTGACGACCGTGAAGCTCTGGTACTGCCCCCGCTCCGCAGTGTCACGGGCACCGGCGGCGCTGTAGAACAGGATATCGTCGGAGATGTCGTACTCGAACTTGACGATCCCGAAGACGTCGCGGATCGTCGTGTAGTTCCAGTCCTGGCCATAATTGCTGTCGGCATCCGGCACATCGGGGAGGGCGGTGACGGTGTTGGCCAATTGCACCATCGGGCGCATGTGGCGCACTTTCACGCGCTGGAAGGCAAGGTCCAGCGATAGCCTGGCGCGGTCACTGCGCCAATCGAACGCCGCGCCGGTTACCACCGAACTGCGAAACTCGTCGTTGATCGCGGTATCGCCGGCTCGTCCGGCACCGTTTATGCGCACGCCGAACTGGCTTTCTTCACCGAACCGGCGGCTGAAATCGAATGCGCCGCCAAAGTGAGCGTCCGACTGGTAGTTGACGGTCAGCCGGTTGATCGGCTGGTCCTTGGCCCGCTTCGGTTGAAGATTGACGGTGCCGCCCAGCGCCGTGCCGCCCGGCGCCGCTCCGAACAGGAACGCGCTGGCGCCGTTGAGGATCTGCACCTGATCGTAGAGTTCGGGAGAGACGAGCTGGCGCGGGGTTACACCGTAAAGCCCATCGATCGCGATATCCTCGCCATAAAGGGGAAAGCCGCGAATGATGAACTGCTCGGAAGCATTGCCGAAGCCGAGGGAGGTGCGAACGGACGGGTCATTTTCAAGGACCTGTCCAAGCGTAAGCGGCTGCTGATTAAGGATCAGCGTCTCGCTATAGCCCTTGATCGCGAAGGGAACCTGCAGAGCATCCTTAGACCCAAGTGCACCAAGGCTTCCCTGGCGCAGCACCTGGGTCTCGTTTTCGCGCTGGGCCGTGACGACGATGTCGGCTTCCTGAGCAAAGACAGCCGGACCCGAAACACTTGCGCCCGCTGCGGCAGCGAGCGTGGTCAACCTTACGATACTGCGACTGCCTAGCATTCTCAATTAATCCCCGTGGCTCGCCGCTGGGATGCCGTGAATTTCAGTCCCGGCATCTGGGCGTGTTGCGGGTGCCACTATTCGAAACTTCAGCAAACATCCAGTTCTTCTGACGGGATGGGGGCCAACTCATCTTTTCGCGGGCGTGCCTCGGCTGCGGCAATGGGGGTGATGGGCGGACCGGGAAACGCGTAATTTCGCGGGCGTGCAGTGTTGGGATGCTTGGCAATCCACCATGCGGCATTGCCCTGACAGCAGGGGAGGCCTTCAAATGACGGCTGCTGTCATCTGGCTACGCGCAGAACCGGGGCGATCAGCTTGTCAGCTGACGCCCCGGCTTTACTCTCAGTACTGAGAGCCAGTTTTAGCGCACGGAACCACGGCGCACGAGATTGACGATCGCCAGAAGGATGACCGCGCCGATCAGCGAGACAAGGAATGTGCCGAGCGTGAGAGGCGCATTGTTGATGCTGCCGCCGGAAAAGATCAGGCTACCGATGAACGAGCCGACGATCCCGACGATGATGTTCAGGAAGATGCCCTGCTGCCCATCCGTCCGCATGATCAAACTGGCCAGCCAGCCGATGACGCCGCCGACGATAAGCCACATGATAATTCCCATAAGTCCTCCTGTTTGCCGGTCGCAAGAAGCCATTCGGTCTTGACGACACCGAAGCCACGTAAACCGCCTAAACCGGACAACGTTCCCAAAAGCCGTCTGACTTATTGTGTCCTACGGGGATACGGGATCGGGAAAATGGGGATGGTGTGTGAGGGTTGGCGAGCACCAGTTCCCGTTCGCCGACCGAACCTGTCGATCCATCCGCCAGGTTCCGCTCGAATTTGCGCGCTTTGCCAGATGTTCTGCGCGGCATGCGTTCGTCTATTGGCTTCGTGAGACGAATTCGATAGGGCGGTGGCAAGGTGGCAGGCTTGCCTGCCGCCGGACATGATCGTGCCGGTGCCCTGACGGGCTTAATCGGGAATGCGGTGAGGGGGCCTTGGCTCCCAATTCCGTGGCTGTCCCTGCAACTGTGAGCGGATAGCGCGATGCACATGCCCCATGCCGGGGCAGCCACTGGAAGGGCCATTTGCCCATCTGGGAAGGCGTGCATCAAGCTGTGACCCGCGAGCCAGGAGACCTGCCGGCGCACCGGTCGCTCTTGCCCTGACCCAGGGGGTGGTCACGGCACGGTACTTCTCCGTCTGGGCGACGAAGCTGTGTGGCTGGGGCTGCACGGCCGCGCGGCGTTGGGTGCTTTTGCGCCTGCCCAGTGGTGCGCGGCGGCCGAGGATATCGGTAGGCCCAGCCTTCTCGCCCGGCGCGTGGAGAGGGACTGTGAGCGCGCCGCAAGGTGGCAGCAGCGGCGGTGAGGTCAGGGGCTGGTGCCCCGACGCCTGGCGCCCGATGATGGCGGGAGACGGACTGCTGGTCCGCGTAAAGCCGCGCCTTGGCCGCCTGACACCCGCGCAGGCCGCCGGGCTGGCCGAGGCGGCGCTTGCCTGCGGTTCGGGCTCGCTCGACATCACCCGCCGCGCCAACCTGCAAATCCGCGGTGTGAGTGAGGAGACGTGGCCGGGGCTGCTGGACCGCCTGCTGGCGCTTGGTCTGATCGATGCGGACGGCGCGGATGAAAGCAGCCGCAACATCCTCGTTTCGCCGGAATGGACGCCGGGCGACGATACCCATCGCATCGCCGCCGCGCTTCATGAACGGCTAGGCGAACTGCCTGCGCTGCCGGGCAAGGTGGGCTTCGTCATTGATGCAGGCGCCGCGCCTCTCCTGAGCGGCGAGCCCGGTGATTTCCGCATCGACCGAGGCAGCCAGGGTGCTCTCCTGCTGCGGGCAGAGGGCCGCGCGGTCGGTGTGGGGCTTCGGCATGGGGCTGAGGTGCAGGCGCTGCTCGACCTAGCACAGTGGTTCGCCGAGAGCGGCGGGATTGCTGCGGGTCGCATGGTGCGCCATGCCGCCCCCCTGCCGGACTGGGCCAGCGGAAGTGCGCAGCCTGCGCCGCCGAAAACCGCTTTGGCGCCCGGGAAGCACGAACTGGGCACGGCCTATGGCCTGCCCTTCGGCCGCCTGAAAGCGCAGACCCTTATCCAGCTCGCACAGACGCCCGGTGTCATGGGAATACGCACCACACCCTGGCGCATCCTTGTAGCGGAGGGCGGGGCACCGGGTGAGGTCGACGGTCTGTCGATCAACCCGCACGAACCCCTGCTGCGCGTCGACGCCTGCCCCGGCATGCCTGAATGCCCGCAGTCCAGCGTGGAGACGCGGACGCTCGCCCGCAGGCTGGCGCAGCATGTCGCGGGCCGGCTCCACGTTTCCGGCTGCGCCAAGGGCTGCGCCCATTCCGGTGCGGCCGATGTGGTGCTGACCGGACGCGGGGGCGCTTACGATCTTTGCCTTGGCCAGCGTGCCGGTGCCCCGCCGCTTCGTGCGGGCCTGGATATCGACAGCCTCATCGCCCACTTCGGAGCCGCCTGATGCCTTATGACTACGAAAAGGACGGCGCGGCGATCTACCGCCAGTCGTTCGCCATCATCCGTGCCGAGGCAGATCTGGCGCACTTCGACGCCGAGGAAGAACCCGTTGCGGTGCGGATGATCCATGCGGCGGGCATGGTGGAACTGGCGCGGCACATCCGTTTCTCGCCCGGTTTCGCCGTGGCCGCGCGCGCCGCGCTGGCCGCTGGTGCCCCGATCCTGTGCGATGCGCGGATGGTGGGCGAGGGTATCACTCGCGCGCGCCTGCCTGCGGGCAACCGGGTGATCTGCACCTTGGGCGATGAAGCTGTTCCGGACATGGCGCGGGCGATGGGCAATACCCGTTCCGCCGCCGCGCTGGAGCTGTGGCGGCCTCATCTATCCGGCGCACTGGTGGCCATCGGCAATGCGCCGACTGCGCTGTTCCATCTGCTCAACATGCTGGACGACCCTGCCTGCCCACGCCCCGCCGCGATCATTGGCTGCCCGGTGGGCTTCGTCGGCGCGGCGGAATCCAAGGACGCCCTGTGGCAGGCGCTGCCGGTGCCCGGATGCATCGTCGCGGGGCGATTGGGTGGTAGCGCGGTGACGGTGGCGGCGGTCAACGCCCTGGCGAGCCGCGCGGAATGAAGGACACGGGAACGATCGGGACGATCCACGGCGTGGGGCTGGGCCCCGGCGCCATGGACCTGATGAGCGTGCGGGCCGACAGGCTCGTGCGCGGGGCCCGGCAGGTGGCTTATTTCCGCAAGGCTGGCCGGTTCGGCCATGCGCGGCGAACCGCCGAGGGGATGCTGCGGCCCGACGTCGTCGAAATCCCGATGGAATACCCGGTGACGACTGAAATCCCGTTCTCCGACCCGGAGTACAACGCCTGCCTCTCGGCCTTCTACGCCCGTTGTACCGAGCAGTTGCTGGAAGCCGCCGGTAACGGCGAGGATGTGGTGGTCCTGTGCGAAGGTGACCCCTTCTTCTACGGGTCTTTCATGCACCTGCACAGCCGTCTTGCGGGGCGGGCTCCGGTGGAGGTGGTGCCAGGCATCACCGGCATGGCGGGGGCCTGGAATGCCACCGGCCTGCCGATCACCTGGGGCGATGATGTGCTGACCGTGGCCATGGCGACCCTGCCGGAGGAGGAACTGGTGCGGCGCATCCGCGATACCGATGCGCTGGTGGTGATGAAGATCGGCCGCAACCTGCCCAAGCTGCGCCGCGCCGTTGCCGCCGCCGGGCGCGAGGACGGGGCGTGGCTGGTCGAACATGCCGCCATGCCCGGGCAAAGCGTAACCCGGCTTGCCGACGCGCAAAGCGTGACGCCCTACTTCGCGATCCTGCTGATCCACGGGCAGGGCCGCCGGCCATGAGCGGCTGGATCGCCATCGCCGGTCTTGGTCCGGGCGACGAGGCACTGGTGACGCCGCAAGTCGATGCGGCGCTGGCAGAGGCGACCGACGTGGTCGGTTATGGTCCTTACGTCGCGCGGGTAAGGCCGCGCGAAGGGCTGGTGCTGCACCCGTCCGACAACCGGGTCGAACTGGACCGGGCCGCGCTGGCGCTCGATCTGGCGGCGCAGGGACGGCGCGTGGTCGTCGCTTCGTCGGGCGATCCGGGGGTCTTCGCCATGGCTGCCGCCGTGTTCGAGGCGCTGGAGGCCGGGCCCGAGCATTGGCGCGCGCTGGACATCCAGGTTCTGCCGGGTATCACCGCAATGCTGGCGGCATCGGCCCGCGCCGGCGCGCCGCTGGGCCACGATTTCTGCGCGATCAACCTGTCTGACAACCTCAAGCCCTGGCCGGTGATCGAGAAACGCCTGCGTCTGGCGGCCGAGGCGGACTTTGCGATGGCGTTCTACAACCCCCGGTCACAGGCGCGGCCGGACGGGTTCGCCCGCACGCTGGCGCTTTTGCGAGAGGTCTGCGGGGATGAACGGCCAATCCTTTTCGCCCGCGCGGTGACTACGCCCGACGAAACCCTGCGCATCGTCTCGCTGGGCGAAGCGCGGCCGGAAATGGCCGACATGCGCACGATGGTGATCGTCGGTTCGAGCCGGACCCGGATCATCGAACGACCGGGCGCGCCGATCCTCTACACACCGCGCTCCGTGCTGGGGCAGGCATCGTGACCAAGCCAGCGAATAACGTCCTGCGGGCGCTGGAATTCGCGCCGTTCGGGCAGGGCGGGGCGATCGATCATCAGCACCGGGAGGCCCAGTTGCCGCGCTGCGACCAGTTTCGCGCTGGCCCCGCTGCCGCCGGCGTTCTTGCACACGATGAGGTCTATGGCGTGCGTCCGCAGCAGATCGCGATCGGTCTCGGCCAAGAAAGGGCCGCGGTCCACCACCAGGCTGTGGTCGGGCAGGGCGGGGGGATGCTCAGGCGCATCCACGAAGCGCAGCAGGTAATGGTGCTGGGGCTGCGCACCGAAAGCATCGACGTGCATTCGCCCCAACGCCAGCATGATGCGGCGTCGCGGCCCCTTGAGCGCCTCGATAGCATCGCCAAGTCCGGGCACGCGCGTCCAGCGATCGCCGGCTTCGGGCTGCCACGCGGGACGGGTGAGCGCGGCAAGGGCCGTGCCGGTCAGCGCTGCGGCGGTAACCGCATTGGCGCTCATCTTCGCCGCGAAGGGATGCGTGGCGTCAACAAGGTGAGTGATGCGATGTTCACGCAGATACGCCGCCAGCCCGAGCACTCCGCCGAAGCCGCCTGTGCGCATGGCAATGGGCTGTGTGCGCGGACTTTCGGTGCGGCCCGCGTAGCTGAAGATCGCGGCTATCCCGTATTCTGCCAGCAGCAGGGCAAGCCTGCTCGCCTCGGTCGTGCCGCCCAGCAGCAGGACGTTGGGTTTGACTGACATGAATTCCCCCTCCCCCTGGTTGACGATCGTCGGCATCGGCGAGGACGGCGCCTCCGGCCTGTGTGCGGCGAGCCGGGCGGCATTGGCGCAGGCCGATCTGGTGATCGGGCCGCCGCGCCACCTTGCGCTTCTGGGGCCGGTTAGCGCTGCCTGCATCGAATGGCCAGTGCCCTTCGCGCAAGGGATAGAACAAGTGCTTGCCCACCGGGGCAGCAAGGTGGTGATGCTGGCATCGGGCGATCCGTTCTGGTTCGGCGCAGGCTCCAGCGTGACGCGCCATCTTGAGGGGAGCGAGTGGACGGCCTATCCGGCGCTCTCCACGTTCGCCTTGGCGGCGGCGCGGCTTGGCTGGGCGATACAGGACACGGCTTGCCTTGGCCTTCATGCCGCCCCGGTGCAGCGGCTGCGGCCTTACCTTTCGCCGGGGCGGCGCATTCTGGCGTTGCTGCGCGGCGGCGATGCAGTGGCGCCGCTCATGGCTTATCTTGCCGAGCAGGGCTTCGGAGCCTCCACCATTCATGTGCAGGAAGCGCTGGGCGGCCCGCGCGAACGTCTGCGTACCATTACCGCCGCAGGGCCTGAGCTTGCTGACGTGGCCCATCCCGTGGCCGCCGGGATCGAAATACGCGGCGAAGGGGCCGTGCTGCCTGCGACCTGCGGCCTGCCCGACAGCCTGTTCGACCACGACGGCCAGATCACCAAGAGCCCCCTGCGCGCGCTGACACTGTCCGCCCTGGCCCCGCGCCCCGGCGAATTGCTGTGGGACATCGGCGCGGGGTCCGGCTCCATTGCCATCGAATGGCTGCTGGCCCATCCCGCCAACGCGGCCTGCGCCGTGGAAGCGGACGATGTGCGGGCCGCACGGACGAAGGCCAATGCTCTGGCGCTGGGCGTGGACAGGCTGGAGGTGATCCTTGGCCGCGCGCCGCAGACCCTTCCGCAAGGATCGCCGCCGTCTGCGGTATTCGTCGGCGGCGGGCTGTCGCAGGCGCTGCTTGAGGCACTGTGGGCGCAGCTACCTGCCGGAACCCGGTTGGTGGCCAACGCGGTGACGCTTGAATCCGAAGCCTTGCTCGCCGCATGGCATGGCCGGCTTGGTGGCAACCTGCTGCGGATCGAACTGGCCGATGCTGCGCCGCTGGGGAGCCGCCGGGGCTGGCGTTCGCGTTACCCGGTCGTGCAGTGGAGCACGGCGCTGTGATCGTCGCCGGTTTCGGGTTCCGGGCGGGGGCCAGCGTCTTTTCGCTGTGCTCGGCGTATCAGCTTGCGCGGGAAAGCGCCCCGCCAGTGACCCATCTGGCGACTTTTGCCGACAAGGCGGACGATCTGGCCGAACTGGCGAACCTGCTGTCCCTGCCGGTGATCGCCGTCGCCCCGGAACAGGTCGTCGGTTTGCAAACGCTGACCCTGTCCAAACTTTCGTTGGCAGCGCGGGGCGTTGGCAGCGTGGCCGAGGCATGCGCGCTGGCGGCGCTGCGAGGGCAGGAGGCATGTCTGCTGGCCCCGCGCCGGATTTCACAAGACCGGATGGCGACCTGCGCCATCGCACAAGACATCGCACAGGGAGCATCGCAATGACGGTCCACTTCATCGGCGCCGGACCGGGCGCACCAGACCTTCTCACCTTGCGCGGACGCGACCTGATCGCGGCCAGCCCGGTCTGCCTCTATGCGGGGTCACTGATCCCGGCGGCCGTGCTGGGCCACTGCCCGCCGGAAGCGCGCATCGTCAATACCGCGCCGATGGATCTCGATGCGATCATTGGCGAGATCAGCGCCGCCCATGCCGCCGGTCAGGACGTTGCGCGGCTTCATTCCGGCGACCTTTCGGTGTGGTCGGCGATGGGGGAGCAGGTGCGCCGCCTTCGCGCGCTGGACATTCCCTTCACTGTGACCCCGGGCGTCCCCGCCTTTGCTGCCGCTGCCGCCGCGCTGGAGGCGGAACTGACGCTGCCGGCGCTCGCGCAGTCCGTGGTGCTGACCCGCACGCCGGGCCGGGCCAGCACGATGCCGCCCGCCGAAAGCCTGGCCAATTTCGCGGCGACCGGGGCGACGCTGGCAATCCATCTTTCGGTCCACAATCTGGCGCAGGTCGTCGCTGACCTTAGCCCGCTTTACGGCGCAGATTGCCCCGTCGCCGTGGTGTGGCGGGCAAGCTGGCCGGACCAGCGGATCGTGCGGGCCACGCTGGACACCATCGCCGAGGCCGTTGCAGGCAGCATGGAGCGCACCGCCCTGATCCTTGTCGGCCGGGTTCTGGAGGCGCAGGATTTCGCCGAAAGCAGCCTTTACGCCAAAGGCTACGACCGCCGTTTTCGGCCGCAGCATGCAGGTTCCCGTTATGCAGGGTCGGCGGAATGAACCGCCCGCCCCGCGCGGCGCCGTCGCCGTGATTGAACTGAACCTTATCGGTATCGGCACCGGCAACCCCGATCACCTCACCCTGCAGGCCGTCCGGGCCATGAACGACGCCGACCTGATCCTGCTGCCGCGCAAGAGCAGCGCCAAGTCGGACCTGCTCGATTTGCGGCGGGGCATCTGCGATGCCGTCCTGACCCGGCCGGTGCGCATCGCCGAATTCGACCTGCCCACGCGCGATGCGCAAGGCGAATATCTTGGCGCGGTGAACGCATGGCACGATGCTATCGCCGATGTGTGGGCGGAGCAGATCGCGCTTCACCTGCCCGATGGCGGCAGGCTGGCCCTGCTCGTATGGGGAGATCCGTCGCTTTACGACAGCACGCTGCGCATCACCGAGCGATTGCGGCGCGGCGGTCTGGAGATCGACCTTCGGGTGGTTCCGGGCATAACCAGCATCCAGGCCCTGACGGCCGCTCACCGCATTCCCCTGAACAAGCTGGCCCGGCCCGTGACCATTACGACGGGGCGCCTCCTGCGCGATCACGGATGGCCGGAAGGTGCGGATACGCTGGTCGTCATGCTGGACCCGGCCTGCGCGTTCGAAGGGTTGGCGGATCAGAGCATCCGCATCTGGTGGGGCGCCTATCTGGGTATGCCGAATGAAGCCCTGGTATCGGGCCTGCTTGCCGAAGCAGGGCCTGTCATCGCCGAGCTGAAACCCCGGCTCCGGCGGGAGAATGGCTGGGTGATGGACGTCTATCTGCTGCGGCGCGGGCCCGCCGAGGTCTAAGGCCCGGCAGGATGTACCTGCCGGGCCTGTTTCACAGGAAGTCCTGAAGGTTTTCAGAACCGCAGCGTGGCTTCCATGCCCCATTCGGCGGGGCGGGGAACCGAGGCGTAAAGGCACTGCTGGTTCGAACCGTAAGTGGCGGTATCGCGCTCCACGAAGATGCAGGTCGCGGTCGCCCCGGCAAGGCCGGAACCGGTCGGGCGCTGGTTGTTCAGAATGTTGCGGCCGAACAGCGAGAAGTCGATCATGTCGCTGGCGAAGTTGATCCGCGCATCAACCGTCCAGGCCGAGCGGCCCTTCACGGTATTCGCGAGGTTGGCGTACCAGCTGCCGCGATAGGCACCATCGACACGCAGGCTGGGCGAAAAGCCGCCCATTTCCGGAAGCTTGTACTCACCGCCGATGAAGCCGTTCCAGTCGGGCACGTTCGCCTGGGTGAGCCCGTCGAGCACGATCGAATTGTTGGCGCTGGCCGGGAAGCCATACGTCGAGCTGGCGCTGATGATGATCGGGTTCTTGGCGGTGAACTCCTGGTGGGCATAGCCGACCGATCCGCGCAGGGTCAGGCTGGGCGTGACCCTCAGGCTGGCTTCGCCCTCAAAGCCAAGGATCTTCGAGGCGCCGACATTGCCGACCGTGGCGATATTGACCGTATTGCCGTTGACCGTGCGTTCCTGCGTGGAAACCAGCTGCTGGTCCTTCACCTCGTCATAGAAGGCGGCGAGGTTGACTGTCAGGCGCCCGCCGAAGAACGAATTCTTGCTGCCGATCTCGTAGTTGAACAGCTTCTCGGGATCCGCGGCAAGGCCGACATAGGTTCCTGCTACATTGACGAAGCTGAAGCGAGCGCTCTTCACGCCTTTCGAGAACAGCGCATAGACCATGTTCTCGTTGGTGACCTTGTAGCTCAAGGTCACGCGCGGGCTGAAGTCGTTCGATTTATTGTTGAAATCGGTTAGCGTGGGGTAGAATGCGCAGCTTGGGCAAGCGGGTGAGGACACCTTTTCATGCGCGTAGCGGCCTTCACCGCTCAGCGTCAGCTTATCCGTGAAATCCCAGTCGAAACCGCCGAGAACGGCCATGTTGGTAAGGTTGTCATTGCGAGTGATGCCCTTGGGATTGGCAGCGGTGCCATAGCCGGTGAAGGCCGACAGGTCGTTCTCCCAGAAGTAGTACAGCCCGGCGCGCCAGCGGAAGGGCTTGTCGCCGGGAGAGAGCAGCATGAGCTGGTGGCTGGTGTTCTCGAACGTTTCGGTGGAGGGGAAGGTGCCCAGCACCGAACTGCGCACAGTGACGGTGCCGTTGGTGACAAGGTCTCCGAAGACCGGGTCCTGTCCCGGTCGCGGCGCGCGGGGCACGGTGGCCACGTTGGCCCAGCGCGATTCCTTGAAGTAGCCACCGCGGTAGCTCAGTTCGTAATCGCCAAGCTGCTTGGTGACGACGGCACTGGCGAAATAGCGGTCGCGGCCGTAGCCGGTGGCGCCCTGGGTGCCGATGGAATCGAGATCGCCGCTGGGCAGGTACGTGGGGAAGAACGAGCCGTTACCGCGTGAGAAAGCCGCTACCGGAACACCGGCGTTCAGCCATTCGCGCGGATGCTCGACGACCTGCGAAGGGGAGGAATCGCGGTCGTGCTGGTACATGCCGCGCAGCTTGATCGAAAACGTATCGTCCGGCTTGAAGAACAGGGTGCCGGAGACGACCTGGGTACGCTCGCGCCCGATCGGGGCGCGGTCGTCCACCGACTTGGCGAAGGCGCCGTTCTGCATGAGTGAGCCCGAAACCGAAAGCCAGAGCGCGTCCTTGACGATCGGCGCGGTGACGGTGCCGCCGAAGTAGTAGCTGGCATCCGGTGCGGTATTGGTCAGGCTGCCGCGCGCCTTGACGAAGCCGGTGATGCTGTCGCCCGAGGGATCGGCGGTGACGTAGTTGATGGCGCCGCTGTAGGTCGCGCGGCCGAATGTGGCACTCTGCGGACCCTTGATGATTTCCACGCGCTGCAGGTTTTCGAGGTCCAGCGAGGCGAGCTGGCCGGAAAGAGCCACACCGTCGATGAAGATCGAGATGCCCTGGTAGCGTTCGTCCGAAGTGTTGGGCGCCAACCCGCGCAGCGAGTAGGCAGAGGGGTCGTTGCGGCCCGATCCGGCGAAGAGACTGAGATTGGGCGTGATCTTCTGAAGGTCGCGGGCGTCGCGGATCTGGGCGCTGGCAAGATCCTGGTTGCTGAGCGCGGTGATCGCCAGCGGCACGTCCTGCAGGCTTTCCTTGCGGTTCTTGGCGGTGACGACGATGGTATTGCCGTTTTCGCTTTCGTCCGCCTGCTGGGCCAGCGCGGGGCTTGCCGCGAGGACCATTGCTGTAACGATGGCGCTTCCTGTCAGTTTTGCAATTCTCACTCGGCCGGTCATGGATGTTTCCCTCAAGTTGTATTGTTCTTGAGGTGTCATGATGACGCAATAACACACTCTATATTTACGGACGTTATCTGTATCCGTAGGTCGGATATTCAAAAATATTGTCAAAACGACAAATAACGAACTGCCGTTTTGGCAGTCCGTTATTTTGTTAACGTGAGTTTTTATTTGTCTAAAAGACAGATTTATTCACAGATCGATTGTCGTTTTTGATTATTGGTACGTTCGGGGCTGGCTTTCGAAAATCCGAACGGGGTTCTCCGGGAATACGGTATCGCAGCATGATCAGCGCTGCGCCCACGGCGGCCAGCGCAGGCACCAGCGATAGCGCGGCCATGATGCCGACGCGCACGCCCGGAGGCTGCATGCTGGCGCCGTCGCCGGTGGAGGACACGAAGCCCACCCAGGCCATGGCCATGCTGAACACGAAAGTGCCAAAGGCCGCCGTGCCCTTTTCGACCATCACGAAAATCCCCGCCAACATGCCTGCGCGGTTTTCGCCCTGAAGCTGGCGCGAATAGTCCATCGTGTCGGTCAGCACGGTATAGAGCCCGAGGAATACGCCGCCTGTCGCCGTCCCGGAAAGCAGCGCGCAGATATGCACATAGGGCTCAGGGTGAGAGGCGGGGATGAACAGCCAGCTGAAATAGGCCACCGCGCACAGGGCGCTGGCTCCGAGCAGGGCATTGCGGCGGCCGTGACGCGCGGCCAGCCGGACCCACAGGTACTGCGACCCCATCATCGCCAGCGTCTGGACGAGGAAGATCGAGCCCAGTGTGCTGTCCGCCACGCCCAGCACGTGGCGCGTGTAGAAGGGTATCGCCGACATGTGCACTGTCAGGCCAGAGAACAGCACCAGTTTGAAGCCGATCAGGCACAGGAACGGGCGGTTCCGGCGCAGCGCCGCGAAAGCCTCGCGCAGGGAGCCTTCGCCGGCTTTCGCGGCTTCGGGCGCCTCGCGTTCGCGCAGCAGCAGGAACGACGCGGCGCCGCCCATCGCGATCAGCACGCCCAGGATCACGGCGACAACGCCGTGCCCGGCACGGTCGCTGCCGATCCGCGAGAGGAGGAAAGGCGCGGCGGCCGTCGCGGCCATGTTGCCGAGCGACGAGCCGTAGACGCTGAAGGTCATCAGTTTCGAGCGTTCCGCGAAGTCGGTGGTGATGGCCCGGCCCAGCGCGAGGTAGGGGATGCGAAACACCGTATAGGCGGTGGAAAAGACCAGCAGGGTCATGACCACCCAGGCCCAGAGCGCCGTGCCCGACAAGGCGCCGGGCACGTTGAACAGCATGACCATCGACAGTCCCGCCATCAGGCCGCCGCCCAGCAGATAGGGGCGATATTTGCCGAAGCGGGTATGGGTGCGGTCGCCGAGGTAGCCCATCAGCGGATCGCACGCCGCGTCATAGATCTTGGCCAGCACCGTGAACATGCCGGCCAGGCCGATGGTGATGCCAAGCGAATCCGTCATGAAGCGCAAGTGCAGCAGGCCTACCGCGCTCACCAGCGCGGAGGACGTGAAGGAGCCGATCGCCCAACCCAGATATGCACTCTTCTTCACGCGGTTTCCTCAAATGGAAGGGCTGGGCAAGGTTGGGGCTGGGTCAGTCGGACCAGACTTTCTTCATGTCGGAGCTGCCGGTGGCCGGGCATCCGCCCTTGGGCAGCTGGACGGCGACCATGAACGAGCCTTCCGGGCCGGCTTTCGAGATATGGCCCTTGCCGGTGCAGTCCTCGGCATAGGCGAGGTCGCCGTGGCGCAGTTCGTATTCGGTGCCATCGTGCAGGCCGATCATCATCGACCCGAAGATCGGGATCAGCAATGTCGGCTGGTTGGCGACGTGAAAGCCGAAGCCCGCGCCCGGCTGCGATCCGCCCAGCGTGACGCGCGCGGCTGTGCGGCGCAGCAGCGTGGCGATGGCCTTGCCGCGCGGTTCCACCACGTCGAGCTGCTCGGCCCGGGTGAGGCCGTCGGCGCCGGAATAGAGGTGAAATACCCGCTTCAGCCAAGGTATTTCCCCGCCGGTTCCGGGGAATTCCATCGGCAGGTCCGGGCCCTGGATCGGCTCGACCCTGGTGCCTGCCAGAGCAGCGCCGGGCCAAGCCGCTTCGACAAGGCCAAGACTGGCGAGCAGGGCCGCGCCGCCGCCAAGGAACCCACGCTTGCCGGCGTCGACGGGATCGGGCGACACGCTCATGCGACCTGCTCCTCGCGCGGGGTAAAGGCGCGCGGTTCGTCTTCGGGACGGCGCCAGATCAGCGGCAGAAGTTCGCCGGGCTCGGGATGGACGCCGTCCGGCTGGCTGAGCAGGTCCATGCCCTGCACCGGCATCAGGCCTTCGCGCGGGCACCAGTAGCAGTCATCGCCGATCATGCGCATGGCAAGGCCGGTACGGTCCAGCGTCCCAGAATCGTTGCCCTTGGAATAATGCGGGATGTCGACGTGGAATAGCACCGCGTCCCCCGGCTGGAGATCCCAGGTGACGAAACGGAAGGGGAAATCGGGATTGCCGCGCTCCGTCTCGAAATCGGGGAAGCGGAAAGTGCCGTCGCCCGCCGGGCCGAACCGCGATCCGGTATCGATGCAGAAGCGGTGATAGCCGGCGACGAATTCGATGCGGCCGTTCTCCTCGTTCACCGGCGACAGGGCGACCCACAGGTTAGGGATCATCGTGCCGGTGAAGGGCCAGAGATGGTCGGCATGCCATTGCATGATCGAGGGCGACCTCGGCGGCTTGCGAAACAGGTGATCGTGGAACATCTGCACGTTGTCCGCCTCGATCACCCGGCCGACGATCTCTCCCGCCGGAGAATTGAAGACGAAATCGCGGAAGACCCCCGGCTTGTGCCAGAGGTGCGAGACCGAGATCATGGCGCCGTGCGAAGGGCCGGTCAGGCCGTAGGCCGCAGGATCGGCGGCAACTTCCAGAGCGGCCTGCTGTAGCCGCTCGATCCATTCCGCATCGAACATCTGGCGCAGGCAGACCACGCCGTCGGCGCGGTAGGTCTCGATGTGCTCGGCGGTGATCGGATTGAGGGGACGTTCGTTCATCGTCGGTCTCGCCTGAAGGGAAAAAGGGGCCGGGATGGGAGACTGGATACCCACCCCAACCAGTTCGCCTATCCTGCGGCGAGGTTTGGGGGGCGAACAGAGAACTAATATTGAACTGTGATAAGGAGGCTTTATCGCCCCCCACTCCATCTCATGCGGCGATATCCGGCACAGGGATGCTTTCGAGCCGTTCCGGGGCCTGCATGATGCGCAGCGCCGATTTCAGGCGCCGGCGGGCCATCGTCTCGTACCCGCCATCGATCCACAGCAGCCCCAGCGGCGGGCCTTCGATGTTCGAGCCGGGCACCTGCCGCACAGTGCCATCGCGCAGTTCGGTGGCGAACTGGCTTTCGGGGATCATGCCAAGCAGGCCGCCGTCCAGCACCATGCGGCGGATCAGGTGCATCGAGGCGGAACGGACCGCCACAGTGCTTTCGGTCATGCCGAAGCGGGTCAGCAGTTCCAGTACCAGGTTGGCATTGTCGTGCTGGACGGCGCCGGCTGACCGTCCCGCAGCGACATTGGGGGCGTCGGCCTGGGCCCAGGCGTGGGGGCTGATCGGGTCGCCGCGCGCGATCTCGCCGAAAATCTTGTGGTCCGCGCGCCCGAATACGGAGTAATACTGGCGCAGCAGCGGTTCGAAGGCGACCTCCTCCTCCTCGCTGTCCGGCGCGGCGGAGAATGCAAGGTCCAGTTCGCCGCGTCGCAGCAGGGCGATGAGGTCGGCGCTATAGGCCTCCACCACGCGCAGGGTGACCGTGGGTTCCTGTTCGCGAAAAGCGGCCACGGTGTGGGCGAACTGGCTGTTCAGCAGCACCGGATGAACCCCCACGACGATCACCTGAGAGCGGTTGGTCCGCTCCACTTCGGCGAGCAGGCGGTTGTGTTCGTTGACGATCAGGCGGGCGCGGACGATCAGTGTTTCGCACACCTCGGTCGGGCGGATACCGGACGGACCACGGTCGAACAGCGAAAGGCCCAGGCTTTCCTCCAGCTGGCGGATGCTCCAGGTGAGCGCGGGCTGCGACATGCCGAAGCCGCGCGCCGCCTTGCGGAAGCTGCCGGCCTCATAGACCGCGATCATGCGTTCGAGCTTGACGATGTTCATCTTGGGCACTTTTCCGTGATGGCCGGGAGACGCTGCAAGGGTCGATCAAGGTTATGTTGCAGGGTAATAGATTTCTTGAGTTATTCGCTCTGCGGTCAGCTGGCAGTTTCCCCGTTCAATCAGCCGGGCGGATCGATGTTCTGCGCCGGTCCAGGGAGACAGCCCCGCCATGCCGCTCGAAATTCTCGGAGTCCTGCTCCACCGCAATGCTTCGGAGGTATCGCGCGCCGGTGGCCCGCCGTTCGATGCGCAGATGATCGGCACGCTGGCCCGGGCCTTCGACGAGAACGGGTTCGACCGCGTGCTGATCCTGCAGAACTCCTATGCGCCCGATCCCTTCGCGATCGCCAGCTACGCGGCGGGCATTACGCGCCGACTGTCGTTCATGGTGGCGCACCGGCCCGGCTTCATCGCACCGACCATGGCCGCGCGCATGTTCGCCACGCTTGACCAGTTGAGCGGCGGGCGGGCAGGCGTCCATGTCATCACCGGCGCGAACGACCTCGAACTGGCCTGCGACGGGGACTACCACACGAAGGACGAGCGCTATTTGCGCAGCGGCGAATACGTGGAAATCATGCGCTCGATCTGGGAAGCGCGCGAGCCGGTGAGCCATGAGGGCGAGTGGTATCGGTTCGATCGTGCGCTGTCGGAGATACGGCCGGTGCACGGCGCCGTGCCGGTCTACTGGGGCGGAGCCTCGCCGCTGGCGCTGGAGACGGGCGCACGGGTGGCGGACGTCTATGCCATCGGCGGGCTCAAGCCCCTGGCGCAGATGGCCGAAACAGTGGCGCAGGTGCAGGGCGCCTGGGCCAGAACCGGCCGTCCACTGCGCCTCCAGACCTCGGCGCGGGTAATCCTCGGCGATACCGAGGAACAGGCGTGGAAGGCCGCAAGCGAGGTCATCGAGGCGCTGCGCGAAACGGCGGAGGAGCAGCGGGGAAAGATCGCCGCTGCCGAAACCGGCAAGGCGGAGGCGACCGGGACCGCGATGCGGCTCGACCCCAGGCTGGCCACTTCGCGCGGTGGTTCCGGCCGCGCGGAGCTTGAGGCATTGGCGAACGGCAGCGAACTGGTCGACAAACGGCTGTGGACGGGGATCACGCGGGCCTCGGTGGATTTCTCCACGCCGATGTTGCCCCCGGCGCTGGTGGGAACGGCGGAGCAGGTGGCCGACGCGCTGATGGATTATTATGCGATGGGCATCGGCGGGTTCCTGCTGCGCGGTTTCGATCTGCTTGGCGATATCGCGGTGCAGGGCCGCGAACTCATCCCGCGCCTGCGCGAACTGGCCGCGCGCCATGATGAAGCAGCAGGTATCGCTCGCCCGGTAGGTGCCGAGCCGGTGGGAGCCGAAGCATGAAGGCCCGCCACATCTTTGCCGCTGCCGCCATGATCGGCATGTCTTGCGGACCTGCATCGGCGAAGCAGGCGGGCGATCCGCCGCCGGTCTCGCCGCTTTCGCCCACCGGCAAGGCCATGCGGGTCATGCATATGTCCGGCGGCGCCGACGGCGAATCGCATCTTGAGATCATCGACCTTCCGTTGACCGGCGGGGGCGACGGCCACTCGGTACAGTCGCGGTTGCGGGCCACCGATGTCGAGATCGGCGATACCCTGCCGGGCGATTTCATCGATTTCCACGGTGTCTCCACGCCGCGCTTCCTGATCGTGCTGGCGGGCCAGCTCGAAGTGGGGCTGGGCGATGGATCGAAGCACATCCTGTCCAAAGGGGACATCGTGCTGGCCGACGACGTGACCGGGCGCGGGCATACCTCGCGGATGATCGGGACAGAGCCGGTGCGCATTCTCACCGTGCGTCTCCCCAAGGACAGCCCGCTGGCACCCAAGAGCAGCAGTTGCCCGGATGGGATGCCGGCCGACCAGTGCGTTGCCGCGCGGCTTCAGGGCCAGGCCGGGCCGCACAAGTGAACCGACCGCGCGCCCTGTTCGGATAGCTGCCAGTCGGATAGCCGTCAGTCCGGTATTTGCTCCCGGGCCATAGGCGGTGACTTTTTCGTAGCGGCGGCATGTGCCGTTCTTGCGAAGGGGGTTTCATGGGTCGCAGCAGGTTCGTTTCCGTGTCGGCGCTGATGGCGGGGCTTGCCGCCTCGTTTGCCGCGCCGCTCCCCGTCATGGCGCAGATGCAGCCGCCCAAGCTCGATCCATCGACATGCGTGACGCCGCCGTTCTATTCCGGCCCCGCCCCCTTCAAGTCGGTCGAACAGCTCCCCGACCAGCGCATGACGTTCCGCCTCTGCGCGCCGGCTGCCAATGAAGTGCTGCTGACCAGCACTGACATTGCGAAGATCATCCCCATGGGCTTCCCGCCGGGCACGCCGCCGGGCCTGGCGATGACGAAGGACAAGACCGGCCTGTGGAGCGTCACCACACCGCAGCCCGTGCCGGCCGATACCTATCGCTTCGCCTTCCGGGTGGACGGCGTGAAGACCGTAGACCCGCTGGGCAAGACCTTCTCCGAGGAACTCAAGGGCATCGATTCCACGTTCGAGGTCAAGGGCCCCGAAGGCGAGTTCCAGAGCTGGAATGCCCAGGTCGCGCACGGCGCTGTGTCCACCGTGGAATACTGGTCGAAGTCGCTGGGCATGGCCCGGCGCGCCCATGTGTACACGCCGCCGGGTTACATGAAGGATGGGCGCAAGTACCCGGTGCTCTATCTTGTCCACGGCGCCGGTGACAGCGACGACAGCTGGACCAGCGTGGGCCATGCCAACCTGATCCTCGACAACCTGATCGCAGGCGGCAAAGCGCTGCCGATGATCGTGGTCATGCCCGATGGCCACACGCCGCTGCGCGAAGGGGTGATGACGCTCGATAATCCCGATTTCGGCGACGATCTCGTCAAGGACCTGATCCCCTATGTCGATGCCAATTATCGCAGCGATGCGCGGGCAGAGGCGCGGGCTATGGCCGGGCTGTCGATGGGCGGGTCGCATACCTTGCGAAACGGGCTGACGAATCCGGACCTGTTCCGCTGGATCGGCGTGTTCTCGATGGGTTTGACCGAGGGCAGCGCGTTCAACGGGGTGGATACCTATGCGGCGAAATATGACGCCCGGCTCCGCCGCAGCGCGCAGGAGCTGAAACTGCTCTACTTCGCGATGGGCCGCGAGGATTTCCTCTACGCCACTGTCGCACCTACGCGCGGGCTGTTTGATCGGTATCACATCGCCCACGTTTATAAGGAGAGCGGCGGGGGCCACGAATGGCTAAACTGGCGCCGCTACTTCGCGGACTTCGCGCCCCGGTTGTTCCGATGAGGGCGGTGTCCATGACCATGGCAGCGGCGGCGCTGCTCGGGGCTGCGGCGGTTGTGGCCGCGCCTTGTGTCCAAGCGGCCCCCGCTGCCGGCGAAAGCGCCCGGGCAGAGGGCGTGCGCACCTTTGCCCCGGTGGCGATCTGGCCGGGCGGAGTGCCCGATCTGCCGGGGTGGCCGGGCAAGCTGGCGGTTCCGGTCACCGAAGAGGCGCGCGGGGGGCAGGTGCCGGGCGACAGGACGCTCTGGAACGTCACCGTGCCGACCTATCAGGCCTTCCTGCCTCCGCCCGGCAAGGCGACCGGCGCGGCGGTCATCATCGCGCCCGGCGGCGGCTTTCGCCTGCTTGCGATCGAACATGAAGGCAGCTTTGTTGCGCAGTGGCTGGCGGCGCACGGCATTGCCGCATTCGTACTCAAGTACCGCCTGATACAGACCCCGTCGGGTGAAACCAACGAGGCGATGCGCGCCCGCGTGAACGCCACGATAAAGCCTGGCGAGGGCGGTATTCCGGGCGTGGCGGACGGGCTGGAAACCCTGCGCCTGCTGCGGTCGCGCGCCGCAGAGTACGGCATCGATCCGCAGCGGATCGGCGTGGTCGGCTTTTCGGCGGGAGGGCATGTCGCCGGCATGATGGCGCTGGCGCAAAAGCCCGAGGATCGCCCGAATTTCGCTGGGCTGATCTACGGAATGCCGTTCGCTTCGCCCTTGCCGGCGCTGCCTCCAGCCAATCTGCCTTATCCGCCCGGCACGCCGAAAGAGCCCTGGCTCCAGCCCCCGGCCACCCCCGCTCCGGGCCGCCTGCCGCCGTTGTTCATGGCATCCGCGCAGGACGATGTCGTGGTGCAGCAGGGCTTCCGGGCTTTCTACGACAAGTTGTATGAGAGCGGGTATCGGCCCGAAATGCACTTGTACCAGCGCGGCGGCCACGGTTTCGGCGCAAAAGCGCTGGGCGGCACGACCGACCACTGGATGGACGAGTTTCTCTGGTGGATCGAGGGCGAAGGGCTCACCGCCGCGCGGTGAGCCCCGGGTGGCAGGCCTTGCCGGCCTGTCAGTCCTTCCAACTGCGCGACTTCATCTTCACCGAAACAGCGGCGCCGAGATGCTCGGCGTCGCTGCCGACCGCGAAGGTGTAATCGCCCGCAGGGACCGTCCAGCCGCCGTCCTTCCAGTCTGCCAGCAACCGCGGGTCGATGGTCATGGCGACCTTGCCCGATGCGCCCGGCGCCAGTTCCACCCGGCCGAAACCGACAAGGCGGCGCTTGTTCTCGCCCGCGCGGCTGGTGAGGTAAAGCTGGACCAC
The DNA here is from genome assembly GCF_000876675.2 of Novosphingobium sp. P6W. Taxonomy (GTDB): domain Bacteria; phylum Pseudomonadota; class Alphaproteobacteria; order Sphingomonadales; family Sphingomonadaceae; genus Novosphingobium. The sequence continues at coordinate 1,628,406 of NZ_CP030353.1, forward strand.
GTCGGCGCCGGCCCGCTGGCCGGTGTTGGTCACGGTGACGCTGGCCGACAGGCCCTTCACCGCCGGTTTGCCCTGCGTGAAGGTGGTGTAGCTGAGGCCGTACCCAAACGGGAACAGCGGCTTTGCACCTGTGCGCGCATACCAACGGTAGCCGAGGTCCGAGCCTTCGATGTCGTAGTCGGTAGCCAGTTTGTCCTTGCCGTTCTTGGGATTGCCGCCGAAGTCCGGTTCCACCCAGTCGCTGCCGTCCAGGCGGGGGCGGGGCAGCTGGCTTTCGTCTGCCGGGAACGAGATCGGCAGGCGGCCCGAGGGGTTGGTGTCGCCGAACAGCACCGAGGCGATCGCCTCGCCGCCGCGTGCGCCGGGATACCAGGCCTCGACCACGGCCTTGACCTTGCCCAGCCACGGCATCTTCGCCGGACCGCCGGTTTCCAGCACGACGATCGTGTTGGGATTAGCCGCGGCAACGGCTTCGATCAGCGCGTCCTGTCCGCGCGGCAGCGACAGGTCGGGCACGTCCAGCCCCTCGGTCATCCACTGCGTGGCGAAGACCACCGCCACTTCCGATCGTGCGGCGAGTTCGGCTGCATCCTTGACGTACTGGCCTTGACGGTAGAGCACGGCGGCGCCGGGGGCCTGTGCCTTAATCGCGGCCATTGGACTGGAGCAGTGATAGGATTCCGAGATGAACCCGGCCCAGATGCCTGAGCCCGCCACCGGCAGTTTCACGGCCGGGCCGCCCCTGCCCATGACCTGGCTGGAACCCGCGCCGGACAGGACCCCGCCGTCAGCATAGCCGCCGATCACCGCGATCGACTTTGCGGTCTTGGCCAGTGGCAGCGCGCCGCCTTCGTTCTTGAGCAGCACGATGCCCTGTTTCGCCACGTCCTCGGCGACCAGGGCGTGGGCATCCCAATCGATGGCGCCGCCGGGGGGGGCGGGGTACTTGTCCAGCCCGGCCGCGTAGATCGCGGTGAGGATGCGGCGGTTCATGTCGTCCAGCCGAGCGGACCATGCCTTGTCTGCGGCCGCCTTTCCGGCGATCTGCGATCCGAAGAACACGCCCGGATCAAGCTGTTCGCCCGATTGATGGTCGAGGCCGTTGATAGCCGTCTGGATCGAGGGCACCGCGCCCCAGTCCGACATGACGAAGCCCTTGTAGCCCCACTCCTGCTTGAGCACCTTGTTGAGCAGCCAGTCGCTGTCGCAGGCCTGCGCGCCGTGGACGCGGTTGTACGCGCACATGACGGAGGCGGGCTGGCCCTGTTCGATACCGATCTGGAAGGCCAGCAGATCGCTTTCGTGCGCGGCGCCGGGGTCGATCTTGACGTCTACATACTTGCGCCCGGTTTCCTGCCCGTTGAGCGCGAAGTGTTTGATGGTGGAGATGACGTGGTTCGACTGCACGCCGCGGATCGCCGCGCCCGCAAGCACGCCCGATAGCAGCGGGTCTTCCGAGAAATATTCGAAAGTCCGCCCGTTGCGCGGATCGCGGGCGAGGTTGACGCCGCCGGCGAGCAGCACGTTGAAGCCCTTGGCGCGCGCTTCGGCGCCGATCATCGCGCCGCCGCGCCGGATCAGTGCGGGGTTCCAGCTGGCCGCCTGGGAAACGGCGGAAGGCAGCGCCGTCGCCCAGTCGCCGCGGGCCCCTGAAACCCACGTGACGCCCAGACTCGCATCGGTTTCGCGCAGGGCCGGAATGCCCAGCCGCTCGATCCCGGCGACGTAACCGGCGCCAATGATGGCGTCCTTGGGAATGTCGACCTTGGGGCCGCCGCCGGGAAGCGGCATGATGCCGTGAGTGATGACGGTCTTTTCCTGGGCGGACATCTGCGCGACGGTTGCATCCGCACGTTTTTGCGCAGCAGCAAGGTCGATGGTGTCGCCCTGACTTTCCGCCGCTGAGATTGGGGCGGCGAGGGCGAGCGACAGTGCGGTGCAGGCAAACAGGCGAGGGTTCATCGCGCAGGAATCTCCGGAAAAATCCGCCCGTTGGCCCCGAACGGACCGGCTGCGAGGCGTTGCGCTGCAACATGGCCGGTGGCTTCACTCTGTCTATGCGGCGAACTCCCGCATCCGTCTGGTGGATAAACTTTGCGCGGGCCGAGGCGGGACGTAGCCGTTCGCATGAATATTCTGTCGACGGGGTGATCGCCCTGTCACATGCTGCGGTGCGGCATAAAAGATTCGGAAAAAAAGCGCATGGCCACCATGATCGATACGACAATTCTTCCTCATGACCGGCCGGGGTCGGTCCATGACGACCGGGTGCGGACTTCTGTCCTGCTGCGCTACGGCACCGGTCAGCTTGGCGCGCAGATTTTCCGCGATACCCCGGCCGTGTTGCTCCCCCTGTTCCTGACCACCATGCTTGGCGTGGAGGCGTGGCTAGCGGGCCTGGTGGTGCTGATACCCAAGCTGTGGTTGATCGTCTGCGATCCGCTGGTGGGCGCATGGTCCGACAGGCTGCGCGGGCGGCACGGGCGCACGCCGTTCCTCGTGGCCGGGGCGGTGCTGACGAGCCTGGGCTTTGTAGCGCTGTTCACCCTGACCCAAAGCGCCAGCCCGCTGGTTTCGGCCGCGATCACGTGCTTCCTGTTCTTCCTTGCCTCCACCGCGTTCTCGATGTTCTCGGTGCCCTATCTCGCGATCTCGGCCGCGTTGTCGCATGACCCGCACGAACGCACGCGGATCATGGTCTATCGCATGGTATTCTCGACCCTGGGCGTGCTGGTCGGTGTGGGCGTGGCACAGCCGCTGATCTATGCGCTGGGCGGCGGCGCGCATGGCTGGACGGTGATGGCGGCGGTGCTGGGCGTGATCTGCCTTGTTACCATGCTGGTCACCGCGTTGGGCCTTGCCCGCGTGCCGATGATCCGTGACGACACCGCGCCCGGCAGTCTGCGTGAACAGCTCGGCGCCATCAAGGGCAACCGCCCGTATCTCGTGCTGCTGGCAACCTGCCTGATCCAGAACATCGGGCAGGCATCGGGCTATACGGTGATCGGCTTCATCTACCTCTATGCGATCCAGGCGATCTGGATCATACCGCTGTTCATCCTGATTATGGCGATCACTGGCATCGTCGCGCAGCCGCTGTGGCTTTCGCTTTCGCGCCGCTGGGGCAAGGAACGGACCTACGTGGTCGCCTCTGCCGCCTGGGCGCTGGTGACGGTGACGTGGTTCTTCGTCCACCCCGCCACCGATGTGCTGCTGACCATCCCCGGCGTCGGCGCGCTGGGCACGCAGCATGTGCTGGTGCTGCTGCGCGGCGCGGTGATCGGCGTGGTCAACTCTGCCTTCGTGATGCTTTCGCTTTCGATGCTGACGGACACCATCGATTACGAGCGCCGCCGCAAGGGCATCGCCAATGAGGGCGTCTTCGCAGGGCTGTTCTCGGCCATGGAAAAACTCTCGTTCGCGCTCGGCCCGGTCGTGGCGGGGCTGGTGATGAGCGCGTTCGGCTTCGTATCCTCGACCGGCGGCGCGGTGACGCAGACGCCGCATGCGATCACCGGCATCGTGCTGCTTTATAGCCTGATCCCGGCGGCGACCCAGATCGTCAGCTTGGTGGTGTTTTCGCGCTACCGCCTCCCGGCTGCATGACGATGGCAGCGGCCCGGCTGCTTCTATTGGCCGCTTCGGTGCTCTTGGGCGCTGCCAATGCATCGGCAGCGACACCGCAGGAGGACATCGCCGGCAGCGCCGCGCCCGCGCCGGACTACGCCGACCCCGCCAACTGGGCAGCAGGGCCGGGCGGCGCGGGAGCGGCAGGCGCCTTGCCTGAAGGCGCCAGCCCGGCAGCGCGCGATCCCGGTGTCGACGTGTTCTACGTCCACCCCACCACGTTCCGCAGCGAGACGCAGTGGAGCCAGGACCCCCGCGACGCAAAGTCCAATGCCTGGGTGGATGAAAGCGTGATGGCCCGGCAGGCCAGCGTTTTCGGCGCCTGCTGCCGGATATGGGCACCGCGTTACAGAGCCGCCAGCTACAAGGCGCTTAGGGACCCGGCGTACCGCGACCAGGCCTATGCCTTCGCCTATGCAGATGTGGCGCGGGCGTTCGACTGGTTCCTGGCGAATGTCAGCAAGGGCCGGCCCTTCATCATCGCCGGGCATAGCCAGGGCGCAAAGCACATCGCCGACCTGCTGGAGCAGCGTATCGATGGCACGCCGCTCCAGAAGCGCATGGTGGCGGCTTACATCGTCGGCATCAATCTGTCCGAGGGTGAGTTCGGGCTGCGCTTCAAGCACGTTCCGATCTGCGATAAACCCGCGCAGACGGGCTGCGCCTTGCAGTGGAACGCGATCGAGGCGGGCGCGGATCTTGGCCCCGTCGTTGCGGCGTTTGAAAAGGGCTTTGTCGAGAAATACGGCGATGTTCCGGGCAAGCAGCCGCTCTGCATCAACCCGGTGACGTTTGACCGGGCTCGTCCGGTGTCGCTTTCCGCCGAGGCCAAAGGCACGGTTCCCGGCGAACCCGGTGCCGGCGCTATGAGGCCACTGCGGGCAGGCGCTGTCGCCGTAAGCTGCGAACGCGGCCTCGCGGTCAGCTATCTGGCGCCGGGGCTGGACCTCAAGCCGTTGCCGGGCGGAAGCCTGCATTATCATGATATTGGCCTGTTCTACGCTGACATCCGGGCCAACGCTGCCTTGCGCGCGGCGGCCTGGCTCAAGGCGCATCGCTGACGGGTGCTGTCCGCAAGGCGGATAATCAGCGCCGCCGACCGGGCAAGCCCGGCGCGGCGAACTAGATTTGAAAGTGACTGGAAATAAGGGGCCCGGGCGGGCCCCGGGTACAGCTTTCCGACAGAGACGGCAGTGCAAAATCCGGGCTGAAGCGGCAAAACACAATTCCAAAGGGTAGGCTTCACACATGACCAGAAAGATCATCCTTCCGGCACTCGCGATCGCCGCTGCCGCGTGCATGACGGCAGTTCCGGCGATCGTTTCGGCCGCGCCGCCGGCAGCCGACGCTGCGGCGGGCAAGCGGGTATACATGCGCTGCATGGCCTGCCACACGGTGAACGCCGGAGGACAGAACAAGGTCGGCCCCAACCTTTCGGGCGTCGTCGGCAAGAAAGCCGCTTCGGTGAAGGGCTTCCGGTATTCCGCCGCGATGACCAAGGCAGGCGTTACCTGGAACGATGCCACTCTGGACAAGTGGCTAACCCGCCCGGCCAGCGTGGTTCCCGGCACGTCGATGGTATTCGCGGGCCTGTCCAAGCCGGAAGAACGCAAGGCCGTGATCGCCTATCTCAAGAAACCGGCGCCTTGATCGTGGCGGGCAGTCTTTCGCTTTCGCGTCGCTCGCTGCTGGCCGGTTGCTCCGCCGCTGCTGTCATGTTGGTGGCGGGTCGGGCCCTTGCCGGGCCGGCGTCGGCATCCTCGGTCATCGAAATCGAGACTGCCGAAGGGCGCGCGGTTTCGGTTACCGAATGGCGTCCTGCGGGCAAGCTGCGCGGCACGATCCTGTTCTCGCACGGGGCGGCTTCGGCGCCGAAGTATTACGGCCTGATCGTAAGCCCTTGGGTAGCGGCGGGCTGGCGGGTGCTGGCGCCGCTTCATGTCGATTCCCTTGAGCATCCCCAGACCGCGCAGTTCAAGGGCCTTGCCAGCTGGAAGGCGCGGATCGAGGATATGCGCGCGCTCGTTGGGCATATCGGCGATGCGCCGTTCGTGGCGGCGGGCCATTCCTATGGTGGGCTTGTAGCGACGATGATGGGCGGGGCGCAGCCGGTGCTGCCGGAAGGACTGCAACTGCCGCTGGTGCCGCGCCTTGCCACGGCGGTGATCGCCTTTTCGCCGCCGCCGGTGATCCCGGTGCTGGTGACCGAGCAGGGCTATGGGGCGCTTGCGGTGCCGGCGCTGATCCAGACCGGCACGCTGGACATCCTGCCGGGCATGACGGCCGAGACGGCGGACGGCTGGAAGGCGCACCTTACCCCATTCGAGGCGGCCGCGCCGGGCGGGCAGCGCTATGGCCTCGTCCTCGAAGGGGCGAACCATTATTTCGGCGGCGCGATCTGCGATCCGGGGCAGCCGGGCCCGCAGCAACTGGCGCCGCTGGAACTTGCAAACCAGCGGGCGGGGCTGTTTCTGGAAGGGTACGGCGCGGGCAGCGCCAAGGCGCGCCGCCGGCTCGACGCTCTGGTAACGGACGCACTTCCAGCCCGCCTGATGAAGCGCTGACCCTGCGCATCCGGCACCGAAAAAACCCCGGCGGGATTGCTCCTGCCGGGGTTTTTCCTTGTCGGTGGCTTACGGTCTTAGGTTAGGTTTAGAACCCCAGCGCGCCGGGGTTCATCAGGCCCTTGGGGTCCAGTTCGGTCTTCACCGCGCTCAGCAGCGAGATCGCCTGCGGTGAGAGCCGCTGCCTGTAGGGATAGGCGCGGCCAAGCTGGAAATGGCCGGCGCCGTGCGCCTGCATCAGTGCGACGATGGCGCGCTTGAGATCGTCGGCATAGGCGCGCGATTCTTCGTTGGCGTCGAAGTGGGGCTGCTGACCAAGATAGTCCGCGCCCAAGGTGGTGCGGTGGTAGGCGGTGCGATCATCCGGCCAGTACAGCGCCACTTCGTAGAGGAAACCGGAGGCCCCGACCGGTGAGAACATCGTCCCGGTCCACACGCCAAGCCGCTCCATCTCGGTCTTGCGGTCGGCGATCAGCGCCTTGTAGGCGGTATCGAACGCCACAACCTGGTCATGAGCCAGCACACCGTGAATCGGCACCCAGCGTTCGCCGCCGGGGCCAAGCACGTTGAACAGTGGAGCGAAAGGCACCGAGTGAACGAACGTGGGGATCGAATTGGCGATCTCGCGGCCAAGTCCGGACAGCAGGCGGCGCAGGATTTTCGCCTTGTGCGCGGCCTCGTCGGCGTCGAATCCCTCGATCATGAAATGGCACATGTAGGCGCCGGCGCGCATCGGGTTTTCGCCCGCCAGTGCCATGCGGACCAACTGGGCGATGCCCTTCATCTTGTCCGGCGCTTTTCGCAGCACTTCGGCGGCGATCTTGAGGCGTGCGCCCATGCCGTCCTGCCGTCCGATCTGGCCCTGCGACAGCGCAAGGTCGAGACCGAAGTGCGAATCGTCGAGCCTCGCCATCGCCGCCTTGCGCGATGCGGCGTGGTAATCGGCGAAGCTGTCGAAGGCGAAGCTGAGGCATTCGAAATGCGGCAATACCGGCAACAGCGGCAGGCGGATGCGGGCCTTGATCCCGAAGATGCCGCAGTCTCCGGTGAACAGCCCGGTAAGGTCCGGTCCGTAGAAGCGCATGGCCGAACTGGCGCTGGTCGACAGGACCTCGCCGCTCGCCAATACGACGTCCATCGACAGCACCGACTGCGCAGAGATGCCGTGTGCGGTACTGCCATGGCTGAGGGTGTTCTGGCTCACGCTGCCGCCGACCGTGGCGGCGATGCCGGAGAACGGCCCCCAAAACGGCGTGCGCAGCCCCTTGGCATCGAGCGCGGTCTTGAGCGCCATCCATGTGACCCCGGCCTCGACGGTGACGACGGCGTTCTGCGCGTCGATCTCGATCGCGTCCAGCGCGCCGGTGTCGAACAGGACATGGCCGCCTTCGGGGACGAGGTAGGCGTCCGTATACGATGCGCCGCCGCCGCGCGGGACCATGGCGGCGCCCGCCGCCGCGCAGATGCGCACGGCTTCCTGAAGCGCCTCGACGCTGGCCGGGCGAACGACCGCCTGCGGCGCACCGCCGCCGCGGTAGACGTCGTTCGAGAAGTAGGCGAGGGCATCGCCCTCATGGATGACCGCATCTGCCCCCAGGGCCTCGATCAGGGCCGAAACCAACAGTTCCTCGACAATCGCGCTGCTCATCAAAACACCTGAAATTCTTGGTATCGAACACCAAGGCTTGGCCAATGTGGCGGGCTAGGGCGACCGCCGGGAGGAAGCTATCCACTCTGCGGCTATCCGGCCAGCGATCAAACAGTTCGATCCCCGCTCGAATCCGCAATCCTCCGCGCATGATCCAGCAGGACAGAGGTTGCAAAGGTGCGGCCCGGTCGCAGCGAATACCCACGAAGGGCACCCATGACCAAGGTTGGCGGCAATTCCATGCCCGAATGCAGGGTGATCGATCTCACGGTCGAACCGGCGACTCCCGAGGCGCTTGCGCCTTTCGGCGCCGTTATCGGGCGCGAGGCGCCGGTGAAACCTGTTTCGGTCGATTTTTACAAGGGCGCGGTGAAAATGAGCTACCCGGCTCGTTTTCTTTGCGAGCATCCGGTAGAGGTCACGCTGGCGCAGATGGACCGGCGGCCCGGCGAAGTGCGCTATATGGAGCGCCACTTTCAGCATACCCAGGCTTTTCTGCCGCTGGGCGGCAAGCCTTTCGTCGCGGTCATGGCGCCGCCCGGGGATGGCGAACTTCCCGACCTTTCGCAGGTGCGCGCCTTTCGTTTCGACGGGACGGCAGGCTTTGCCATGCACCTTGGCACCTGGCATGAATTTCCCTTCGCGGTGGAGGACGGGACCGACCTTGTGGTCATCCTGTCAAGCCAGACCGGCTACGACCTCAAGGCGAAGGACGCCCTGACCGAAGAGGCCCATGGCCCCGATCTCGACAAGAAGGACATCGTCGCCCGCACCGGCAACGTGTTCCGTTTCGAACTGATGGAGTGAGTTGATGGCAGAGCGCATGAACCTCGATCGCAAGGCGCGGTCCAAGGGCAGCCAGCCGGTGGTGTTCGAAAGCGAGACGGTCGATGCCCTCGCCGGGCTGGTGTTGGCGCTGCTGGGCGAAGTGGTCGTGCTGAAGGACCGGCTCGACGCGAACGAGCGGCTGCTTAAGGCTGCGGACTTGCATGGACCCGCCGATATCGACACATTCGCTCCCGATGCCGAAGCGCGCGCGCACCGCGCCGCCTACCGGCAAGGTATCTACGACCGCGTGCTGGGCTCTGCCCGCGACAAGCTGATGCCCGAGGCACTGGCCGACCAGCACGACTACGAAGGCGTCCTTGACGCCGTCGCCCGCGATTAACCTGAAACGGGAGCCCTAAGCCATGGAACAGTTCCGCCAGGAACATTTCGGTCATGCCGTCATGCCGCAGTCCAATCATGACGAGCAGGCGATGGAGGACCACTTCCTCGCCATGCGTGCGTGGACCAGCAAGAATCTCGACCCGCTCGACCGCCGCCTGCTGGACGAAGTGATCGTACCCAGCATCGAGAAGAAAACTGGCAGCAAGCCGACTTCCAGCACGCAGGTCCGCCAGGCGCTGGAAGCGCATCCGCTGCACCAGTACTGGTTGACGCTTTCGCTGTTCTACCAGGACCGCATCTGGCTTTCGCTCGACGGCGCCATTGATCGCCAGTTCGAGGAGCTTTCGGCCAAGGTCGAGGCGCAGGTGGCCGAGCCGAAAGGCAGCCTTCGCCTGAACCCGGACCTTGCGATCCCGCGCTACATCTCCGCGTTCGACCATCACCGGATGCCGGGCAGCTATACCGTCGACACCGCCGAGGGCGATTTCCGCGCCGGCGCGCTTTACGACCGTTTCGCTTCCACGTACCTGCGCAACCTTAACGGCGGCTGGAAGAATGACGGGCGAGGCCATACGCTGGCCAGCCATGTCCAGGACTTCTATCCGGACTTCAAGCCGAAGCGCATCCTCGATCTCGGCTGCTCGGTGGGCCATTCCACCGTGGCGATCGCCCAGGCTTTCCCCGATGCGGAAGTCTTCGCGCTGGATGTCGGCGCGCCGATGCTGCGCTACGGCCACGCCCGCGCCGAGGCGATGGGCGCACCGATCCACTTCAGCCAGCAGGACGCCGAACATACCGACTTCGAGGATGGCAGCTTCGACCTCGTCTGCTCTTCGGCGGTGCTTCACGAGACTTCGGCCAAGGGGATGCGCGGCATTTTCAAGGAATGCCACCGCTTGCTGCGAGAAGGCGGGGTGATGTGCCACGTCGACGTGCCGCCGCGCCATGAGCACATGTCGCTGTGGGACCAGATGCGCTGCGACTTCGAGAGCCACTACAACAACGAACCGTTCATGACCTCGCTGGCCCGGACGGACTGGATGAAGGTTGCGCTCGACGCAGGGTTCGATGCTGAAGACGTGCTTGTGGGTTACCGCAAGGGCACGTTCTTCCTGAAGCCGGAGCGGGCGGACTTCTTCACCGAAGGCCATCCCGAAGGACGGGCGATGATCGGCAGCTGGTACGCCTGCTCTGCGACGAAGTAATCCTGCCTGACAGGTGGGCCGGCCAGCCCGGTCCACCTGTCGGATACTTGGAAAGGGCGATTTCTACCGGCTATCACCCAGCATAGACTTGGGCCTTCAACGAGTATCAGGGAGGGCCCCGCGCTCATGCCGGTCGAGATCAACGGTCTGCTCAACCACAACATTTCGAGCGAGACGCATCCCGTTCCCTTCGAGACTTTTGATCCCGAAGGCATCGCGCAGATGGCACAGCTTCACGACGCCTGGGGCTATGACAAGGTACTGGTCGCCAATGCCGCGATCATGCCGGACAACTTCACCATCGCCGGATATGTCGCGGCCCATACCAAGCGGCTTGGTGTCATGCTGGCGCACCGTCCCGGCTTCATTCCGCCGACGATGGCGGCGCGCATGCTCGCCACGCTTGATCGGCTGATGCCGGGCCGTGTCGGTGTCCATATCATCACCGCCGCCAGCGACGAGGAAACCCAGGCCGACGGCGATTACCAGACCAAGGTCGAGCGCTATGACCGCGCCAGGGAATACATCGCGGTGTTGCGCCGGATGTGGACCAGCGAGACGCCCTTCGATCATGAGGACAAGTGGTTCCGTTTCAATGGTGGCTTCGCGGCGATCAAACCGACCCAGGGCACAGTCCCGGTATACTTCGGCGGCATGAGCCCGGCGGCGCTCGAAGTGGCGGGTGAATATTGCGACACCTTCGCCACTCTGTCCGACACGGTCGCAGGCATGACGGAAGTGGTCGAAAAAGTCCGCGAGGCCGCCGCGCCCTATGACCGCAGTCCGCGCTTCCTGATGTCGATCCGCATCGTCATCGCCGATACCGAGGAAGCGGCCTGGGCCCGCGCCGACGAAATCCGCGAGGCGGTGGCCGCCAATATGGGCAAGCTGGCGCCGAACACCGCCGCGGTGAAGGCCGACGGTTTTAAGCGGACCGCCGAACTCGCGGCGCGGGGCGACCGGTTGGAAAAGTGTTTCTGGAACGGCATCAACCAGCTTCGCGGCGGGCAGAGCAATTCCGGCACGCTGGTGGGCACGCCCGAGCAACTCGCCGATGCGCTGATGGATTATTACGACGCCGGAGTTTCCGCCTTCATCCTGCGCGGCTTCGATCCGGTTGAGGATGTGATCGCCATCGGCCGCGATCTCATCCCGCTTGTGCGTGCGAAAGTGGCCGAGCGTGACGCCGAACTGGCAACCGCGATGGCCTGATCCGTGCCTGATTGATCTGGACAGAAGGCCGCGCCGGGCACGGCGCGGCCTTTTTATTTGCCAGTGATGCGGTGCAGGAACGGTGTCACGCGGGCAAGCGCCCGGTCAGGGCAGTCATACGGCATCATGTGTCCACATGCCTCGACCACCTCCAGCGTTTTATCCTTGCTGCCGAGAAGGTCGAGCGCTTGCCTGCCGTCGCGCTCCAGTGTGGTTTCATGGTCATTGGCGGACCACAGCAGCAAAGTGGGCGCGGCGATCGCGCGCAAGTCGCCGGGCGCGCGCGCGAATGAGGTGGAGGCCGCCACGGCCTTGCCGATGGCAGGATCGCGCGAGAGGCGGCTGTTGAGATCGGTCCACTGCTGCACCAGCGCAGGCGTGATGCGCGAGGGATCGGTGACATTGGCCAGCAGGATCTGGCGCCAGTATTCCGGGGCGTGCCAGCCGGGGTGGGTGCGATCTTCGGCCAGTGCGGCCTTGAGCGCGGGCGCCATACCATCGAGGTCGAACTTTACCGGGCCAACCGCAATGTTGTTGAGCACCAGTCCCTGCACCCGCTGCGGCCGGGCGGCGGCGTAGGCAGCGGCGGGCAGGCCGCCGCTGGATGTTGCGACCATCACGAAGCGGTCGATCTTCAGCCGGTCCATCAGTCCATCGATCACGCGAATGCGGTGCTCGATGGAATAGTCCCTGGCGGGGCTGGGGCCCGAGAGTCCGGCGGGGGATTGATCGTACCGGATCACCCGGTAACGGCGCGCGAGTTTCGCGGCCCATTCGTCCCACTGGCGCAGACTGGCGAAGGAGCCGTGGACCAGCAGGATCGCCGGGCCCTTGCCTTGCGCGGCATAATGCACGGTTTCGCCGTCGATTTCGGCGAACTGCGAGTTAGCCAGTGCGTAGCGGCTGCGCAGCGCCGCGTCGTCAAGCTGGGCTGGCGCCGACTGGGCGATTGCGGACGGGGCGGTGAGCGCCGCGAGCAAAAGCCCGGCCGCGAACGATCCCACCCTCACGCCGGTTCCTGCCGCCTGGCCTGCAATTGCATGACCACGTAGCGCCCGTTGTAGTTGCACGAGGTTCCTTCGGCGCTTTGCAGGTCCGGCGCGAAGGTCAGTTGCGAAAGGCCGAAGAACGTGTGGCTTTCGGTCGCGAAATGCGCCTGATCGGCCTCGTAGCCATAGCGCAAGTGCCATTCGCCCGAGGGCAGGGCGGTCAGCTTTTCGGCGAAGCTGATCGAACGCGAGGTCTTTAACCCCTTTGTTTCGATCGCGACGGCGAAGCTCTCTGCACTGGCGGCAAGCGTCATCTCGCCGTCCCATTCGTACAGCGTGTCGCCCTCGGGGCCGAGGGCGCTGCCGTGCAGAGCCCAGTTGCCGGCAATGTCCGGGGCTGCCGTCACTGCGGGGCGCCCGCAGGCACGGTGCGGTCCAGCCAGGTGCGCAAATCCCTGGCGGTTTCCTTCGGCAGTTCCAGCATCGGGTAGTGGCTGAGATCGGGGTAATGGATCACATCGACCTTGGTGCCGGAGAACTGTTTCACGGCATCGGCGGCAAGGTACTTGGGCAGAACCGGGTCGACATCGCCCCATTGCAGCAGGATGGGCGCCTTGACCCGCGCTGCATCGTCGCCCGCGCCCTTTGCCCAGACCACCTTCTTGTTGGTTTCGTAGTATTCCTTCACGCGGGCGAAGCCTCCGGGGAGGTTGTTGGTCTGGTAGTACCAGTCCACCGTTGCGTCGGTGAGGCGTTCGGGCCGGCCGTAAAGTTCGGACAAGGCGCGGCGATAGTAGAAACGCGGGTAATAGTTGGGCACGAAATTCTCGTGGGTCCAGACCATGGCCCACATCACGCGGCTGAAATCGCTGGGCGGCGGGGCCTTGAGCGGCAGCGCCGAAAGCGCCAGCGCGGTGACCTTTTCGGGGTACTTGGCGGCGTAGAGCGTCGAGACGGTCGCGCCGCTGGAAGTGCCGACAAGCGCGAAGCGGGTGAGGCCCTTCTTTTCGACCAGCTTTTCGAGCAGGGCGACCACGCCGGGCATGCCGGAGGAGGGGGCGCTGTCGGTCGAAAGGCCGTAGGGCGGCCAGTCGAAGCGGATCACGCGGTACTTGTCCTTGAGGGCATCGGTCCAGCCGTCCCATTCGCGCAGGTTGGTCATCGAGCTATGAAGCATGATGACGACCGGACCGCTGCGCGGGCCTTCGTCGCGGATGTGGAGGTTGGCGGTGCCGACCTGCTCGAAGGTCGAGGGCGCGGTGGCCTGCGCAGCTTTCACGCTCTCATACGAGGGGTTCCACCAGCCCAGCCGCATCGTCAGCAGCACCAATGCCATCAAGATTACCACGATAAGGAGCAACCCTCCCGCAGCCTTGAGAATTCGACCGACCGTCATCGCTGTTCCCCCCTGTGTCAATTGTCGGGGCCGGGCGACAACGCCCGCCCCGGAACGTATTTTCGTTTAGTTGGCTCCGCTGGACAGCAGACCGGCGCATTCGCTGTCGCCGCGCGCTGCCGCGCGGCGCATGGTGTGGCCCGCAAGCGCATAAAGCGCCGCGCCGATCAGCAGGAACGGCGTGCAGACCACCGCGATCGACCAGCCCACCAGTGCAGGATTGTGCAGTACCCGCTCCGTCACGCTGGCGACCATCAGCGGGCCGAGAGTGGCGCCGATGATGGTGTTGAGCACCAGTGTCAGCGCAATGGCGGAGCCGCGCATGCGCGGTGGAACCACCGACTGCAACGTCGCGAACATCACCGTGCCGATCACCGAGAACACAGCATTCGACGATGCCACCAGCACGGTGGCGAGATGAAGCTCACCCGCCAGCACCGCGAGCACCGAGGGGAGCGCAAAGACCGGCGCGATCGACAGGATCGCAAAGCGCGCCATCGTCCGGCCGGATCGCATCGAACGGTCAAGGATGGTTCCGCCGATCAGCGGCCCGATCGCCGAGAACAGGATCGACAGCGGACCCAGCCACTTGCCGAGGAACGCGGCGTCGGCGCCGTAGCCGCGCAGCAGCATCGTCGGCGCCCAGGCGGAGGCGCCGTAGGCGACCGTGAAGCAGGTTGCGAAACCGAAATAGAGCGGCAACAGCACGCCGCGATTGCGCCAGAAGTATGCGGCTTCGGCCGCGCCGGGCATGCGCGCGGCAGCGCCGGTAGCGGCCTGGACCTGCCGCGCAGGTTCACGCGTGAAGGCGAGCAGCCCCAGCGCCACGACCAGGCCGCCGGCGCCGAACACCACGAAGACGATCCGCCACGGAACCAGATGGCCGATCACCGGCACGCCCAGGAATGCACCTGCGCCCGCCGCCGTCACCAGAAGGCCGGTAAGCGAAATGGCGATGCCGTTCGCAAGGCCCTGGCCCATCATGTAGAAGGAGATTGGCCGCCCGCGCTGCGCAGGCGAGAACAGGTCTGCGATCAGCGAGATCGCGGCAGGGCCCAGCGCCGCTTCGCCAAGGCCCACCATGAGGCGGGCGGTGAACAGCCAGCCGAAAGTCTGCGCCAGACCGCTGCCGATCGTCGCCACGCTCCACAGCGCGATGCCGGCGACGATCAGGTTGCGGCGCGATACGCGGTCAGCCAGCAGCCCCATCGGCAAGCCCATGAAGGCATAGAACAGCCCGAAGGCAAGGCCCTGCAACAGCCCGATCTGCTCATCCCCGATGCCGATATCGGCGCGCACCGGATCGACGAGGATGTTGAGTGCCGCCCGGTCGATGACCGAGAGGACACCCGCGAGGAACAGCATGAAGACCATGACCCAGGCGGACTTGCCGCCCGGCCACGATCCCCCGGCCGCTCCGACGGGCCTTGCCGCCGGAGCCTCGGTCAGATCGATTGCGCTGGGGCTGATGCCTTGCGCCATGGTCAGAGCAGGCCGCAGGCGCGGGCGCGGGTCTTCACATAGTCGCCCAGCCAGTCCAGGTTGCGGAAGCGCAGCGTGCCGCGGCCCACGGCGGTCGAGCTATGCGCCATACCCGCGATCAGGCGCAGCGCCTTGGCCATCAGGAACAGTTCGGTATTGTCGGTCTCTTCCTTGGTGAAGGGCCGGACTGACTGATAGCCGTCCTCGAACGCTTCGCCGATCTTGGGATCGAAGCCGTAGAACAGGTTGCCCCAGACGAAGTTCTGCACGTCCTGCATGAGGAAGTCCTCACCCGCTGCGTCGAAGTCGAGGAGGGTGATGCCGCCGTCTTCGGCGACGTGGACGTTGCTGGGATGGAAGTCGCGGTGGCAGACGCCCAGCGGGACCTTGCCCGAGGCGGCCAGTTCGTCGAGCCGCTTGTCGAGGTTGGCGGCGATCACCGGATAGTCGCGAAGGTCGTCGGGCCGGTCGTAGACGAAATCGATCAGCGCCGGCATGCAGATGTTGTAGTCCTTCGCCGTTTCGGTCGAGAACTGGTGATCCTTGCCGGCCCAGCTATCGCCGAGCAGGTGCATGCGCGCCATGGCCGCGCCGATGCGGAAGGCGGTTTCCTCAGAAAGACGATCGCCGAACTTCACGCCCGGCGCCCAGTCGTAGAGCGCGATCGCGCGCTCGCCTTCGGGCGAGGCGACCTTGAAGTAGAGCTTGCCGTCATGCTGCGGCACGCCGACCGAGGCGGGAAAACCCTGCTGGCGCAGATAATCGAGGAAATCGAGTTCGTAGGCGACATCGTCGACATCGCGGTAGGTCTTGCGCCAGACGCGCAGGGCGTACTTCGTTTCCTCGTCCTGGACGAGGTAGACGTCGTTCATGCCCCGGTAGAGCAGGAAACAGGTCAGCTCGCCCTTGATGGGATAGCGGCGCGCTACTTCGGCGGCGATGAACTCGGGATGGAGGACCGAGTGCGAAACCTCGGCCACCGGGATGTCAGATGCGGTCAAGGAAGTCACGCAGTTCATGGGCAATACGCTCCGGAGCAATGTCAAAGATATCGCGGTCGAGATCGGGAAGTTCGACCACACGGCAGGAAGGCATGCGCGCGGCAGCCTCCAGGGAAACGGAAAGAAGGTCTTCGGCCGGCTGGATAAGCAGCGCGGGCTGGGTGACCTGTTCGAGGCGGGAGAAATCCCAGGACCACACGCCCCGATAGGCCCAGGTGAAGCGGTCCAGCACGCGGGCCTTGTCAGCGAAGTTCAGCGCGGCCTTTTCCAGTGAAACCGCCGGGTTTCGGCTCGTGACCACGTAAGTCCAGAGCTTGCTAAGGAGGTCGCCGATCACGGTGCCTTTTTCGTCCGGCGCCGGGAAATTGTCGGCGGCGGCAAGACGCTGTGCGAGCGCGGCCTCGTCGAACATCGGAATGCCGGTGAGGCCGAGCGCCCGTACCCGGTCCGGCCGGGCGATCGCCAGTTCGCACGAGAGCAAGGTGCCGGTGTGGAAGCCGTAGAGGTCCACCGGCCCGGTCAGGATGCCGTCTTGCGCCAGAGCGTCCAGCGCGTCGGAAAACGCGGCCGCATAGCCCGCCATGCCGGGAGGGGCGGGCGGCGCATCCGACATTCCGTAGCCGGGCGTGTCGAGGGCCACGACCAGACGGTCGGTCGCCAAGGCGCGGATAAGCGGCTCGTACTCATAGGACGAGGAGGGGTTCTGGTGCAGCAACACGACCGGAACGCGTGTACCCTGCGCCGGACCGGCGATGCGGTAATGCATCTGGCCGTGGCGGCAACGGGTATAGGCGCGCTGGATCGCGGGGACTTCGTTCATGGCGGTAGCATGCGCTTCGTCTTGTCCGCTGCGCTGACGGAGCATGGACTCTCCGCTGTTCGGGTATCCGCTCATGCCAAGGCGTTCCCAGTGCCTTCGGCGGTTTCGAGCCGGGCCGAGGCGAGCTTGTCCTCGTCAAGGTCGTAGGCCCACAGGAACAGCCCGTTGATCGCGAACATGCACGCAGGGATCACTGAGAAACCCAGCTTCAGAGCCAGCAGGGCACTTGCGGGCTGGGCAACGATGGCGCCGCCTGTGGTCGGCACGTAGCCAAGGCCATGGAGGAATATGCCGAGCACTGCGACGCCGAGTGCAAAGCTGACTTTCTCGATCACGGCGATGGCGCTCGACAGCAGACCTTCGCGGGCCTCGCCGGTCAGAAGGCGGTCGTAGGCCTGGGTGTCGCCCAGCATCGAGATCGACATGAGAATGATCGCGCCCGAACCGAGGCCGCCGAAGATACCGCGCACGACGATGCCCAGCGTGGTGATCGAATGGTCGGCGAAAAGCCAGCTCAGCGTGGTCAGGCAGAACAGCACTACCCCGGCAAGGTAGGTGCGGCGCTTGCCGAAGCGCTTGCCGGTCCAGACCCATAGCGGCATGGCCAGCGCGGTAACGACGTTCTGGGTTACCGCGAAGGCAATCTGCCCGCTGTAGCCCACGCCCACCACGTTGAGCATGTAAAGCAGCATCGTCGAGGCGACCGAGGCGAAGGAAAGGAACTGGAATACCTTGGCGCCCAGCAGCATCATGAACGGCCGGTTGCGGGCAATC
Source organism: Novosphingobium sp. P6W (assembly GCF_000876675.2). GTDB lineage: Bacteria > Pseudomonadota > Alphaproteobacteria > Sphingomonadales > Sphingomonadaceae > Novosphingobium. Next base: position 1,646,294 of record NZ_CP030353.1, read on the forward strand.
GCGCGAATCTGCGCGAAGCCGGGGAGATGCTGGCCCGCTTTCGGCGCCGTTCCGTGCTTTACCGGCACCGCCAGCGCGGTGGCGGTCATCGAGCCGGCTATGATAAGCGCCATGACGAGGCCCATCGTCGCAAAGCCGGAACGCCCCGCGCCGCCGCTCTGGATCAACCATGCGGTGCCCGCCATCGCGAGCAGCTGGCCGATCGAGACGAACACGGTGCGGAACGAGATCAGGCGGGTGCGTTCGTGGAAGCCGTCGGTCAGTTCGGCGGGCAGGGCCATGTACGGCACGTTGAACAGTGAATAAGCCGTCGAATAGATCACCAGGCCCGCAATCATCCAGACCAGTAGCGTACCTTCGGACATGATCGGCGGTGCGAACAGCATCACGAAAGAGATGGCCGACAGCAGCGCGCCTCCCAGCAGGAACGGCTTGCGGCGGCCCCAGCGCGTGCGGGCGCGGTCGGACAGGCTGCCGATGGCGACGTCGATCACGGCATCGGCCAGCTTCGAGATCATCAGCAGGTAGCCGGCGATTTCGGGCGATTGGCCCAGCACGGTGGACATCATCGCCGGGAAGTAGGTGGTCACGGTGTTGAGCATGATCGACACGCCCACCGTGCCGATCCCGAAGCCAAGGCAGGTGCCTATGCTGAGCCGGGCATCGGCGGCGTCGTTCTTTGAACGGGGCATCGTCATGGCACCTGCTTCTTGAGGAATTTCATCATGGCGGCAGCCTTCGCCGCCGGCGATCCGCCGGTTGCCGCCTCGTGCCCGTCAGCCAGCAGGCCGAGCGCGGTCTTCACCGAGGCGTTGAGCAGGGCGAGTTCGGTTTCGGGCTTGAGCAGCAACGTGGGCGCGGTGATCCGGGCCATGTGCTCGAAAGCGCGGTAGCGGAATGCGGCGATGTAGGGCTTGGGGTAGGTATCGAGCGCCTTGAGCACGTCGAGCGTCATGCGGTGCAACACCTGCGGCGGCGGCATCGGCACGGCGAGACGGTGCGCGGCGTCCTTCATGAAGTGCGGAAAGAACAGCGCCTGGTCGCGGCAGAAATTGAACGCCCAGATGAAGTGGCGCCCATATTCGTCGGGTTCGACCACAGGGGCGTAATGAGCGATCACCGCATCGCGCAAGTCGTCTTCGTATTCGGTGATGCCGTCGAGCACCACGCGGCGAATACGTGCGGGATAGGCGGCCGCCATTTCGCAGGCGATACGCGCGCCGGTGTGGCTGCCATAAGCGTCCACCTGCTCGAAGCCGAGCGCGGTGCATAACCGGTCCATCGAACCGGCGAAGTAGGCGATGTCCGGTTCTGCGGGGCCGGGCGCAGGAGAATCGCCGTTGCCAAGCGTATCGGGCGCGATAATCTCGCCAAGGCAACCCGCGTTGCGCAGTTCCAGCATCAGGTCCTGCATGAACCACGAAGATGCCGGCGACGGGTGGAGTATCAGCATCGGCACATGGCCTGCTTGCGCAGCAGGCAAGCGGCGCAGGTGCAGTTGGCCTTCGTCCAGCCGGACGAAGGCGCGTTCGATCTCGTTGATGGTCGAAGTCTCGGGCTGGCTCATGACGTGGAGGCTATCGCAGGCCGGTCACCCACTGCCCCTCCATGCAAACTTGATCGGCAGGCGAATAGTTTTATCCCCCCGCCCCGGAATGCCGCTCGGCGGGGTTCATACTCGCCTTCATGGACACATCCTTCCTCCCTGACGACAGCGCGCTTCTGGCAGCGCTGGAACGCGAGGGGCCGATGAACCTGGCCCGTGCGGTTGCCGTCATGGAACGGCACGACCTTGCAGGGATGGTGCTGGGCGACCCCGTCAACGTGTTCCACGCGCTGGGCCACTGGCCGCAGATCGGCCGCACCCGCATGGGCCAGCCGCCGGGTACGTTTGCGCTGATCGCCCGCGCGCGTCCCCAGCAGCCGGGCCTCGTTACCAGCCGCTTCCTGCACCACTACAGCTGGGCTGACGGGCGCGATCGCGGTGACGTTGCCATATGGCTCTATACGTTTCTCGGCGACGAAGGTGACGAGACGCCCGGCGAAGTGCCGGCCGCGCCGGTGCTGCCGCAGCGCGATGCCGCGCCGCTCACAGTTGCAGAGGACCACCGCGCCGCGATCTCTGCCCGCGAGGCCGGAGCCATGACGGCACACGGCGATGCGGCGGCGGCAATCGTTGCGGCCATGCGCGGGCTGGGCCTGTGGCAGGGCCGGATAGGGTTCGACCATCCGGTCATCGCCCAAGTCGCCCACCACCACGACCATCCCGGGGCGACGGTGCAGGCCGACAATATCCTGCGCGAGATACGCCTCGTTAAATCGCCGCTGGAACATGCGTTGATGGCGCATGCGGCAAAGGTTAATGTCGATGCACTCAACGCGGTCGGCAGCGCCATCCGCGCCGGGGCCAGCCACAGTGAATTGCAGGCGCTGTTCCGCATGGAGGCCGCCGCGCGCGGCAATACCGCTGTGTTCCTCAACGTCGACCGCGTTTCCTCGGAACTTTCGCGCCTTAAAGTGGCGGACGGGCAGACGCTCATGCTTGACGGCGTCAGCCAGCATCTCGGCTACCACGGCGACTTTGCGCGCACCGTCTTCGTTGGCGAGCCGACCCGTATCGCCGCCCGCGCGGCCGAGGCCGCGGCGTTCGGCTGGCAGGCCGTTCGTGAAAAGCTGCGGCCGGGCCTGCGCTATTCCGAAATCGCCGCGCTGGGCGAAGATGCCATCCGCAAGGCCGGCTACGATGCCGTGATTGGCTTTGGCCCGCACAGCGTCGGCCTCGCCCATACCGACGAGCCGGGCGAGGTTCACGGCGGTTTCTGGCGCAAGCCCGACATCGTTCTCGAACCCGGCATGATCCTCTCGGTCGATTGTCCGACGCTCGATACCGGCATCGGCGGCTCGGCCCACTGCGAAGACCTCGTGCTCATTACCGAGACGGGCTGTGAGCCCATTCATCCCCTTCACGAACCGGTGATCATCGTATGACCAGACCTTTCATCCTTTCCGCCTCGATCGCCGAGGCCACGTTCGCAGTGCCCGAAACCGCCGCGCCGATCCTGCGGGCTGCCGAGGCGGCCGGGCTGGACCTTCTCGTCATGGGCCGGTCCGGGACGCGTCCCTTCGATGCGCAGGTGCTGCTGGCCTGGGCCGCGCCGATGACCTCGCGCCTTGGCCTTGTCGCCACGGTTCCGGCCTCGAACGCGCATCCGTTTCATGTCGCCCGCGCCCTGTCGGCGATCGACTTCCTGAGCGCAGGCCGCACTGGATGGTCGGTCATCCCCGAAGGCGCCGAGGACGGCATGGCCGAGGACATGGTCGGCGCCGCGCGCGCACTGTGGGACGGCTGGGGCAGTGATACCCTGATCTTGGACAAGGCAAGCGGACGCTATCTGGACGCGGCGAAGGTCCATGCCTCGAATTACGAAGGTCCGTTCTTCAAGGTGGCGGGGCCGGTCAATGCCATGCGCCCCCCGCTGGGCCATCCGCTGCTGGTGGTGGACGGGGATGATCCGATCGCCATATCCGATGCCGACCTCGCCCTGATCGGCGAGCACGGCGCGGCGCCCGCCGCGACCAAGCGCCTGCTCAAGGTTTCGCCGGAGGCCGATGTGGCCTCGCTCCTGGCTCGCTTTGAGGCGGGAGAGATCGACGGCTTGCATTTCACCCTTACCGATGCCGCCGCCCAGCTGCCCGAGATCGGCGCGCGCTTCGCATCGCTGGTCAAGGACCGCGCCAACGAGGCAGGCGACCTGCGCCGCCGCCTTGGCCTGCCGATCCCGCAGACTGCATCCAACCAGCCCGGCGGCGCCGTGATCCCGGAGAACGCATGATGGAAAAGCAAATTCACCTCTGGGCCTTCCTGCAGGGTATCGGCTTCTTCCCGAGTGGATGGATGCACGAACGCGCGCGCCCGGAAGGCGTGTTCTCGATGGACTACTACGCCCGGGTCGCAAAGCTGGCCGAGCAGGGCTGCTTCGATGCCATCGTTTTCGGTGACCAGCTCCAGTCGCGCGGCGCCGGTGGCCACACGCCCGAGCGCATGGCAATGCCGACGCTGGACCCCGTCAGCCTGCTTACCGCGATGGCGGCGGTGACCGACCACGTTGGCCTGGTTGCCACGGTTTCGACCAGCTACAACACACCGGAGATGCTGGCTGAGCGTTTCGGCGCGATGGAGCGTATTTCAGGCGGCCGCGCAGGCTGGAACATCGTCACCACCGCGCACCCGGCCACCGCGCCCAACTTCGGCGAGGACGACCTGCCGCCCAAGGATGAGCGCTATCGCCGCGCCAAGGAAGTGGTCGCGAAAGCCTGCGAACTCTGGTCTGCGATGGACCGCGAAGGTCCGATGCTGCCACAGGGCCGTCCAGTGCTGGTGCAGGCCGGCCAGTCCCCCGACGGCCGCGATTTCGCCGCGCGCACAGCGGAAGCCATCTTTTGCCCCGCCGCGAATATCGAGGCAGGGATCGATTTTCGCAACGACCTGCGCAGCCGCGTCGCCGATGTCGGCCGCAACCCCGACGGCGTGCGGATCATGCCGGGCCTGTCCTGCGTGCTGGGCGGCAGCGAGGAAGAAGCCCGCGCTACCCACGCCGCGATCCTCGACCTGGCTGACGATGCGCTGGCGATCGAGTATCTTTCGGAATCGCTGGGCTGCGATCTGACCGCTTTCGATCCGCTGGGCATGATCCCGGTCGAAACCATTCTCGACCAGACGATTTTGCCCCGGGCCGACATCGCCCGCGCCATTACCCCGGCGCAGGAGAAGGGCACCCCGCTTGGCGCCTTCGCCGCGAATTTCATGCGCCATCCGCGCGGTCACAACGTCTTTCTCGGCACGCCTGAGCAGATGGCCGACATGATGATCGAATGGCGCGACGCCGGGGCATGCGACGGCTTCACGCTGCAGCCCAGCTACATGCCCGGCGGTCTTGAAGACTTCGTCGAGCAAGTCGTGCCGATCCTGCAGAAGCGCGGACGGCTGCGCACCGAATACCCGGGCACGACCCTGCGCGAAACCCTGGGCCTCTCCGCGCGTGAAGCGGTGACGGCATGAAGAAACGCAACATCCTCCTCGCCGCTTTGGGTGCAGTGGTACTGGTCGGCGGGGCCAGCGTATTGGCGCTGCGGGCCGGTGCCGGTGCGAGCGACCGGGCGGAACTGGAAAAGCGCTGGGCCGACGGCCCTTCGCGCTTCGTCATGGTAGACGGCGTGCGCATGCATGTCCGCGAGGAAGGTCCCGCGAACGCGCCTGTAGTCGTGATGCTGCACGGTTCGATCGTCAACCTGCACGAATGGGACAATGTCGCCGATCTGCTCAAGGACCGCTACCGCGTGGTCCGCTTTGACTGGTCGCCCTATGGCCTGACCGGGCCCGATCCTTCGGGCGTCTATTCCACTCCGCGTTCGGCCCAGCTCATGGCCGGGCTGCTGAAACAGCTTGGCTACGACAAGTTCGCGGTGGTTGCGACCTCCAACGGCTCGAACGTGGCGCTTGAATACAACCGCGCCTATCCGGGGCACGCGACGGCGATGGCCTTCTCCATGCTGCCGCTGGAGCGGCCCAGCCAGACCCGCAAGGTCGATCCGCGTCTGGCCTGGATGCTGTCGTTCCACAAGGCGGTGCTGCCGAACTGGCGCTCGCACTGGTTCTGGAAGCTGATGCTGGAGGATACCACGCCCCCCGGCTTCAAGCCGACCGATCGCATGGTTGACCAGATATACGACATGAATAACCTGCCCGGCGCGCTTGAACGACAGGCCGCCTATATCAAGGCCAACGTCAAGGCGTTCCAGACCTCGGACGTGGGCGGCGTGGCGGCGACGGTCAACGTGCCGGTGTTGTTGCAATGGTGCAGCTATGACGACGTGATCTCGCAAGGCGCACAGGCCTCCGTCGCGCGCTTCACTCATGCCCCGGTGAAGCTGATCGAATACCCCGATCTTGGCCACTTCCCGATGTGGGAAAAGCCCGAGAAATTCGCGCGCGATCTCAAGGCCTGGCTGGACTCGACCAATGCTGCGCCGCCGCCGCCAGCCACGATACCGCAGGGCTGAACGCTCTTTCCAATATCGCCACGCCGATCGGGCTCACCGCGCGTCGGATAGAGTCCCGGTTGGTCCCGCAAGACAAGCCGCCACTGCCTAGGCATGTCGGTTCTTGTGAATGGAGTTCTATCACACATGTCAGGGAAAGATCGTTGCCAGGTAGCGATTGCCGGTGCCGGCCCTGTCGGCACGGTCATGGCGACGTTACTTGCGCAGGCGGGGATCTCGGTGATCCTCCTCGAAGCCGGTCAAGACTGCGCGCAGGATCTGCGCGCCTCGACGTTCCATCCGCCGACGCTGGAAATGCTGGACCAGATCGGCATCACCTCGATGCTGCTGGAAAAGGGCCTGAAGGCGCCCGTCTATCAGTGGCGTGACCGTGGTTCCGGGGAAATGATCGAATTCGATCTCCGCGAACTGAGCGATGTCACCCGCTATCCTTTCCGCATCCAGTGCGAGCAGTATCACCTGTCGCGGGCGCTGGCTTCGGGGTTGGACAACTGTTCCAATGCGGACGTCCGTTTCGGCACCCGCCTGCTTTCGTTCGAGCAGGACGACACCGGCGTCGACATGGCGGTCGAGACGATGGTGGGTATCGAGCGGATCCGCGCCGACTACCTGATCGGCGCAGACGGTGCCAATTCGATCGTGCGCAAGTGGCTGGGCATCGAATTCGACGGCTTCACGTATCCCGAACGGTTCCTGACGCTTTCCACCGAAACCGACCTTGCACAGCATCTGCCCAACCTTTCGCTGGTGAACTACGTTTCCGACCCGCAGGAATGGCTGGTGCTTTTGAAGGTGCCGTCGGTGTGGCGCGTGCTGGTGCCCGTGAACGGCGCGGTGGATGAGGCGGACCTGACGTCCGAAGCCAACAAGACCGCGATCTTCGACCGCCTGACCGGCGACGGTGCCTCTGTGGTAACGCATCATCGCACGTTGTACCGGGTCCACCAGCGGGTAGCGAAATCGTTCCGCGAAGGCCGCGTGATGTTGGTCGGCGATGCGGCGCACCTCAACAATCCGCTTGGCGGCTTCGGCATGAATTCGGGCGTCCACGATGCCTTCAATCTGTTCGAAAAGATGCTGCCTGTGCTCAAGGGGCAGGCGCCGATGGAGCTGAATCTCTCGCTTTACGAACGCCAGCGCCGCGAGGTGACGCATTCGTTCACGCAGGCGCAGACCAAGCAGAACATGGCCTTCATCAGCGGCGGCGCCGGCTCCGCGCACGATGCCCGCCGCCGCGAATTTCTTGCGATCAAGGAAAATGACGAACGCCGTCGGGCCTATCTGATGCGACAGGCGATGTTCCAGAGCCTCGAGGATGCAGCGCTGATTCGCTGACGCATTCGGGACCGGGCGCCTGGCGGCCCGGTCCCGCCAAAAGGAGATCGCCAATGCCCGCGTGGTTCGTCATCACCACCAAGGTTCATGACCGCGCGGCCTTCATGGAGGGCTATTCGCCTGCCGTTGCGCAGCTCGCCCAGCAGCATGGCGCGCGCTATCTGCTGCGCGGCAGGCAGGGCCGTGTACTCGAAGGCGACGGCTATGACGGCGGCGGTGCTGTCGTCATGGAATGGCCCGATGCCGAGACGGCAATGGCCTTCTGGAACTCCCCTGAATATGCCGAGGTCAAGAAGCTGCGAGACGGCATCGCCGATGTCAGCGTGACCCTCGTGGAGGGGTAGCAGGCTGGCCTGTCCGCTGTGCGGAGAGTGGCCAGAAACGGCAAGGTCGGCGAGGTCTTGCAGGCACCTTTCCATTGAAGGCATCGACTGGGATGCCGGGCAGGAGCGCATAGGCTTGACCAGCAACATTTCCGATGCAGGAGCAGTCCCGCTCGGCATCGAGACACCGCAGGAACTTGCCGCGCCGGCCGGTTCCAAGACCTGGCGCATCCGTTTCGGGTCGCTGCTGATACCGCTGGCCCATGCGGCGGGCCAGAATGTAGTCACCGTGCTTGGCCTGCGTTTCATGACCGACAGCCTCGCCATTTCGGCAGGCGCGGCGGGGCTGATCTTCGCGCTCGTCAAGATTTACGATGGCTTCCTGGACCCTGCGATTGGCGCCTGGAGCGACCGCGCGACGACGCCCTGGGGCCGGCGCCTGCCTTTCCTGTTCGCGGGCGGCCTGGCCATGCCGCTGGGGCTTGCCCTGTTGTTCGGTGCGCCCGATTTCGGCTCGATCCTCCTCGCGCAGGTCTTCGTAACGCTGGCGCTGGCGATCCACGCCAGCGGCTATACCCTGCTGACGATCCCGGGTTTCGCGATGGTGGTCGAAAGCTCGTCCGATCCGCATGAACGTACCCGGCTCATGGCCTGGCGCACTTACGGCAATGCCATCGGCACCCTGATCGGATCGACGTTGCCTGCATGGCTGCTCGGCATGACCGGGCCGACACGCGGCGGGCACCTGCTGCTGGCCGTGGTCGTTGGCGTTGTGGTGTTTATGGCGACCCTGCTGGCGGTGCGGCTGCTGCGCGATGCACCGCGCACGCAGCCGCGTGTTTCCGCTGTCGCGGTTCGGCGCAACCCGCTGAGCGCGCTGGGGCATCAGGTGAAGCTGGCGTGGGACAACCGGCCCTTCCGCATTCTCGCCATTGCGCATGTCTTCCTGCTGTTCGGCACGGCGATCGGTTCCGCAGCGCTCGCCTATTTCACCCGGATCGTACTGGGTCTCGGCGACCAAGTGCTGGGCACTTATTTCATGATGGCGACCGTGATGATGGTCCTGGGCATGACCGTGTGGGTCTGGCTTTCGGGCCGGGTCGGCAAGAAGGCGTGCTACATGGCCGCGCTCGCGCTGTTCGGGCTTGTGCAGCTTAGCTGGCTTCTGGCTACGCCCGGCGAAAGCATGGTGCTCGTCGGCGTGCGCGGCCTTGCCAGCGGCTTTGCAGGCGGCGGCATGATCCTTTGCGCCTATGCCCTGCTTTCGGACGCGGTACGCTACGACTACGTCCAGAGCGGCGAGCGCCGCGAGGGCGCCTTTGCGGGCTTCACCACGCTGTTCGACAAGCTGTCGTCCGCCGCGGCGCTCGCGGCGATGGGCGTTTTCCTTGGCGCCATGGGCTATGTGCCTTCCGCCAGCGGTCAGGCCGCGCAGCAGGGCGAAAAGGCCGTCATGGCGATCATGCTGTGCGAATCTGCCGTTCCCGCGCTGGCCATGCTCGGCGCCATTGTCGCCTTGTGTTTCTACAAGCTCGATCCGGCGCAGCTTGAGGCGCTGGAGATCAGTCAGGACGCCAAGGCCTGAACCCTGAGGCCCGATCATCCAGGCCAGTTTCCCAAGGACTGTTTTCATGCCCCGCCATCCCATCGAACTCGTTGGTCTGATCTCGCCCTATCGCAGTTCGGAAGCGAGCCCGGAGCCCACGGCTTACGATCCTGCCTTTGTCGCCGAATGCGCGCGCGCTTACGAAGCGGCCGGTTATGATCGGGTTCTGATCGGGCAGAACGCCAGATCGGCCGACAGCCTCGTCACCGCGACATGGGTGGCGGCCGCCACAAGCCGGTTGAAGCTCATGGTCGCCCACCGGCCTGGCTTCATCGCCCCGACCATGGCAGCGCGCGCCTTTGCCACGCTTGACCAGTTTTCCGGCGGGCGGGCGGGCGTACACATCATCACTGCCTTCTCCGATATCGAAACGCGCTGCGACGGCGATTACCGCTCCAAGGAGGAGCGCTACCACCGTAGCCGGGAATACGTGCAGGTCCTGCGCCGCATGTGGGCCGGAGAGCAGCCTCTCGACCACGAAGGCGAATGGTATCGGTTCGAGCAGGGCGGCAGCGAAGTCCGCCCGGTAAACGGCCGCGTGCCGGTGTTCTGGGCGGGCACTTCGGACCTGGGCATCCGCTACGGAGCCGAACTGGCCGACGTCTACGCGCTTGGCCCCGGCAGCACGGCGCAAGTGGCTGAACTTGTGGGTAAGGTCAAAGCGGCCGCCGCAGCCCATGGCCGCAATCCGCGCTTTTCGATGTCGATGCGTCTTGTCGTCGCCGATAGCGACGATGCCGCATGGGACCGTGCGCGCGATCTTCTGCGCGGCGTGGAAGCGCGGCAATCGGGGCATGGCGCCCTCGGCCGCGATCTGGGCCGGGCGGCGCAGGATGCGGCAGAGCGTGCCGTTGAAGCCGACGATGCGGCAGCGGACCCTTGCCTCTGGACCGGACTGACCCGTGCAACGCAGGGACGGCTCCAGGTGATGTGCCTGGTGGGATCGCCGGATACTCTGGTCAAGGCGCTGCTGCGCTACCGCGAGGCCGGGATCGACAACTTCCTCGTAACCGGATTCGACTGGCTGGCGGACACACACCGTATCGGCACCGAGATCGGCCCCGAACTGCGGCGCCTTGCCGACGCCATCTGAAAGCGAAAATGAAAGAACCCCCGGCGGGATATTCCGCCGGGGGTTCTTATCGGGTCACACCCGAAAGCGGGCGAAGGGCTCTTCTGCGCCGGTTACTGCTGGGCGATGTCCGCGATGGTTTCGTTATAGACGGCCTCGGTCTGCGCCTTTGCAGCCTCATCCGCGTCCTTGAGCTGAAGGTAGAACAGGCGCTGCAGGAAGTCCTGCCGGCGCTGCTCGCGCTGCTCCAGTGCGTCCTGATCCAGTTCGAGCGCTTCGATCCCGGCGGCAAGGTCGAGGCCAGAGCCCTTGGCCACCCGCTCAGCGGAATCGAGGCGGTCGCGCAGGACGCACATCTCGTTGGCGAGCACCATGATCATCGACATCGCGGCGTCGAGGCCGGGCGTGTCGTAGAACTGCGGGCGCTTGCCCTTGGCGTGGCGGATGACGTGCGGGCGTTCTTCAGTCATGGTCATATCGTTCACGCGGCGAGCGCCTTTTCCTCGGGCTTGTGGGCAATCAATACCTCCCAGCCGCCGCCGGGAGCGAATTCGCCGGCGGTGAAATCACGTTCTGCGACGTGTTCCGAGGCTTCCTGGCTGTAACCGGCTGCAGCTGCGGCGAATTCCATCACCGCCATCGGGGCGGTATCAAAGCGCACTTCCGCGCGGTCGAACCCGGCCTTTTCGGCCAGTGCCACCTGGTCCATGTCGCGCATGGCGCCCCAGAACGGCTCGTTGTTGTACCAGGTCTCGTTGTCGAGGATGAACTGGGTGAACGGATCCATGAGGTCGAACGGGGGAAGGTCTGCGTGAACCATCATGCCGCCGGGTGCGAGCACGCGGAAGGCCTCCTGGAAGATTTTCGGCATCGCCTTGCCGCTGGTTTCGTGCAGCAGGATGTGGCTGACCACGAGGTCGAAATGGCCATCGGGGAAGGACGTATCCTCGGCGTTCATCTGTGCGAAGTTGACTTCCTGGCCCATCGCGGCTGCGCGGGCATGGGCATAACGCACCACGGGCCCGCCCACGTCGATGCCCCAGACCTCGGCCTCGGGGAACAGTTCCTTGTAGGGCAGGGTTGAGTGGCCGACGGTGCACCCCATGTCGAGGATGCGGCGCGGCTTGAAGTCGGGCATCTTGCGCTTGAGGTAGTTCACCACCGAGCGGCCCATGTCGTCGTTGTCAGGACCGGTATAGCCCATCGCATAAAGGTATACGCCCCGGTCGTAGAGCGCGCCGACCGAAATGTCGTCGGCGCAGACCTCCGAGCAGTAGCCTCCGGGCATGCAGTGAATGTCGAGCGCGGTCACGTATCGTGGCGGCTCGAAGCCTTCGGGAATCTGAAGCTTTGCAGGCGTCGAGGCGGAAAGTTCCTTCGCCTTTTCAATCAGCTGGGGAAGCTGGCGATCGACCGATCCATTTACCGATTCCCACAGCAGTTCCTGCGCGATACGGTTCGCGGCGGCGTAGTGCTGGAAGTACAGGTCATCGACCATGCCGGCGCGGATATCGCGGCGGTCGGCAGGGGTGCGGCCATTGGTCTTCTCGAACGCGCGCGAAACGCGGGTCTGATAAACGGGAGTGAGGCCGGGCAGCAGGCCCGACTGGATGAAGCCCTTGAAGCTTTTGGCGAATTCCTGGCGCGATGCCTCGTCTGCCGTAGCCGTAGGCAAGGCCGGGTGGGCTGATTGCTGGAAAGTGTTGAGCATGGTTGCGACTCCGCTTGATCCTGTGCGCGCGGCCTGTTGTGCGGTGTTGCGGCCGCTATGGCAGCGTCGGCACCGCCGGCTATCCGCTTGGCGACCAACGCATCCTATCGCGATGTCGCCGGCATTCAAAAGCGCAAAAAACCGCACGACTAGATACTGGAAACCAACAGGGGGTCATCGAATGGACGATATGAAGTTCTCGCGCCGCGAAAGCCTCGGGCTTGCCGGGCTTGCAGCAGGGATCGCAGCCGCGCCCTCACTGGCGCAGGCAGCCCCGGCGGGCCCTAGCAAGGCGACCCCGGCATTTCGCACCAAGATCGATTTCAAGGACCCCGAGTGGAACCGGGACGTCTATGCCCGCCTTGATGCCGACATCGATCCGACCAAGGAAAAATGCGGCTGGCTGAAAGGCAAGGCTTACGGCGTGCGTCCGAACGAGCCGGTCCGGCAGTTGTTTGGCGTCGAAGGCTTCAGCTTCGTGCGGACCAAGCGCCTGGAAGATGGGTCGTACCGCCGTATGCTGCGCGAGATCGTGTTCTACCGTGACCTGGAGACGGGCAAGATCCTGGAAACCTGGGACAATCCCTATACCGGCGAAGCAGTGAAGGTGGTGCCGATCGCCAACGATCCGTTCAACTTCACCATCAGCCAGTGGGCGCCCGAGCCGCCTTCCTACGGCGGCCTCAACAAGGACAAGCCGCCGCGCAAGCCCTTCCTTCAGGACTGGGAATTCGGCCCCAACGGCACGATGATCCTGCGTACCGACATCGACATGCAGTATCCAAATGCGCTCGATCCGGCGAAATGGGTGCGCGAATCCGCTGGCGCCATGAACCGCGTGTCCGAGCACTTCATCTACACCGTGCAGCGCAAGGACGTTGAAAACCCGCGTCTCACCCATATCCCGCACATCGGAGCATGGAGCCGCATCACGCCGTGGCTGCCGTGGATGCTGATGGGCCAGGCCGAAGGCCATGTGAACTACTTCACCCACTTCCAGACAATCGAGGACGGCGTAAAGGGCCTTCCCGCCGATCTCGTGGCGGCAGCGCGCGCGATGGACGAGAAGTGGCTCCACGCACCGACCGAGGATTACGGCCCCTCGCTGTCGAGCCTTGAAAACTACGCCCGCGAGCAGAAGCCCGCGCCGGTTCCGGCCGGTTGGACACCGCCAAAGCCGCCGCCCGCAGCAAAGGCGCTGGTCCGCAAGCCCGAGTAGTCCCTATCCGAAGGTGCCGAAACGCATCTGACCACACCGGACGGCCGGCGGGGGTGACCCGCCGGCCGTTTCTGTTCGGCCATCGGACAGAGGCATGCGGGCCGTGCCTTTACCGTCATTCCGGGGCACTCTGCTGCGCATTATCGAAGACGGATGGAAGCGTGGATGCCTGAACTGAAGAATTTGCCCGCCAGCCCTGACGCATCCCGTGCGGGCCCTCTCGGGATTGCGGTGATCGGCTGCGGCCGCATATCCGGTGCGCATCTTGCCGCCGTAGCTGCGCTGCCGGGGCAGGTTCGCCTAGTGGCTGCGGTAGATGCGGACCTTTCCGCTGCACAGGCCGCAGCCAAACCGCTGGGCGCGCTGGCGCTTACCTCGCTGGACGAGGCTCTCTCCCTGCCCGAGGTGGAGGCGGTGCTGGTGGCCACGCCCAATGCTCTCCATTTCGAGCAGTGTCTGGCGGCGCTGCGGGCAGGGCGCCACGTCCTGGTCGAGAAGCCGGTAGCCGAAACCGGTGAGCAGGCCGCTGCCTTGGCGCGCGAGGCAGAGACGCGCGGGCTGGTGCTCGCGGCCGGGCATACGTTCCGTCACAATGCCGCCGTCCGCCATATCATGGACAACCGCGAAAGCTTCGGCCGTTTGCGCGCGCTGGAAGTTTCATCCTGCGTCAAGTGGGACGGCCCGCAGGCACCGTGGTGGGCCGAGCGCAAGCCCGAAGAAGGACTGATCCTTTCCCTGTTCGCGCCGCATGCGCTTGATTTCGTCCAGCTTGTCATGGGACAGGATGATCCCGTGCGGGTGCATGTCGAGGCGGCGCGCCACCAGTCGGGCTGGCAGGGAGAGGACGAGGCGATGATCCTCATGGCCTACCCCGGCCGCCGTATGGCGAGCGTGCATATTTCCTACAACCAGCCCTCAGTGCTCGACCGCAAGGTGCTGCATTTCGACAAGGGCGTGCTCGAGATCGAACACGGCGAGATCCTCAGCTGGAACGGCGATGTGCTGGTTGCGCCGCCCGAAGGTGTGCTGCTCGATCCGCGCGCGATGGGCGGGCGTACTCTAGGGCATTATTTCCGCGATCAGCTGCGTGAATTCGCCGCTGCCGTGCGGGGCGAGGCGCACCGCTGTCCGACCGGCCACGACGCCGCGCGCCTTATCTTCCTGATCGACAGGGTGAAGGCATCCGCACGCGCCAATTCCGCTGCCGATGCGATCGACCCGCCGCTGGACATTGTGCCTGCATAGGGCCTGCGTTCGTCCCGGCTGTCGCAGCAACGACTGCGTCTGTCACTGAGGGCCTTGGCGCGCAATAGCTGCGTCTACGCGTTCCGCCGCAGCTTTCACTGATTACGGCTATTGACCGGCCATGCTCCCAGTCGCGGCCCGAGTACTGCCCACATTTCACCATCAGGCTTATCAGCTGAATAACAAAAAAAAGGCCGGACGCTTGCGCGCCCGGCCTTTCTGCCTTGCCTTTCAATCGAAGATCAGAATTTGACTTTCGCTTGGATACCGGCAGTGCGCAGTTCGGGCAGGCCGAGTACCAGCGCAGAGCTACGCGCAGTGTACGCGAAGTTCGGCGTGAACAGGAAGTTGTCGGAAATCGAAATTGGTTTCTTGTTGTTGAACACGTTGTTGACGAACACTTCGAGCGAAATGTTGCCATGGGTCAGTCCGGCTCGTGTATTGAAGAAATGCACATCCGGGCTCTTGGCAAGATTGGCTTCGTTCGACCACTGACCGGACTTGAAGTTCCAGTCGCCCCGTAGGAACCAGCTACCGCGATCCCAGCCTGCGATCTCCGTTCCGACCTGGACGCCGACGTTGGCGGAGTACTTCGACGTGTTCTTCATTTCCTTGCCGGAGAAGTCGTAGACCCCTGAAAGCGCGCTGACGGTTGTCGAGGCGAACTTCTGGATGTCGCTGTCGTTGAAAGCAGCTGCGGCATCGATGGTCAGGAATTCGGTCGGACGCCAGGAGGCTTCAGCCTCGATCCCGTACAGATTGACAGAACCTGCGTTCGCCGACGTGTTGACGAAGCTGAAGCCAGTGGTCTGCGAGGCGTCCGGAGCGACGATCAGCACGGCATTGATGAGCTTGCGCCACTGGGCATAGTAGGCGGCGGCGGTGTAACGGAAGGTGGAACCGATACGGCCCTTGATGCCCACTTCGTAGTTGGTGACCTTTTCGGGGTCGATCGCCAGCCGGCCACCGGCATCGAGCGCAGCCTGCTGCACCGGGCCGGTGTTCGACAGGATGTTGGTGTTGAACTGCGCCGGATTAACACCCTTGGCCCAGGATGCGTAGACCATCAGATCGGGGCTGACCTGCCAGTTGGCGATCACCCGGGGCGTGAAGTTTTTGTAGGTCTGACCCACCAGCAGTGTGCCGCCGGTGTAGAAGCCGGCCGGGATGAAGGCGCTCGACGCGACAGTGAGGCCCGAAGGACGAGCGAACGATTCCAGCTTGTCGATCTGGTAACGGCCTTCGACGCTCAACGACAGGGTGTCGGTCAGGTCGTAAGTCGCTCCGAAGAAGAAGCCTGTGGTCTTGTTGCGGCTAAGACCGCCGGGGCTGAGAACCGCCGCAGTGAGTGCACCGCTGCCGCCGCCAAGACCTTGACGCTGGTCGGCGCTCAGGTAGCTGACACCGACGACGCCGTGGACCGGGCCCTTGTCATACGACAAGCGGCCTTCGACCGAGAAATCCTCGATCTTGCGTTCGATCAGGTAAGGGAAGTCGAAATAGCCCTGGCCGAAGATTTCCGAAGGATTGATGACCCCGTTGCGGTTGTAGTCGTATCCAGACGGGAAGGCGCGGGTGTCGTAGCCGTCAAGGTCGATCAGGGTGGTCCAGATTTCCCTGTTGTAACCGGCCAGAGCCGAGAACTTCACCGAATCCGTCACGTCCCAGTCGAAGGTGGCATGGGCGTGCTTGGTCTTGCGCAGCAGGCCGTAGCCCTGGACGCCGTCTTCCGGATTGACCACTCGATTGGTGCCGATCGCCAGGAATTGGCGAATGAAATCGGTGTTGGTGACGTTGGCGGTGACGGGGTTACCGATGGTCGGGATGGTGCCGCAGAAGTAGTTGTTCTGCACAGGAGCGCCAGCCGGAAGCCCGGTGGTGGGGTTGATCACGCCGCGCGTATCCCCGGTGAGCGTGCAGTTCGACTGGCCAGCCACGACGACCTGACCGGACGGCGTGACGGCATCATAGGCATAAAGACGCGTCTGGGCGGCGGGGCCGTCCTTGTCCTCGCTGAGCATACCGAACAGCTTGATCGTCACGTCCGGCGAAGGGGTGATCCCGACAAGCAGACTGGCGACCTTGGTCGACTGGTCGCCCAGTGTCTGACCGTCGTAGTTCTTCCAGGAACCATCCTTGGAGAACTTCTCGCCGGCGATGCGGAACGATATCAGGTCCTCGATGATCGGGCCTTCGATCGAGCCGCGCAGACGCCAGTTGTCGCGCGTCCCGATCATGCCGAGGACTTCGCCGCCCCAGTCGTTGCCGGGCACCTTGTTGACGACGTTGATCGCGCCGGCAAAGGTGTTGCGGCCGAAGTAGGCGCTTTGCGGGCCCTTGATGATCTCGATACGCTCGGGGCTGGTGACGGCGCTGAGCTGCGAAGGCGAAGACACCGCGACGCCGTCGATAAACATCGAGGTGGTGGTCGCCAGCGTGGTCGACGGGGTCATGCCGCGCATCACGACTTGCTGGAACGAGCGATCGGCGTGGCCCGACGAGCTGTTGTTGATGTTGATGCCCGGGGTCGACTGCGCCATGTCGACGACTGAAACGATGCCCTTGGCATCAAGCGTTTCCGAGGTGATCGCGGTAACGGTGACGGGGACCTTGAGAATGTCTTCGCCGGTCTTGCGGGCTGTGACGATGATGTCACCGCCAACGCTGCCGGATGCCTGGGCCATGGCCGGGGCGGCCCAGGCCATGCCTGTAACGAGCGCCATCGCTGAAAGCGTGGACGCGAGACGGATTGTGCGAGAATTGCCAGTCATGTTTTCCCTCAATGCTGATCAAAGGACGCGCGGTGCGCGCCGCTTCAAATTGAGTCCCTGCTGCTTGAACACTTATTTTTACCGGCATCGAATGAGGTCTGCTTAAGTGCAGCTTTATAAATCGATGTCCGTGTTGTCCGAGCTACATATATTTAATATTGTATATTTGTTTTTTGCCGGTGGATCACATCATTGCGTGAAAGCAAATGTGCTTTTGAATCGTCTTCCCCTGTTTCCGGTTTTGGCTTGGTAGGGCGGTGTGCCGCCTTTTCTTGCACTGATAGATTTACTTGAGTCTCGTCAGAATGACGGCGAATTTGATGCGTGTTCGCCTGTCGGATGCATCGGGGTGGCAAGGGGGTGCCGTTCAACGCCCGCCAGAGACGTCGAGCGTAGTGCCGGTCACGTAGCTGGCTTCCTGCGAGCAAACGTAAAGCAGCGCGTCCGCGACTTCGCGCGGAGTACCCAGCCTACGCATCGGCACCATGCGGAACGGGCTGTAATCAAGGCTTTGCTCCTCCATGGCGCGCAGGAACGGGCCGGCCAGTTCGGTGTCGATAGGGCCGGGTGCGACTGCGTTGATGGTGACGCCGCTGTCGGCCAACTCTATCGCAAGATCGCGGACGAAGCCGGTCACGCCCGCCTTGGCGGTGGAATAGGCGCAGGCCCCCATGTGCAGTGCATTCCACACGGTGCCATTGCGCGCGCCGGAGGAAAGGCAGGCGATTCGCCCGTAGCCACGCTCGATCATGCCGGGCAGAATCGCCCGCGTGCACAGGAACATCGAGCGCAGGCTCAGGCGCATGGTGTGGTCCCAGTCTTCGACCGATAGATCCCAGATGCGTCCCGGCCGGCCACCGCCGACGTTGTTGACCAGAATTTCGACGGGGCCGAACGCATCGGCGTGGGCGAACAGTTCGGCGACCTGGGTTTCGTCGGTGACGTCGGCGGGGTGGACCAGCGCCTCGCATCCCGGCGTGAGCAGCGCGCGCGTTTCGGCGAGGCGAACGGGGTCGATGTCGGTGAGAACCAGCCGCGCGCCTTCCTCGGCGAAGCGGATGGCGCAGGCGCGCCCGATGCCAAGACCGGCGCCAGTGATGAGCGCGGTGCGGCCGGCAAGGCGGCCCTCGCGATGAGATCGGGAGTGGGGGTTTGTGGTCATGGGGCGATGCTAGGGGCCGCCATGCCGGGGTCGTGAGCCGGGCAGTCCTATGACCGCCCGGCGGAGAGTGTGTTCAGGCCTTGAGGCCGTCGAGGAAGGCTACGACTTCGGCTTCGCCGACGACGTCGGCATACTTGGCATTCATATCGAACAGGTTCGCCTCGTGCGGGGCGTCATGCCGGTCGCCGCAGGCTTCGGCGACGACGGCGGTACGAAAGCCATGGCTCATCGCATCGACGCAGGTGGCGCGCACGCAGCCCGATGTGGTGAGGCCGGTAAGGATCACGCTGTCGATCCCCGCAGCCGTCAGCGTCGAGGCGAGCGAGGTGCCGAAGAAGGCGCTGGGGTACTGCTTGGAGACGACCAGTTCGTCGTCGAACGGCTCCAGGCCCGGGCCGAATGCGCCCATCGGGCTACCCTTGAGGAAGTTCTTCAGCGGCATCGCTTTTTCGTAGAACCGGCCGCCGTCGAAGCCTGTGGGGTGGTAGACCACGTTGGTCAGCACTACCGGCACGCCGGCGGCGCGGGCGGCGGCGCGCACGCGCAGGGCTGATTCCAGCGCCTCGTCCACTTCGGAATAGAGCGCATTGCCCGGCTCGAAATAGGCCTGGCAGAAGTCGATCAGGATCAGCGCGGGGCGCGATCCGAAGCCGACGCGGTTGTCATAGGCCTTCTTGTAGTTGGCCAGCAGGTCTTCCTCGCTGCTCATGCGTCCTGTTCCTCTTGGTAAAGCCACGGCTGCATGCGGCGCTGCCCCTGTTCGAAGGCATCGATCGCGGCGCTGTACTGGTTGATGATCTGGTCGGTCTCGTCCCAGCCGTTGAGCATTGCCAAGCGGCGTTCGGCGGGAATCGCGAAGGTGCGTGTGGCTTGCCCTTCCACCCGCAGTTCCTGCGCTTCGAGGTCTGCGGTGAACATGGCGCCGCTTTGCGCTGCATCCATCAGCGCGGCGACATCGTCCTCCGGCAGCAGAATTGGCAAGACGCCGTTGCGCAGGCAGTTCGAGTAGAAGATTTCGCCGAAGCTCGACGATACAACCGCGCGGGTTCCGCGGCCCAGCAGCGCCCAGACCGCCTGCTCGCGGCTGGAGCCGGAACCGAAGTTCGCACCTGCAACGATCACCGGCGCTTCGCGGAATTGCTCGGCATTCAGTACGAAGCCGGGCACTTCCCTGCCTTCCGCATCGAAGCGGCGGTCATGGAAGGCATATTCGCCCAGACCGGCGCGCGCGGTGATGAGCAGGAAGCGCGCGGGAAAGATGATGTCGGTGTCGATATTCTCTTCGCGCATGGCGGCGGCGAGGCCGGTGACCGTCTTGAACGGCCCCTTGTCCGAAGATGTGCTGGGCATCAGGCGAAATCCCTCACGTCGGCGAGATGGCCGGAAACGGCGGCGGCGGCGGCCATGGCCGGGCTCATCAGGTGTGTGCGGCCGCCGGGGCCTTGCCGTCCCTCGAAATTGCGATTGGACGTGCTGGCGCAGCGCTCACCGGGGGCAAGGCGGTCCTCGTTCATGGCTACGCACATCGAGCAGCCCGCGAAACGCCACTCGAATCCGGCTTCGCGAAAAACGTGGTCCAGCCCTTCGGCTTCGGCCAGCGCGCGGGTGGCGGCAGAGCCCGGCACGACGATGGCTCGTACCCCATCCGCCACCTTGCGGCCCTGCGCGATGCGGGCCGCGGCGCGCAGGTCTTCGATGCGGCCATTGGTGCACGAACCGATGAAGACATGGTCGATGGCAACGCTGGAAAGTGGCTGCCCGGCCTCAAGCCCCATGTAGGCCAGCGCTTTTTCGGTCTCGCGCCTTTCGGAAACATCGGCAATCGCGGACGGGCTGGGCACCAGTGCGCCGATCGGCAGGGTCTGGTTGGGGCTGGTGCCCCAGCTCACCTGCGGCTCGATCAGGTCGAGGTCCAGCGTGACGATCCTGTCGTAAGCTGCGCCGGGATCGCTGGCGAGCGTGCGCCAGTAAGCGGTCGCGGCTTCCCAGGCTGCTCCTTTGGGAGCAAGGCGGCGGCTCTTGAGGTAGGCGAACGTCACTTCATCGGGCGCGACCATGCCCATGCGGCTGCCTGCCTCGATGGTCATGTTACACAAGGTCATGCGCTCGGACATGGCCATGCCGGCGATGGCGGGGCCGACATATTCGACGGCATGACCCACTGCGCCATGCGCGCCGATCCTGGCGATCAGGGCCAGCGCGATGTCCTTGGCGTCGATCAGCGGATGACGCTTGCCGACAAGCTCGACCTTCATCGTGCGCGCCTTGCCCTGCGGCAGCGCCTGCGCGGCCATCACGGTGCCCTGTTCGCTGGCGCCGATCCCGAAGGCGAGCGCGCCGAAAGCGCCGTGGGTGGTCGTGTGGCTGTCTCCGCAGACCACGGTGGTGCCGGGCAGGGTAAAGCCGGTCTCAGGGCCGATGACATGGACGATGCCCTGCTCCGGCCCGGTGAGATCGGCATAAGGCACGCCGAATTCGGCGACGTTGCCTTCCAGCTCGGCGACTTGCGCACGGGCTTGCGGATCGGGGATTTCGCCGCCGCGGGTCCGGGTGGGGACGGCATGATCCGCCACGCCAAGGTGGGTTTCCGGCCGGCGCAACTTGCGCCCGCTTTCACGCATGGCGACGAAGGCCTGCGGGCTGGAAACTTCGTGGACGATATGGCGGTCGATGTAGAGCAGACTGTCGCCGCCGGGCAATTCGGCAACGACGTGGCTGTCCCACAGCTTCTCGTAAAGCGTGCGCGGTGCGGTCATGGTTCGCTCCTAAGCTGGAAAGTCATGCCGCAGAGGACGGTGGCTGGCAATCTCCGACCAGCGGGCAATTGAAACGCGATTTCGGCTATTGCGGCAGCTTCGGTGTTCCCGCCTCGACATATGCGGCGATAAGCTGGGCGAAGCGATCTGGCACTTCCAGCGGTGGATAATGTCCCACATCGGGCATCACCACCTTCGAAATCTGCGCGTGCGAAAGATAGCGCGTGATTGCAGTTACGGCCGATTCCGGCAGCAGCGGGTCGGCGCCGCCCCAGATGAGGAAGGCCGGCTTGTCGATCTTGGCCATTTCCACCGAAGCCTGCTTGCCGTCGCCGATGCGGGCGATCAGTGCGATCAGGTTCTTTTCGGGCACGCGCCGGTAGAAGTCGTAATATTCCTTGCGCGTCTGCGCGGAAATGCGGCTTGCATCTCCCGCGAAGTAGCTGAGGAACTGGTTCCAGAAATCCTGATCGCGAAAGCCCGTTTCCTTGGCGCGTGCCTGCGCATCGAGGAACGCCTTGGGCATGACGAGGTGACTGGTATCCACCGGGTCGGACGGCGTGTTGGACAGGATCAGCCGCTCGACCATGTCGGGCCGGCGCGCGGTAAGGTACATGCCCATGGTGCCGCCGCTGGATACGCCGACGAAAGTCACTTTCTTGACGCCCAACTTGTCCAGCAGGGCGATGGGAACGTCGGTGGGCTGAAGGGCCTTCACGGCCTTGTCGGTGGGGCCATCGGAAAGGCCATAGGAGGGCAGGTCGAAGCGTATCACGCGGTAGCGGCTCTTGAGAACCTGCGTGATCCGGTCCCATGTCCGCAAGCTACTTTCCGAGCCGTGGACCATGAGCAACACGGGCGCATCGCGCGGGCCTTCATCCTTGTAGTGGATGGTGAGGTCGCCCACGGTCAGGAACCGGCTCTGCTTGTCCTTGTAGAGCTTGCGCAACTCGGCGACCGTCAGCCATGGGTGAAGCTGGGCGCTTCCAGTCGGAGCTGCGGCTGAGGCAGGCGTCCCCTGCGCGGCGGCAGGCTGGATCGCGCAAAGCGACAGCGCGATGGCAAGGGCGGTAGGGCTGAAGCTGCGCAGTGACGGCACGTTTGTTCTATCCTTCAACCAGTGGGCGCAGCGAAGCGGGGAGGTACGCAATCGGGGCGTAACTCCCCGCTTCGCTGCGCCCTGAAAATCAGGCTGTAATATCCGCCTGGAGAGTATTACCGGCCGAGTGCAGGAACGCGGCTACGGCATCGGCCCAGGCTTCGGGCTGTTCGTCGACGATGTCCACGCCGCTGCCTTCAAGGGCCGCATAGGCGAAGTCGGGGCGGAGTGCGTGGGCGGCAGGTGCATGGTCATGGATCACGTCGCCGGTATTGGTAAGGATCATGGCCGGCTGGGTCACCAGTGGCAGACGGGCGGCCTGATCGTAAGTGAACGCCGCGTGATGGCCCCACCAATATGCGCCCCGGCCCACCAGTGCCTGAACCGCATAGTCGCTCAGGCGTTCGGGCGGGATCGCGCCTTTCGCCAACCAGTCGCGCACCTTGACGATGTTGACGATGTGGCCCGCTTCGGGTTCTGCATGGAATGCCTTTTCCTTCTGATGCAGGCCTTCCATGAATTCGCGCAGGCCGGCTTCGTCGACCAGCAGGGGCCCATTGATGATGAGCGCGCTCACTCGCGAAGGGAACACGACAGCCGCCTCGGTGGCGGCGAGCGCGCCGGTATGGTGGCCGAGGATCGCGGCTTTCTCCAACCCCAGCGCATCAAGCACTGCGGGCACGACCTGCGCATAGTCGCCGATGGTCGGTGTACCGGGCGTGGCATCTGAACCGCCGAAGCCGGGCATGTCGATGCCGATCGCCCGGAAGCCGCGCCGGGCCAGCGGCTCATAGACATAGTCGAACTGCGAGGATGTCATGGGAGCCTGATGCAGCAGCAGCAGAGGGGCGCCGTCTCCCAGGCTCTGGTAATGGACCTGCCCGAAAGGACCGTCGGCATAGCCGCGCCGGGTGACGGGCTTGGCAGGCAACTGGCTCGAATTCATGCGGCTTCACCTTATGGGGCCTGGGCGTCCGGTGCAACAATGCGCACGGCTGGAGGGGCGGAGGAGGGGCTGGTCCCGAATGTTCGCCTGCCGGAGAGCTTTTTCAGTCCGCGCCGGAGATTTCGGTGAGTTCGTAGCGGGCGCCCACCATGTCCCATGTCATCTGAACGAATGTGGCGCGCGGACCGTATACCCAAAGGTCTGCAACGGGCCAGTCCATGTGCCAGCGCAGGGCGTAGCGGTCGGCATCGAACGTGCCTGCGGGCACCGTTACCTGCTCGCGGCCAAGCCAGGCAGCGTCGATGGTGACGGGTATTGCGTAAAGGCCCTGGTCGCCGTTCGGGGAAATGGAGTTGGTCACGCCGTGAACAGGCAGGAATTCGCCAGGCCGCGCGGTGCCGCGAAGCGGCGCCACCAGCGCGTCCCCGACCAGCGGATGGAGGCCGAGATAGGCGGCTGGACCTTCCAGTGGCAGATGCTGCGAAATCCGGCCGAGTTCCTGCATTCGCGCCTCGCAGCGAATGCCTTCATCCTCGGCGAGGAACAGCGCCGTACCCTTTACCGCGCCGCCTACGGTGACCCGGCAGAAGGCATCGACCGGGCGCGATGTGCTGTCGAGGAAATAGGTGACATCGCGGGTGAGGGCGGCGTCGTCCATTTCGCAGAAGGCGCGCAGTGTGCTGGCGCCGGACTGCGGGTGATCGATCCGCTCGAACCATTCGCGCCCGGTTTCCACGCCTTCCCGCAAATAGGAGATATGCCCCCGAACATGATTGGCCATTAGGCGGTGTTCCCTGTTTCCTTCCTCATCTTCTGCGCAAGGAACAGCGGGCGGAGCAAGCCGCAAAGGGGGCGCATGTCCACCTGTCGGCCACTAGGCGGGACAACGGCTGCAAGCTGACGACTGCTCGCGTCTGTTTTCGCTTCCGAAACGCGAAGGGAGCCTATCGACCATGCAGGAGCATCCCAGTTCCGCCTTGATCCGCGCCACGCTTTTCGTGCGCGATCTTGACCGTGCGACCAGGTTCTACCGCGCCATCGGATTGACCGAGACGTATTTCGAGGGAAACCTGGATCATCCCTCGGCCATGGCAATCCTCGGTTTCGACGACCCGCGCCCGTTTCGCATCCGCATCGTCAAGCGGCCGGGGCCGAACTACGGGATGATCGGCTTGTTTCAACTGGCCGACGGCACGCCTGCCGAAGAATTGCCGCTGGCGGCCGGCCCTGCGCGGATCGGCGAGGTGGCGCTGGTGTTCTACGTCACCAGCATGGCGGCGACTTTGGCGCGCCTGCGCGAACTGGGCGCCACCTGGGCGCCCGAGCCGATGTTGTTCACGATGGAACACCGCGCCCAGCTCGAAGTCTGCATCCGCGACTGCGACGGCGTCTTCATCAATCTCGTCGAAACCGACCCGGCCGAGCAGGAGCGGACGGCGCCTGAACTCTCCTACTCCGCCGATAATCAGGATATCACGCAATGAGCGTCATCAAGCGCGGCTATGTCGACAGCCGTTACGGCCAGCTTCACTACCGTATCGCCCAAGGCGCGCCCGGTGCGCAGGGGCTTCCGCTGCTGTGCCTTCATCAGACCCCCAGCAACGGCAGGGACTGGTTGCCGGTGATGGAGCCGCTGGCGCAGGGCCGCACGGTGATCGCCGTGGACACGCCCGGCTACGGCATGAGCGATGCTCCGCCGGAGCCGGCGCGGATCGAGGACTTCGGGGAAGTGATGGCCGCCCTCATGGACGACCTTGCCGCGCAGGGCAGCATCGCGCCGGGCGCATTCGACGTCATGGGCTTTCACACCGGTTCGCTTGTCGCTACCGAACTTGCGCGCAGCCTGCCGGAGCGGGTACGGCGCGTCGTGGTGTTCGGCGTAGCGGCCTTCCCGGCGGAACTGCGCGAGGCCAAGCTGGAAGAACTCCTGCGCGCTTTCCCGCCGCCGGGGAAGGATCTCTCTCACGTCGAGAAACTGTGGTCGATCATCGGCGAACTCAGCGATCCGCGCATTCCCTACGAAGACCGCCACGTCAACATGGCGGAATATCTGCGCCTTGGATCGCGGATGCCGTGGGGCTACATCTCGGTCTACCGCTACGACTTCCTTGGCGCGATGGCGCAGGTTGGGCAGCCAGTGCTGGTGTTCAATCCCGAGGACGACCTGTGGGAGGTCACGCTCGAAACCGCCCACCATTATCGCAGTGGCCGCCGGATCGACATGCCCGGCGTCAAGCACGGGGTCATCCAGCTGGAGCGAGACCGGGTCGTGGCAGACGTGAACGCCTTCCTTGCCTAGGCCAGCACCATTCCGCCTGCCCCGGTTATCCGCCTGATGGGCATCCATGGCGATCCCTTCCTGACTGCGACAGGGCGCGGTATCTCTTGTTCAGGCTACGATACCGCGCGATCCTGCGCATTTCGGCCCCGCAAGGATTGAGGAGCAGGCACGCATGGTGATGGACAGGCGCAGGTTCGCAATCGGCGCAGCGGCGTTCGGCGCGGGCGCACTGGCCTCGGGCCTGCCGCGCGCCGCCGCAGCGAAGGCGGCGAAGGCCAAGCCCATGGCCGCCCGTTCAGGCGAGCCCGATGTGCTGGTCCTTGGCGCCGGTATCTCTGGTCTGCAGGCAGCCTGGCTGCTTGAAGACCAGGGCCTCAAGGTCAGCGTGATCGAGGCGCGCGAGCGTGTCGGCGGGCGGATCATGACCTTGCTCGACCAGCCGGGCTATCCCGAGATGGGTTTCAATTCGATGGGCGAGGGCTATGGCCGCGGCCTGGATATCGCCAACCGCGCAGGCGTCGAGATGCAGGAAGTGGGGGCCCG
This sequence comes from Novosphingobium sp. P6W, assembly GCF_000876675.2. Taxonomy (GTDB): domain Bacteria; phylum Pseudomonadota; class Alphaproteobacteria; order Sphingomonadales; family Sphingomonadaceae; genus Novosphingobium. Next base: position 1,672,423 of record NZ_CP030353.1, read on the forward strand.
CTACCGCATCGGCCCGCCGGGCCTGCTGTATATGGGCGACAAGGCGCTCACCCGTGAGGAATGGGCGAAGTTTCCCGGCAACCCCTTCCCCGATGCGCTCAAATCGGTGATGCCCGGTGAACTCGTGCCGATGCTGGTGGCGCAGAAAACCCGGCTGACGGACTGGAATTCCTGGCACGATCCGGTCAACGCGAAGCTCGACATCTCGCTCCATGCATTTCTGCGCGAGCAGGGGCTATCGGATCAGGCGATCCACCTCGCCTACGATATCGCGCCCTATTACGGCATGAACGCCTACGATGTGTCGGCGCTGCTCAGCGAGTACAACGACGGTTTCGTCAAGGCGCAGATCGCTGCGGGTCCAAAGTCCTTCGCGGTAAAAGGCGGCAACCTGCTTATGCCGATGGCGCTGGCAAAGCAGATGAAGGGCGACCTCCTGCTGGGCCGCGAGATCGTGGCGATCACCCAGGCTGGTGGCAAGGTCACCGTTCACTGCGCAGACGGGGCGACGTTCTCCGCGCCCAAGGTCATCTGCTCGCTGCCGTTCTCGGCGCTGCGCAACGTGGCGATCGACCCCGGTCTTTCCGGCGTTCAGGCGCAGGCGGTGGCGCAGCTCGGTTATCAGCCGATTTCCATGGTTTTCGTGACGGCCGAGACCCCTTTCTGGGAGCAGGACGGCCTTGCGCCCGCCATGTGGACTGACGGGACGCTCGGCAACGTCATCCCGCAGCGCTACGGTGAAGACCCCCAGCAGATCACCGGCTTCATCGCCCAGGCTCGAGGCAATCTCGCGAACTATTGGGACCGGGCCGGAGCCGAAGCGATCAAGGCCATGGTCGTCGCCCGGATCGAGGCTCTGCGTCCTGCCGCGAAAGGCAAGCTGACCGCGCATTCCTATTTCAGTTGGTCGCAGGAAAAGTTCAACCTGGGCGACTTTTCCTACATCGCGCCCGGGCAGGTCGCCTGGATGGACGAGATGGCAAAGCCGGCCGGCAATCTGTTCTTCTGCGGCGAACATACCGCCACAGGTGCGCGCGGCCTGGAAGGCGCTCTGGAATCTTCCGAGCGCGTGGCTCTTGAAGTTCTCGGCATGTGAGTGCCATGAGGTGTCGCCCCCGGCTTATCCGAAACTTGCAAGCCTTTGATCGCAAGTCGGACATTCGCGGCGCGGGGGTGGGGAAGGATGCCTGGATTATGGTTCGGGTCCTGTAACAAGTCGTAAGCGAGAATTGTCCCATGGAATACGATTACGTCCCCCTCCCGCAGCGCCAGCCGCTCAAGTGGCCGAACGGCGCGCGGGTTGCCCTGATCCTGACGTTCAACCTTGAAACCTGGGACCTCACCAAGGATACCGACAAGCCCTATTACGCGGGCGGCCCGGCGATCCTGCCCGATGTGTTGCCCGGTAATACGCCTGACTTTCCGAATTTTACCTGGCGCGAATATGGCCAGCGCGTAGGCATCTGGCGCCTGTTCGAGCTGTTCGACGAACTGGGCGTTCCGGCCAGCTGCACCACCAACGCAGTGACTTTCGAGCGCCGCAAGGCGATGACCGACGCCGTGCTTGAGCGCGGCTGGGAACTGCTGACCCACAACTGGGAGCAGGGCGAACTGCTGACCAATTTCGCTCACCAGCCGGAGAAGGAGCGCGACATCGTCATGCGCAGCCTTGAGCAGTTCGAGAAGTTCACCGGCCGCAAATCGAAGGGTTGGCTCTCGTCCTCGCTGCGCGGCACGATGCAGACCGCCGACATCCTCGCGGAGCAGGGCTGCACGTTCTACTGCGACATCATGAACGACGACCAGCCGTTCCTGCTGCGCACGCCGAACGGCCCGATCGTTTCGGTGCCTTATTCGAACGAGATCAACGACTTCACCTTCATCACCCGCAAGAACTTCACCACCGACCAGTTCCGCGATGCCTTGATCGAGGAACTCGACGTGCTCTATGCCGAGGGTGCGAAGACAGGCCGCATCATGAACGTGGGCCTGCACCCGCATGTCTCGGGCCGCGCCCACCGCGTGCGGGCGCTGCGTGAATTCATCGAACATGCCAAGTCGCTGCCGGGCGTCTGGTGGGCCACGCGTGAGGAAATCGCCGAGTGGTATCTCCAGAACCACGAATCGCATATCCCCGGCCAGCTCGAGAGCAAGGGCTGACATGAGCCGCAGCGAAACCATCGTCGTGGTGGGCGGCGGCATTGCGGGTATGACCGCAGCCGCCGCGCTCGCGCAGGAGGGCTTCAAGGTCACGCTGCTCGAAAGCGCGCGTGAATTCGGCGAAATCGGGGCGGGTGTCACGCTCTCCCCGAACGCCATGAAGGGCCTCGACTTCATCGGCGTCTGCGAGGAAACGGCAAGCGCGGGCGTCGAGCCCAGCCGCCAGCGTATCCAGCACTGGCAGGATGGCCGTACCATCGTCGCCAAGGATCGTTCGGACCAGCGCGACAAGTATGGCGCGCCTTACGTCACGATCCACCGCGCCGACCTGCACGAAGTGCTTCTGGGCGCAGCGCGCCGCGCGGGCGTTGAACTGCGCACCAGCGCCGGCGTGGTTTCCAGCGATGGCAACACCGTTACGCTGGTCGACGGTTCGACCGTGACGGGTGACCTCATCGTTGGCGCGGACGGCGTCAAATCGGTGATCCGCGAACGCTTCGAGACCACGCCGCCGCACTTCACCGGCCACGTCGCCTGGCGCTGCCTGGTGCCGGTGACGCCGGAATTGCAGGAACTTTCTGACTTTCCCGGCATCATCATCGGTCCGGGCGCGATGATTACGCGCTATAATATCCGTGGCTCGACGGCGATGAATTTCGTGTTCTTCTCACGCCAGGAGGGCTGGAACGAGGAAGGCTGGACCACCCCGGTCGACCCCGAGGAAGTCCGCAAGGTCTATGCAGGCTGGTGCGACGATGCGCAGAAGCTGATCGCGGCCGCCTGCGAACAGCCGATGTACAAGTGGGCGATCAACGCCCGCACCGCGCTGCCCGGCTGGATCATCGACGACAACGTCACCCTGATCGGCGATGCCGCCCACGCCATGACGCCGTTCCTCGGGCACGGTGCGGCCTGCGGTATCGAGGACGGTGTGGTGCTGGCCCGCGCCTTGGCGGCCTCGGCCTCCATCGGCGAGGGCCTAAAGCGTTACGAGGCCGCGCGCCATGAACGCGCGACCTTTATCCAGGCCGAGAGCAACGCCAACGCCGACCGCATGCAGGGTCAGAACACCGACTTCTTCGGCCTCGAAGGCACGAAGGACGAGGAATCGCTGGGCCTATTCACTTACGATTGCCGGACGGTGCCGGTATGAGCGCCAACGCTGTACCGTTCGATGGCCACGCCATCGCGCCCGAAACCGCTGCTTTCCTCAGCAAGACCCACAAGCTGCTGATTGGCGGCGAATGGGTCGAGGGCAGCGGCGAGATGGCCAGCATCGATCCGGCCACCGGCATAGAACTGACCCGTGTTCAGACGGGCGGGGCTGCGGAAGTGGACCGCGCCGTGGCCGCCGCGCGGCGGGCGTTCGACGGGCCGTGGACCCGCATGACCGTGGCTGAGCGAACCGCGCTGATGCACCGGCTTGCCCGGATCATGGAGCAGAACGCGCTGCTGCTCACCCAGCTCGACATTCTCGATAACGGCATGCCGGCCTTCATTGCCGGGCTGACGACGTCGAACTGTGTCGAGATGATCGATTATTACGCAGGCGCGATCATGCGCATCGAGGGCACCACCACCGCGCCCCCGCGCCATATCGCCGCCGAAACCGAAGCGTTGACTTACACCTTGCGCGAACCTGTGGGCGTGGTCGGCCAGATCGTGCCGTGGAACGTGCCGCTTTCGACCGCAATCCTGAAGCTGGCGCCGGCTCTGGCGGCAGGCTGTACGGTTGTGATCAAGCCTTCGGAAGAAACCCCGCTTTCGGTTCTTGCACTGGGGCAGATGGTGCTGGACGCTGGCTTCCCCGCCGGGGTGGTCAATATCGTCAATGGCCTCGGCGGCGATGCCGGGGCGGCCATTGCGGCGCATCCGGGGATCGACAAGGTCTCGTTCACCGGCTCCACCGCGACCGGGCGCAAGATCGTCTCCGCAGCACTGGGCAATCTCAAGAAGGTCAGCCTGGAACTGGGCGGCAAGAGCCCGGTCATGATCATGCCCGACGCCGACCTTGCGCTGGCGGTTCCGGGCGTCGCCATGGCTACGTTCTTCCTGCAGGGCCAGAACTGCATGGCCGGCACGCGCATCTTCGCCCATGCCGACGTGCATGACGAACTGGTGGCGGGGCTCAAGGGCTTTGCGGAATCGATGACGCTGGGGCATGGCCTCGATCCGGCGACAATGCAGGGGCCGATGATTTCTGACGCGCACACCGCCAAGGTCATGGGCTATATCGGCAGTGCCGAGGCAACCGGGGCGACGCTGGTGACAGGCGGCGAGAAGCTGGACCGTCCTGGCAACTTCATCCGGCCGACGATCTATACGGACTGCCGCCCGGACATGCCGCTGGTGAAGGAAGAAATCTTCGGGCCGGTCATGGCAGTAATGAAAGTCGAGACGACAGACCTCGATGAGTTGGCGGCAATGGCCAACGACACGCCTTACGGACTGTCCGGTTCAGTCTGGACGAAGGACCTTTCCACGGCGCACCGGCTGGTGAAACGCATTCGTTCGGGCCATGTCTCGATCAATTGCCACGGCGCGGTGGGGACCAATATTCCCTTCGGCGGCTATGGCCAGTCGGGTTGGGGCCGGGAATTCGGCAAGGAAGGGCTCGACGGTTATCTCGAAACCAAGGCGGTTACGGCGCGGCTGTGATGTCGAACCAATAAAAAAAGCGCCACCGGGGCGCTTTGGCTGCAACATCTCGGGAGGTCCGCTGGACCTCCCGTTTTCGTGTCAGGCGTTGCCCATAGGCATCGGCATCGGGTTCGACAGGTCGTGACTGATTGCCGCAGCCGTCGCGCGCAGATCGTCGAGGTAGAGTTCCAGGGCCTGCGATAGCCGCATGGCGGCCACGAAGAACACCATGGTCATCGCAGCTTCGAAGTGCCCGTTGCGGAAGATCGGCACCGAGATCGACGAAGTCTTGCCCGGCGTCAGGTTGAAGTGGTTGCGGCCCTGCACCGCGTAGCCTTCGGCACGGATACGCTCGACATCCAGGCTGACTTCGGCGGTGGCGAGATAGTTGAGGTCGATTTCCTGCGAAACGCGCATGAAGCGCAGGATCATTTCGCGCTCGTCGTCGGGGGCATAGGCCATCGAGACCTTGCCCGAGGCGCTGTCGAGGATCGGCAGGGTGAAGCCGGGGTAATAGCGCTCGAACGTCAGCGACGAATTCGAGTGTGTCGAATCACGCAGCATCATCTCGCGGCCCACGCGAATTGCTATGGAAACCGGCCAGCCAACGCGTTTGGTGAGGCCGACGATATGCGGGCGGGCCAGGCGGACAAGTTCGTCGTCATGCTGGAAGCCGGTGGCCAATGTCTGGACCATGGCCGTTGCGCGGTAGCGCTTGCGCGCGGGCTCCTGCTCGATCAGGCCTTCGTAAAGCAAGGTCTGAACGATGCGGCACGCGGTCGGATAGGGCACTTCGGAAGCCTTTGCGATCTCCATCATGGAGAGCGAACCGTGTCGGTTGATGGCTTTCAATGCCGCGATCGAACGCGTGATAGAGCGAATTGGAACCCCTTTTTCCATTATCAGACCCTGTCAGTTTCTTGCGATGAAGAGAGAGTGACAAGAGAATGACGTTTGCTCGAATTAATCAAGGTATTATCCGCCTGTCGGATAGATAAAGCCGACAGGCGGGAACCAATCCGGGCATCGGTGTTTGGCCCGGCGGATTTTCTAAGGGCCTACCAGCCGGGCACGATCACCTGTCGGATAGCCTCACCCGAAGCCAGTTTGTCCATGGCTTCGTTGATTTCTTCCAGCGGGCCGACCGATGTCAGCAGTTTTTCCACCGGCAGGCGTCCAGCACGCCAGAGCTTGATATATCGGGGAATGTCGCGGGCCGGGATCGATGAACCCATGTAACTGCCCATTAGGGTTTTTCCGTCAGCCACGATCGACAGCGCGTTGATCGACAGTTCTTCCGACGGATTGGGCAGGCCTACCGTGACGATTCGCCCGCCGCGCCGGGCCGAGCGATATGCATGGGCGAGCACGGCGGCCTTGCCGACCGTTTCGACCACCACGTCGCTGCCCATGGCAACTTCATCCTCGCCGGGAGCAGAGGCGCTGGCAGCGCCCAGTTCCAGCGCGAGTGCCCGCTTTGCGGGCGACGGGTCAACGGCATGGACCGGCTGTGCGCCCGCCGCCAGCGCGCCGAGCAGCGCTGAAAGGCCCACACCGCCTAGGCCGATCACGGTCACGCTCTCACCCGGCTGGACTTTCGCGGTGTTCATCACTGCGCCTACCCCGGTCAATACCGCGCAGCCGAACAGGGCTGCGGTTTCCGGCGGAATATCGGCATCGATCTTCACCAGCGAGCGGCGGTCCACCACTGCCTGGGTCGCGAATGCCGAGACGCCGAGGTGATGGTGCACGGTCTCGCGGCCATGTTCCCCGGTGCAGGACAGGCGGCTGCCGCCCCGCATCAGTTCGCCCTTGCCGTTGGCGGCGGCGCCGTTGGCGCAGAGATACCCCTCGCCCGAAAGGCATTGCACGCATTGACCGCAGCTGGGCAGGAAGACCAGCACCACGCGGTCGCCCACGGCGAGGCCCGGCTCATCGGGATCGCCGAGTTCGAGCACCGTGCCTGCGGCTTCGTGCCCCAGCGCCATCGGCATCGGCCGGGGGCGGTCGCCATTGATGACGGAAAGGTCCGAGTGGCAAATGCCCGCAGCGTCGATCCTCACCAGTACTTCGCCGGGCAGCGGATCGTCGAGGTCGAGTTGGCGGACCGCGAGGGGTTCGTTCTCGGCATAGGGCTTGGGGTGGTCGCCCGAGCGGGAGAGGACGGCGGCGGCGATGCGGCGCTTCATGCGGGTTATGCCTTACTTGACCGGAGCCGGGACCGGGGCCCACTTCTTCTCGAAATCCCAGACATCCTCGAAGCCGATCAGCGAGCAGAACTCGTTGAAGTCAAAGATGCCTTCCGGCTCACCAACGCCGTTGTCCTTGAGATTGCGTAGGGCCTTTTCTATCGCGGTGCAGGCGACGAGACTGGTGAGCGAAGGGTAGATCGCATAGGCATAGCCGATCTCCTCCAGCACCGAGGCGTTCGGCACCGGCGACTTGCCGCCGTTCGACATGTTGGCCATGCACGGCTTGTCCAGTTCGGCGCAGGCGCGGCGCATTTCTTCTTCCGAGGTCAGGGCCTCGGGGAAGAGGACGTCGGCGCCGGCCTTCGAATAGGCTTCCAGCCGGCGGAGCATGCCGTCCATCCCTTCGCTGGCGCGGGCATCGCTGCGGGCGATGACGACGAGGTTTTCATCGCTCCTGGCGTCGATGGCGACCTTGATCTTCTCGACCATGTCTTCCAGCGGGATCAGGCGCTTGAAGGGTGTGTGGCCGCACTTCTTCGGGAATTCCTGGTCTTCGAACTGGATGGCGGTAACGCCCGAAGCCTCATAGCCCTTGACGGTGTGATGGACGTTGAGCAAGCCGCCATATCCGGTGTCGGCATCGGCGATGACCGCCGCGTTGGAAGTGCGCACGAGCGTCTCCATGCGGTTGCGCATCTCGGTGTAAGTGGCGATGCCGGCATCAGGCAGGCCCCAGGCGGATGCGGTCAGCCAATAACCGGTGCCATAGACGAGATCGAACCCGACCTTGTTGGCGATCACTGCGGCGATCATGTCCTGGATACCCGGGACGATGAAGAACTTGCCGCTTTCCAGCTTCTGGCGAAAAATCGGGTTGGCCATGATGGTTTCCTTGTACCCTGAATGCTTATTCGGCGGCTTCGGCAAGCGCGCCGTTCGAGGGGGCGGCCCACTGCGGCGCGGTTGGCGCAGGCAGGCCGGTTTCGGCGAGGCAGTTGCGGCGCAGTTCCTCGATATCGGGACCGAAGTTGAACACCGGGACTTCGCCGCGCGCGGCGCGCATTTCGCTGCGTAGCGCCTGCGTTGCGGCTTCATCGACAGCACCGTTCGCCAGTACGACGCCGTAGTCTTTCGCGCCTTCTGCAGTGACGAGGCCCTGCTTCAGCTCTTTGGCAAGCAGCGCGGGCTCTCGGTCGAGCGGATCGCCCCAGCCGCCGCCGCCCCAGGTGATGAACTGGAGTTCGTCACCGGCCTCGACCGGATAGTCCTCCAGCTTGTTGCCGACGACGATCCGCGTGCCGTCGGCTTTGGTGAGGATCTTCTTTGCGCGTTTGCCCGGAAGCCCGCCGTTGACGCCCCAGGGCGGCACGAACCAGCGGTCGTCGTGAATGGCGATTACGCCGCTTTCCAGGAAGCGATAGACCATGTTGATGCCGTTACCGCCGCGGTGCAGGCCGGCGCCGCCCGAATCCGCCACCGTTTCATAACGCACGATCTCGAGCGGGAAGTAGCGTTCCAGGAACTCGTTGGGCACGTTGGTGAAGCCCGGGAACAGCGAGTGGCCGTCCGGCCCATCACCCAGCGGACGGCCGGGAATACCGCCGAAGCCGATCTGGAAGAGCTGGAACCACTTTCCGGCCTTGTCGTGCCCTGCATAGAACAAGTGCGGCGAAGACGAGAAGCCGGCGGCGTTGAGGAATTCCGGTGTCTTCTGCCCCAGCAGGCCGCCCAGGATGTCGAACAGGCGGCCCAGCACGTGGGTGCGGCCCGAAAGCGCGGCGGGGAACTTCGGCTTGAGCAGCGAACCTTCTGGAATGCGCACGTCGATCAGGTCGTAATACCCGTCGTTGAAAAGTATCTGCGGGTCGAAGATCATGATCATGTAGATGCCGAAGAACATGCGCATCATGTTTTCGTTCAGCAGCATGTTGATCGACGCCTTCGATTGCGGATCGGTGCCCGCGAAGTCGAGCACGACGCGTCCGTTCTCGCGCCACATCGTGCATTTGATCTTGTAGGGGCCGTACCCCATGCCGTCGTCGCAGATGTAGTCCTCGAAGGACACCTTGTCCTCGCCGATCGAGCTTTCGATCAGATGCTTCATCGCGCGGTGGTTGCGTTCCAGCAGCATGTCGGTGGCCGAAACGAAGACATCGTCGCCGAAGCGCTCCACCATTTCGACCACACGGTGCGCGGCGACCCGGCATGAGGCGATCAGGGCGTTGAGGTCTGCCTTGCACCAGTCCGGGGTGCGCGACTGGTGCATGACCAGCTTGACGAGATCCTCGTTGTATTCGCCCTTCTTCCAGATCTTGACGGGCGGGATGCGCACGCCTTCCTGGAAGATTTCAGTGGCGTGGATCGGCATCGATCCGGGCACCATTCCGCCGATGTCGCTCTGATGGCCGAACATCGAGGTATAGGCGATCAGGCGCCCGTCCTTGAACACCGGCAGCAGCACCAGCCAGTCGTTGCAGTGGCTGATCGCGCCGCCGACCGAATAGGGATCGGACAGGAAGATCAGGTCCCCGTCCTCTACCGTGCCGTCGAAGCCGTCCAGGAAGGGGCCGATGTAGGAGCCGAACTGGCCCACGATCATCTTGCCCTTGTGGTCGGCAATGAGGGGGAAGGCGTCGCCCTGTTCGCGGATGCCCGGCGACATGGCAGTGCGCACCAGAGTGGCGTCCATCTCGATACGAGCATTACGCAGCGCGTTCTCGATGATGTCGAGCGTGACCGGGTCTACGGGTACGGTCTGGAAGGGAGCCTGGTTGGCCTGGATGATACGTGCGGTCATGTGAAAGGCTCCCTCAGGCGAGGTTGATGAGGATGTTGCCGGCGTGATCGACGGTGCCGATGCAGTCGGCCTCGATCAACGTGGTCGAATCCATCTCGGTGACGACGGCGGGGCCGGGGATCACGTCTCCGGCAAGCAGCTTCGCGCGGTCGTAGATGACGGCCGCCTGCATGGCGCTGCCGGTCCACAGTTCGTGATCGCGGATCTTGGCGCGGATCGGGTTGCCGTCTCCCTTTTCGAGCGGGGGCGAGGGCAGTTCCAGCGCGGGGCCCATCGCCACGGCGCGAAGGTTCACAAGTTCATGGGCTGAATCCATGTTGAAGGTGAAGAGCCGCAGGTGCTCGGCATCGAAGCGCGCGGTCACGCCTGCCAGCCCATCGGCCTTCAGCGTTTCCGGATCGATCGAGAGCGGCACTTCGAAGGCCTGCCCTTCGTAGCGCACGTCGAGTTCGAACTGGCTGGTTATGTCGGCATCGGCGATGCCTTCGGCCACCAGTTCGGCGCGGGTCTGGCGCGCCATTTCCTCCAGCAGGGTCAGCACCTGATCCTCGCCGGTATCGGCCACGCGCTGCGAGAACGAGCGCGCGGTTTCGGTGCGCATGCGGGTGGTGGCGTCCCCAAGCGCGCAGAGCACGCCCGGCGAGACCGGCGAGACGGCAGGCCATGACCCCATCAGCCTGGCCACCGCGTTGACGTGAAGCGGGCCGGCGCCGCCAAAGCCCATCACCGCGAAGTCGCGCGGGTCGTACCCCTGCTGCACCGAGATCATGCGCAGTGCGCCGAACATGTTCTCGTTGACGATGTCGATGATGCCGCGCGCGGCTTCCATCAGGCCGATGCCAAGCGCGTCGGCAATGGTCTGGACGGCGGTTCTGGCGCCTTCACGGTCGAGCTTGAACGTGCCGCCAAGCAGGTTTTCCGGCAAGTAGCCGAGCACGACGTTGGCGTCGGTGACGGTGGGCGCGGTGCCGCCCTTGCCATAGGCGACCGGCCCCGGCACAGCGCCCGCCGACTGCGGACCGACCCGCAGCGCCTTGGTCAGCTCTGGAACATAGGCGATGGACCCGCCCCCTGCACCGACCGTCTTCACGTCGAGCGCGGAGGCGCGCACGGAAAGATGGCCGACTTCGGTGGTGCGCTGGCGGCGCGCTTCGAGGTCCTCGATTAGGGCTACGTCGGTGGACGTGCCGCCGACATCAAGCGTCAGGATGTTGCGGATACCGGCATTGCGGCCGACCCAGATCGCGCCGGTGACGCCGCCTGCGGGACCGGACATCAGCAGCGAGACGGGATGCTCTTCCGACTTTTCCGAACTCATCAACCCGCCGTCCGAACGCAGCAGGGAAAGCGAACCCGCCATGCCGGCACCGCGCAGGCGGCTGCGCAGGTTGCGCACGTACTTGCCCACAACCGGGCGCACAGCGGCATTGGCCACGGTGGTAAGCGTGCGTTCGTATTCCTGCATTTCCGGCAGGACGAGGTGGCTGAGAGAGATCGGCACGTCAGGCATGATCTCTGCGGCCAGTTCAGCCACGCGCGCCTCGTGCGCGCCGTTGAGATAAGCATTGATAAGCGCGACGGTCAGCGCCTCAACGCCCGAGGCCTTGAGTTCTTCCAGCACGGTGCGGATCTGGGCCTCGTCGATCGCGGCGGTTTCCTCGCCGCGCGCATTCATCCGGCCGGTGATCTCGAAGGTGTCTTCCAGCGCGGCCAGCGGTTCGGGCTTGGGCCAGACGATCCAGCCGGCCAGACCGCCGGGGACGAAGGAGCGGGCGATCTGCATCACCTGGCGGTAGCCATCGGTGGTGATGAGGCCCACGCGGGCGCCCTTGCCTTCGAGCACCGCGTTAGTGGCGACGGTGGTGCCGTGCAGGAAGAATTCGACGTCGGACGGGGCGATACCGCCTTTTTCGCAGACGGCGGTGACACCGTTCAGGATGCCCTCGGAACTGTCATGCGGGGTCGACGGCGTCTTGTGACGCCAGAACTCGCCGTTATCCTGGTTGAAAAGCAACAGATCGGTGAACGTCCCGCCGACATCCACGCCCAAACGATAGGTCATGTGTTTCCCATCCCGGTTGGCCCTCAGGCCGTTTCTTGGTTTCGGATTTCGTGCGCGGTGTGCGGCTCACGACTCCGGGTTGATCAAAAATGGTATAGAACTATAACAAATCGGCAAGGCCGCATTGCGTTTTGCGTACCGCGCCGGCGCGCAGGCGCTGCGGTTTCGGACAAAGTTATCCGCCCAGCGAATTTTTAGGGTGGTGAGGGGCCACGTCGCCGTCCACCACACTAGGAAGGTCGCAACAAAGGAGACAGCCATGCCACTCAACTTCAGCACGCTTCGTACCGGTACGCGGGAGTTTCTTGCGCGGCGCGCCAGCGGACAGGGCTTGCTGATCGGCGGTGAGTGGGCACAGGCCGCGAATGGCGGCACCTTCGCAACGGTGGACCCCGCCACGGGCAGCGAACTGGGACAGGTCGCCAAGGCCGGTGCGGCTGATGTCGATGCCGCCGTTTCCGCTGCGCGTGCCGCGCTGGCAGTCTGGGGTGCCACGGTACCGGCAGAGCGCGCGCGAATCCTCTGGAAGGTGGCCGACCTCATCGAGGCGAACATCGACGACCTCGCCGAACTGGAAACTCTCGACCAGGGCAAGCCGCTGTTCGTCGGCCGCTGGGCCGAAATCCCCGGCGCCGTCAGCCAGTTCCGCTTCTTCGCCGGACAGGCCATGGCGATCGAGGGCAGCACGCTCGAAAGCTCGATCAATTATCAGCCCGCAGGCAAGCAGATGCGGACATGGACGGTGCGCGAGCCGGTGGGCGTGGTTGCCGCCATCGTGCCGTGGAATTCGCCGCTGGTGCTCACCGCGATGAAGCTGGCCCCGGCGCTTGCGGCAGGCTGCACCGTCGTGCTCAAACCTGCCGAGGACACCTCGCTCACCGCGCTGCGCCTCGGCGAACTGATGATCGAGGCGGGGGTGCCGGCGGGCGTCATCAACATCGTCACCGGCCTTGGCGGCGAAACCGGCGCGGCGCTGGCCGCCCATCCGGGCGTCGCCAAGATCGCGTTTACCGGCTCCACCGCCACCGGCCGTGCGGTGCTCGATGCCGCCAAGACCAATTTCAAGCGCGTGACGCTGGAACTGGGCGGCAAGTCGCCCTCGATCATCATGCCTGATGCCGACCTGTCGCAGGCGATTCCGGGCGTCGCCAATGCGATCTACTTCAACGGCGGGCAAGTGTGCATCGCCGGATCGCGGCTTTACGTCCATCGTTCGGTCCACGATCAGGTGGTCGAAGGCGTGGCGGAATACGCCAAGGGCCTGAAGCTGGGCCACGGCCTGGCCGCCGATACCCAGATGGGCCCAGTTGTATCGCTGCGCCACGCCGAGCGTGTCGAGGGCTTCCTCCAGCGCGCCCGCGCCGAGGGGGCGACGATGCTGGCCGGCGGCGAGCGTACCGGCGAGGCGGGCACCTTCATCACCCCCACCCTTGTCGTCGACGTGAATCCCGGCATGGAAATCGTGCGCGAGGAAGTGTTCGGCCCGGTCCTCGTCGCGCAGGCCTTCGACGATGTGGAGGAAGTGATCGCGGCCGCGAACGACAGTGAATATGGCCTCGCCGCCAGTGTTTGGACCGAGGGCCTGTCGAACGCTCATCGGATGTCGAGTGCGATCAAGGCGGGCACGGTGTGGATCAACTGTCACGCGATGTACGATCCCACGCTGGCCATCGGCGGGGTCAAGCAGTCGGGCTGGGGCCGCGACAGCGGGCGGCAGGCCTTGGAGAATTACCTGGAGTGGAAGACCATCTGCGCCGTGGTCTGACGCCGGAAATACAATTGAAAACAAACAGAAGGGCGTACCGAAAGGTGCGCCCTTCTTGGCGTCAGAGCGCGGTGAAACGTTCGCCTGCCGGGCAATAGCCATGAGGGCAGGATTACAGTGCCGCCCGTTCACCGCGAGGCGGATAGTTCGGCGAGATTGCCGATTGGAGCGAAAACACCAGTCCATAGCCGGAAGCAGAACGGGATTATTGGAGTCTGCTCGACATGACAGCGGTTGGAAGGTGCCAGGTGGCGATTGCGGGAGCCGGGCCGGTCGGAACGGTTATGGCGACGCTGTTGGCGCAGGCGGGTATCGACGTGGTTGTCATCGAGACGGGCCATGATTGCGCGCAGGATCTGCGCGCCTCGACCTTCCATCCGCCGACGCTGGAAATGCTCGACCAGATCGGGATCACCCCGATGCTGCTGGAAAAGGGCCTGAAGGCGCCCGTCTTCCACTGGCGCGACCGGCAATCGGGCGAAGTGATCGACTTCGACCTTGCCGAGATCAGCGATGTCAGCCGCTACCCCTTCCGCATCCAGTGCGAGCAGTACCACCTCTCGCGCGCATTGGCTTCAGGCCTCGAAAAGCAGGGCAATGCGCAAGTACGCTTCGGCAGCCGTCTGCTGGCTCTCGAGGAAGACGCCGAGGGCGTGAACCTCGCGATCGAGACGATGACCGGCATCGAGCGCCTGCGCTGCGAATACCTGATTGGCGCGGACGGTGCGAACTCGGTGGTGCGCAAGTGGCTCGGCATTGAATTCGACGGTTTCACTTATGCCGAGCGGTTCCTTTGCCTCTCGACCGAGTTCGACATCGCCGCCCATCTGCCGAACTTGGCCTGGGTCAACTATGTCTCCGATCCCGACGAGTGGCTGGTGCTGCTGCGCGTGCCTTCGCTGTGGCGCGTGCTGGTGCCGACCGACGGAACGCTCAGCGATGACGAACTGCGTTCGGACGCGATGAAGGATGCGATCTTCGGCCGCCTCGTCGGGGACGGCTCGATGGTGCAGACCAGGCACCGCACGCTCTACCGCGTTCACCAGCGCGTTGCGAAGTCGTTCCGCGAGGGCCGGGTGCTGCTGGCGGGCGATGCCGCGCACCTCAACAACCCGCTGGGCGGGTTCGGCATGAATTCGGGCGTGCACGATGCCTTCAACTTGTTCGAAAAGCTGTTGCCGGTGCTGAAGGGACAGGTTTCGGCCGCCGTCGCCGACGAGAACCTCGCGCTTTACGACCGCCAGCGCCGCGAGGTGACACATAGCTTCACCCAGACGCAGACCAAGGAAAACATGGCCATGATCCGCGGCGGTCAGGACGATGCGCATAAGCGCCGCCGCGAAGCTATGATGGCCATCAAGCAGGACGATACCGCCCGCCGCGCCTACATGATGCGGCAGGCCATGTACGAGAGCCTGGCGCTGGCCTCGCAGATCCGCTGAACCCCTTCCCCGGCAAACCCCATCATCACGCGGCCTGCGCAAGGTCCGCAACAGGAGTATCTGCAATGGGAGACGTTCTTGGTTGGCGCAAGCTGCTGGGTGTCATCGCCCCCTCGACCAACACGGTGGTGCAGCCCGACATGGAAAGGATGCGCCCCGAAGGCGTGACCAACCATTTCTCGCGCATCTACGTCGAGGACCCGCTGGCGCTCTCGAACGAGGATTTCATCGCCGGGACCACGGCCATTGCCGAAAACACGCTCGATGCAGTGCGTTCGGTGATGACTTGCAAGCCGGACTACCTCGTGCTGGGCATGTCGGCGATCACGTTCTACGGCGGCGTCGAGGGTAGCCGAAAATGGAAGAAGCAGGTCGAGGACTTGTCCGGGACAGGCGCTTCCACGGGCGCTGAATCGGTGGCGGCCGCGCTTCACGCCTACGGCGCGAAGACGGTGAGCTTCGTTTCGCCCTACTACCCCGTCGCCAATGCGGAAGTGCGCAATTTCCTTGAGCAATCGGGCTTCACCGTGAAGCGCGACATCGCGCTGGAATGCAAGCGCTGGACCGACATTGCCAAAGTCGGTCCGGACCGTCTGCGCGAGGTGATTGCGGAACTGGACGGGGACGATGTCGACGCCATCGTACAGGTGGGCACGAACCTTTCGATGGTCGGTCTGGCCGCCGAATACGAGGCGAAGCTGGCCAAGCCGGTGATCGCCATCAACACCGCGACGTATTGGCACGCCCTGCGCGCAGTGGGCATCGAGGACAAGATTCAAGGCATGGGCCGGCTGCTGGCCGAGTTCTGACAAGGCCCTGATCCCAGACGGTAAAAAGGCGCAAAGGCTTTTGGCTTTGCGCCTTTTTTCTTATTTCTTTCAGAGCGCTTCGTCAGTCTGCAGACCCAATTGGTGGCCGGGTCACTGAGACCCGACCGCCCCTTGTGCGACAAGCCGCTCGATCCGTTCCTCGTCGTAGCCCAGCGCCGCAAGTACCGTGCGGCTATCGGCTCCGGGGGAGGGCAAGGTGACCGGAGCGCCGGGGCGCAGGCCGCCCATTTGCAGCGGGATCGTCGGCAGGCGCGTCTCGCCGCCGGTATCCAGGGTGACCGGCTCAAGGCCTCCATCGGCGAGCTGCGGATCATCGAACATGTCCTCGGGCCGGGCGATGGGGGCGAAGGGCAGGCCGGTGCCTTCCAGCTTTGCCACGATCTCGTCCCGGGTCATCGAGGCGACCAGTGCGCGGACGTGCGGCAGGATGCGATCGCGGGCCATCACTCGCTGGTTGTTGGTGCGCAGGGATTCGTCGGCCCACAGGTCATCCAGCGCGAACAGCGCACAGAATTTTTGCCACAACACATCGCTGACAACGCCGATGAAGACTGGCTCGTCACGGGTTTCGAACACGTCGTAGATCGCCCATGCCGAGATGCGTGCGGGCATTGGTGCGGCGGCCTTTCCGGTGACGGCGAACTGCGCCATGTGCTGGCCGACGAGGTAGATCGTGGTTTCAAACAGGCTGGCAACGACCTTCTGGCCGCGTCCGGTGCGGTGGCGTTCCTCCAGCGCGGCAAGGATGCCGATCACGCCGAACATGCCGCCAGTCACGTCGATCACGCTGGAGCCTGCGCGCAGGGGCCGTCCCGGCGGCCCGGTCATATAGGCAAGGCCGCCCATCATCTGCGCCACTTCGTCAAGCGCGGTACGCTGTTCGTAAGGGCCGGGGAGAAAGCCTTTTTCCGAGCAGTAGATGAGGCGCGGATTGACCTCGGCGAGCTGTTCGTATGAGAGGCCCAGCCGGTCGAGCGCACCGGGACGGAAGTTTTCGATCAGGACGTCGGCGCCTTCGGCAAGGTCGCGGGCGACGGCGAGGCCCTCTGGCGATTTGAGGTCGAGGCAGATCGACTGCTTGCCCCGGTTGTACATCGGGAAATATCCCGAGCCCGAGCCGAGCAGGCGGCGGGTCTGGTCGCCGCCGATGGGCTCGATGCGGACGACTTCGGCGCCCAGTCCGGCCAGGATATGCCCCACTGCCGGGCCCATGACCATGTGGGTGAATTCGACGACGCGAATGCCGGCAAGGGGCTGCGGAGTTGCGGGGGCTTCGCTCAACGGGCGATCCTTTCGTTGTAGTCCAGCATCGGTCCGGCATCGGGCGTGAAGCCGTAGAGCGGTTCGCCCGGCAGCGCGTCGACCAGGATCTGGCGCACTTTCAGCAGACGTTCGAGGTCGATGCCGGTATCGAGGCCCATGGCATTGAGCATGAGCACGAGGTCTTCGGTGACAAGATTGCCCGAGGCCCCCGGTGCGGCAGGGCAACCGCCAAGACCGCCAAGCGATGCGTCAAGGGTGGTGATGCCTTCCTCAAGGCCGGCCAGCGCATTGGCGAGGCCGAGGCCGCGCGTGTTGTGAAGGTGCAGGGTGGTCAGCATGTCCGCGCCCACTGCCGCCCTGACCTTGCGCACCAGCCGCCGGACCTGCGCAGGGTCGGCATAGCCGGTGGTGTCGGACAGGCTGAATTCCTGCGCGCCTGCGTCGGCGGCGGCCACGGCAAGGCGCACCACGGCGTCTTCGGCCACGGCGCCTTCGATGGTGCAGCCGAATGCGGTGGCAAGGCCGACGGCGAAGTGCACGCCCGCCGCCCGGGCGATCTGCGCAGCCTCGGCGATTTCCGCCAGCATCGCCGGATGGTCCTTGCGCACATTGCGGATCGAGTGCGTTTCGCTCATCGAAAGCGGGATCGACATGGCGTGGACCCCCGCGTCGACCGCGCGCTGTGCGCCCTTGGCATTGGGCACGAGGGCGACGACGTTAAGCCCCTCGATACCGCGCGCGAAGCGGACGAGTTCCGCGGTATCGGCCATCTGCGGCAGGAGGCTGGGCGGCACGAAGCTGCCCACCTCGATCTCGCGCACGCCGGCTGCGGCTTCGGCGGCGATCCAGGCCTTCTTTGCCTCCAGCGGCATGACCGCCTTGATCGACTGCAACCCGTCGCGCGGGCCGACTTCGGAAACCAGTATCTGCGTCATTGTGTTCTTTCGAGATAGACCCAGGGCCGCGCCTTGCGGTCCATCGAGGTCCAGTCCTCGATGGCCGGCAGCGACTTGAGCGTGAGATCGATGGCATCGAGCCCTTCGAGCAGCATCTCGCGCGGCTCGGGCTCGATCTCGAAGCGGTGAACGGCGCCCCCGCAGCGAACTTCCTGCGCGGGCAGGTCCACGGTGACCGACTGCCACGCCATGGCTGCGATGTCTGCTTCGGGAAGCGTCACGGGCAGCAAGCCGTTGCGGATGCAGTTCGCGCGGAAGATCGGCGCGAAACTGGGCGCGATCATGCAGCGCATGCCATATTCGGCCAGCGCCCAGACCGCATGTTCGCGGCTGGACCCGCATCCGAAATTCGCGCCGCCCAGCAGGATTTGCGCGCCTGACGCTTCCGGCCGGTTTAGCGAAAACTCCGGGTCGGGGGTGCGCGCGGCGGCATCGAGATAGCGCCACGGGGCAAACAATCCATCCGCGAGGCCGGTGCGGCCGGTGCTTTTCATCTCGCGGCTGGGGATGATGGCATCGGTATCGACGTTGTCGCGCAGGAGAGGCGCTGCGCGCGAGGAAAGCGTGGTGAAAGGGGTCATGGCATCAGTTTCCCTGCCATCAGCTTTCGAGGGTCCGCGATCACGCCCGCGATGGCGCTGGCGACCACGGTTTCGGGGCTGGCGATATGGGTACGGATGCCCGGCCCCTGCCGGCCTTCGAAGTTGCGGTTGGTACTGCTGACGGTGCGGCTGCCTTCGGGGAAACTTTCGCCGCCCGCGAAGAAGCACAGTGAACAGCCGCTGGCGCGCCACTCGAACCCGGCGGCGGTAAAGATGGCGTCGAGCCCTTCGGCCTCTGCGGCGCGCTTTACTGCGGAGCTGCCCGGCACCACCAGGGCCTTGCGGATAGAAGGCGCGATATGGTGCCCCTTCAGCATCGCGGCGGCGCGGCGCAGGTCAGAAATGCGGGCATTGGTGCAGGAACCGATGAAGGCGACGTCGATCGGCGTGCCCAGCAGCGGCGCGCCTGCATCGAGGCCGATATATTCGTGCGCGCGCGGCGGCCCCTGCGGAACGGTGCCATCCACCGGCATCGCGTGTTCCGGGCTGGTGCCCCAGCTTACCATCGGCGCAAGCGCGGCGGCGTCGATCTCGATCTCGCGGTCGAAGCGGGCGCCGTCATCGGTGCGCAGCGTGTGCCAGTAAGGCTCGTCGAAACTTTCGGGCGCATAGCGGCGGTCGGCGAGATATTCGAAAGTCCGGGCATCGGGCGCGATGATCCCGGTCATGGCCGCGAATTCGGTGGCCATGTTGCACAGGGTCATGCGCGCCTCGATATCGAGGGCGCGCACCGCCTCGCCCGCGAATTCCACGACATGGCCCGCGCCGCCGCCTGCGCCGTGCACGGCGATCAGGGCAAGCACCATGTCCTTGGCAGTGACGCCTGGCGCCAGCTTGCCCCGGTAGGTGACGCGCATCGTCTTCGGACGGTCCAGCCTCAGCACGCCGGTCGCCATGGCATGTTCGGCCTCGCTGGAGCCGATGCCCCAGGCCAGCGCGCCCAGCGCGCCTTGCGTGCAGGTATGGCTGTCAGGCGCGACGAGGGTGAGGCCGGGCAGGACGATGCCCAGTTCGGGCGAGATCACATGCGTGATGCCCTGGTCGCGGTCGTTCACGTCGAACAGGGTGATCCCTGCCGCCTTTGCGGCGGCGCGGGTTTCGGTGATGAAGGCCGATCCGCCTTCCATCAAGGTGCCGTCGCCGCGTCCCGGTCGGGTGTCGACGATATGGTCCATCACCGCGAAGACACGGGCGGGATCGCATACGGGACGTTTTGCCGCCGCCATGGATTTAAGCGCGGCGGCGCCGGTGCGTTCGTGCAGGAACACGCGGTCTATGGCGATGAGGGCAGCCCCCGTGGCGGTATCCGCGACGTGGTGGGCATCCCAGATCTTTTCGAAGAGTGTTCTGGTTTTGTGAACTGTCATCTGTCATCGCACCCGGCTTGTCGCCGGTTCAAATGGCCTGCTCGGGGGTGAGGTCGACCACGACCTTGCCCATTGAACGGCCGGAAAGCAGGCGTTCTACAGCGCCAAAAACGCCTTCGATGCCGGTGTGTGGTTCGTCGTCGAAATGGACCTTCAACTTGCCTTGGGCATAGAGCGCGAACAGCCGTTCGCGCGCTTCCGCCCAGTGGGGCGTGAGCAGGCCGTTCATAAAGCCGCGCACCGATGCGCCTTTGTAGTAGATGGCGTGGGCGATCCGCGGGCCGGTGACGACTTCGGGCCTGCCTTCGAGGTCGGAAGCAGCGCCGCCGACCACGAGACGTCCATGGTTTGCCAGATGGGCCAGGAATGCATCGAAGATCGCGCCGCTGACGGTGTCCACTGCCACATCGAGGCCGCCGGGATATTCAGCCGCAAGCACGGCATCCACGTCTTCGGACTTGTAGTCGATGACCCGGTCAGCGCCGAGCGAGGCCACGAAGGCGCATTTCGCCGGGCCGCCCGCCACGCCGATCACCCGCGCGCCCTTGAGCACGGCAAGCTGGACCAGCAAATGGCCAAGCCCGCCTGCGGCTGCCGAAATGGCAATGGTCTCGCCTTCCTTCAGCTCGCCGATGCGTTCCAGCGCGACAAGCGCGGAAACGCCGGTGGAGGCCAGTGCGAGATATTCGCGGGTGGCCGCAGGAGCCTTGGCAAACTGGGCTGCGGCACCGACATTGGCCTCGCGGTAACCGCCGGTGAAGCGCACGGTCACGGCCGCGTCGCCGGGGGCATAATCGGTCACGTCCGCACCGACTGCCTCGACCGTGCCGATCGCCTCCACGCCTGTGAACGTGGGCAGGGCGATCTTCACGTAATCCACCGCGTTGCGGGCGATCTGGGTGTCGAAGATGGCGTTGACGCCGCAGTGCAGGTTGCGCACGCGAATCTCGCCGGGGCCGGGCGCGGTTAGCGGTAGTTCCACGATCTCGCTGCCCTCGCGAAACGAAGGGGCGATGCGTGTCAGCCGGATGGCACGGTAGGTTTCGCTCATCGTGCGGCGGCTCCCTGCCGAGCGGCGATCTTGCCCTGAGGGAAGCCAAGGCCGCCTGGATTGAACAGGCCCTTGGGGTCCATCACGGTCTTCACCGCGTCGAGCACGTCGAGGAAAGCCGGGTCGCGAGTCTCGCGATAGGGATAGGCGCGGCCGATTTGGAAATGGGCGGCGCCGTATTTCTTGCAGATCGCCTTCACCTGTTCGCGGGCCTCGGTGACCATGGCGGTCGCCTCCGGCGCGGCGCCAAGTTGCTTGAGGCGCTTGAGATGGTCCGGCTCTACCATCGATGCATGCACGGGGCGGTAGCCTTCGGGCCAGAAGAACACCGGCTCGATGACGATCGCATTGGTGGAAAGCGAAGAGAACAGGAAGCCGTTGTGGATGCCCAGTGCGTCGAAACGCGCCTTCATCGAATCGAAGTACGCGCGAATTTCGGCGAACATGGCAGGCGCCGTGGAAAGCGAGGCCTGTCCGTGTACCGGCACCCAGCTTTCGCCCTCGGGGCCAAGGATGGAATTGGGTGCCGGGAAGGGCATCGCGCGGATGACCTTGGCGATGGAGTTTTCTATCTCGGTGCCGCCAAAGCGCTTGGCGATCTCGCGCGCGGTGGCCAGGTCCGCGGCGACGGATTCCTTGCAGCGGCCTTCCGCCGTGATGTGCAGGGGATAGTCGTCCTCGGGAATGAAGTCGCGTCCGCCCATGGCGATCCTGGCGGCGGCGAGCAGGCCCTTGCCCAGCGATTTCTCCTTGGCGACGACCTTGCCCAGCGTCTTCATGTCGCTGGCCAGCGACATGCGGCGCATGCGAACCTTGGTGAGGCCGGGGTCGAAGCCGCAGGTTTCCGATGCGATGCCGGCACGGGTCATTTCCGCCAGCGCCTTGACCATGACCTCGCCGTCCGGGAACGAGAACGAGACCGAATCCTCGAACTGTGGGGTGCGGATCAGGCGGAAGGTCACTTCGGCCTTGAGGCCCAGCGTGCCGGAATCGCCGCAGAACAGCCCGGCAAGGTCGGGGCCGAAGTGGCGGTAGTGCGGGGTGTCGCCGTCAGGCCCGCGTGCGCCGGTGCGCAGCATCCGGCCGTCCGCCAGCACCATGGTCACCGCGATCACGCTCTCGCTGGAGGTTCCGTAGTGGCCCGCGCCGAACATGGCGTTGAGCTGCGAAAGGCCGCCGCCGATGGTGGAATAAATGCCCGACATCGGGCCCCAGAAAGGCGTACGCAGTCCGTGGGGCTTCAGCGCTTCGTTGAGGGCCAGCCACGTGCAGCCGCACTGGACGGTGACGGTCATGTCCTCGGGGCTGACCTTCAGAACCTGGTTCATGCGGGTCGTGTCGATGGTGACGGTATCGTCGGTGACCGGCAGGTAGCTTTCGGTGTAGCTCATGCCCGCGCCGCGCGGGGCGATGGCAACGCCCGCTTCGTTGGCGGCTTTGACCACGGCGGCGAGTTCAGCGGTGGTCGCCGGGGCGACTGCCAGCATCGCGACATGATCGGCGCGGGTCCACACGTCCTCGCTGAACAGGCGCAAGCGGGCGTCATCGGCGCTGACGTTGTCCGGCCCGACGATCGCTTCCAGAGCGGCGCGCAGATCGGCGGGGCAGGGAGCGATCCTGGTGGGGTTCTGCTCGAAGGTCTGGCTGTCGGACATGGTCTCGTTCCCGAACACTGAAAGCCATATATGGCTTGTGATTAGATCAATTGGCTCGCCGCCGAGGGCTTGCGCGCCAGTCGGATAAAGATGGTCACCTGTCGGAGAATGCGGCCTCGTCGCAGGTAAGCGCGGTCCGCGCTGCGGCTTGGCCCGCGAGGCGCCCGAACGTCACCGCCGTGGCAAGCCCCATCGCGGGCAGGTAGCCCCAATGCGCGGGGCCAGAGACCGAGCGCGCAGCGCCGCCGCCGGCGAAAAGATTGGGCAAAGGGGAACCGTCGCCGCGCACCACGCGCGCCTCGCCGTTTATCTGCAAACCGCCCTGGGTATGGAAAATCGCGCCGACGACCTTGAGCGCGCGGTAGCTTCCCGAGGGAGGCATGTCATCGCCCCACAGGCGTCCCAGGGCATCGGGCCGACCTTCGCCCTGCGCCGCTTTCGCTTCCGCCAGCGCGGTTTCAAGTGCGCTGGCAGGCACGCGGATGGCTTCGGCCAGATCAGCGACGCTATCGGCCTTTTTCAGAGCGTTGAGCGCTTTAAGCTGCTGCATTTCAGGGATATAATCGGCGGCGGCCTCGATCCGCGTGTCGAAAACGACCCATACGTGATCGCCTTCCTGCGCCAGCACCGGGTGCACCATGCCAGCGATATCGGCGGTTTCGTCGACGAAACGCTCGCCCGCCATGTTTACGAGCACGCCGCCCTCTACCGGAACGCCTGGCGGAACCGGGATTCCCTGCGGTTCGGTGAGCATGGCATATCCCTGATAAGCGCCCATGTCGCCGAGCATGGCGCCAAGCTGCTCGCCCACGCGCACAGCGGTGCCCTGACTGCCTTCGTGGCCGTTGTTTCGGGCATGGGCCATTTCCGGCATGTAGCGTGCGACCATGGCGTGGTTGGCCGCAAAGCCGCCGCAGGCGAGCACAAGCGCGCCGCAGCCTATACGCTCAACCGAACCATCGGGCCGGGACAGCGAAACGCCCAGTATCCGTCCGTTTTCGTCGGCGTGAACTTCGCTGAGCCGGGCGCCCAGAAGGACGTCCACGCCTGCATCGTCCAGCCGCCGGTGAAGCAGGTCAACCATGTCCTGCCCGCTATGGCCGCGCCAGCCATGGACGCGGTAGGCGCTGTTGCCATAGGCCGGACGAAAGCCGGTATCGAGTTGCCACGGCATGGCGAGAGCCTCGACCATCCAGTCCACCGTTGGCCCCGCATGGTCGGCGATAGCGCGGGCGAGAACCGGATCGGTCAGCCCCCGCGTCTTGGCGATGATATCGGCATAATAGCGGTCGGCATCGTCTTCTATGCCGTGGTCGGCCTGCGATTTCGTACCGGCCGCGCAGATGAGTCCCTGAGACATGCCGGTCGATCCCATCGGCCGTTCGTCCTGTTCCACCAGCAGCACTTGCGCGCCGGCTTCCTGGGCTGAAAGCGCCGCAATGCAGCCGCAGGCGCCGCCGCCGACCACCAGCACGGGGACGGTGATTTCAAACGGCTGGCTCATTTCTCGCCGGCCAGTTCGTCGCCGACATCGCCTGAGGCGACATCCTCGCCAAACATGGCCGCTTCGTTCTCCTGCTGCACGATGCGCAGGATGCGGGCGATATATTCCTGGTTCCACATCTGCCGCTCGGCCGAGGCGGCGCGGTCAGGTGCGAAGGCGTCGATCTCGCCCGCTGACAGTATGCCCTTGTCCAGCAGCAGGCGTTCGAGCGTGTCGGCGCGCTGGCGGGTGACCGCCAGTTCCTGCGCCACAGCCATGGTGATGGCGAGCACGCGCTCGACCTGCGAATCGAGGAAATAGGGACGCTTGCCAGCGGGCTTGGCACCGGCGTGGTTCAGGGCCTCGGCAAAGCTCATATCGTCGCTCCGATCACATGCCAGGCGGCCTTGCGGCCGTAATCCTCAGTTTCGTCCTCAGCGGCATCGGGGAACAATTCGCGGTCGACGACGCCGAAAACGCCGCCGTGGATCAGGTTGTCCCTGTCGAACCCGGCGGCGACCATCTCGGCGTCGAGGTCCATCTCGTGCATCCGGCTCCAGAACGGCTCGTTGTTGTAGAAGGCGTCCCAGTCGCGCATCGCTTGTTCGAACAGCGGCATTTCCGCCGCATATTGCGGCTGTTCGACATGGAGCACGATGCCGCCCGGCTTCAGCAGGCGGCGGGTTTCCGCGAAGATGTTGCGCAGCGCCTTGGTCGAAAGCTCGTGCAGGAACATCGTCGTCTGGATCCAGTCGAAACTTTCGTCCGCGAAGCCGGCAAGGTCCTCGCCGCTGGCCTGTACGAAGCGCACGTTGTCGACGCCGAGCGACTTGGCGCGAGCCAGGCCGTAGCGCAGCACCGGGGCACCGAGATCGGCGATCGTCAGTTCCGCATCGGGAAAGGCCTGTGCCAGCGGCAGGCTGGAATGACCGACGGTGCCGCCGATCTCGAGGATCTTTCGCGGTTTGAAATCGGGCAGGTTGCGGCGGACCCAGTTGACGACGGCATGGCCGCCGCCGTCCGAATATTTGCCGAGCAGGCCGCTGGTGGTGACGAACCCGGCATGATCATAATTGGCGCCGTTGGTGACGTCCCCGGGGAAGTATTCCGTGTGGTAACTGCCCGGCATGCAGTGGTGATCCACCGCCGAAACATAGCGCGGGATCGCCAGCGCGGGGTCCAGGCTGAGGCGTTCGTCGCCATCGGTGAGGTCGGCGGCGATGCGGGCGAGTCGCTCGTTCTGGCGCAGCGCTGTCCAGCGCCCGGCCTGCTGGCGCTGCTCCATGGTCATGCGGCGTAGTGCCGACCAGGTCTGGAACGCCGGGTCTTCCAGCATGGCCTTGCGCGCTTCATGGCGATTGGCGAGCGGGCGGCCGTTCTGCGCAGCAAAGCCGGGCACGACGCGGTTGTCGTAGGCGGCCTTCACCCCCGGGACCACGCGCGCGGCGAGATGCCGGTTCATCTGCGCGAGGAAATTGATCCGCTCGATCTCGTCATGGCTGGTCTCGGGGAAAACCGCGTGGCGACCAATGACCCGATAGTCCGGCGGCCCATCGTAGGCCGCGCTAAGGTCGTTCGCGGCAGGGGCGGATGAATGGGGTGTCTGAGACGTCTTCACGGCCTACCTCATTTGTTATAGAGTTATGATATATGGCCTGAGGGGCGGAAGCAAGTGCGCGTGGCGGCATTGTCCGGCAGGCGAAGAGGAAGGACCTACGAAATGCTGATTTTCGCGCTGTTCAACCTGAAGCCGGGTGTCTCGGTGGAAGAATACGAAGCATGGGCAAAGGAGTCAGACCTGCCCACCGTCAATGCCCTCGCATCGATCGAGAGCTTCCGCGTTTTCCGCACGACCGGCGTACTCGGCAGCGATGCGCCGCCGCCGTTCGGCTACATCGAAGTGCTGGACGTCAAGGACATGGATCAGTTCGGTGCCGATGTTTCGGCCGCCGCGATGCAGGAAGTGGCAGCCGTGTTCCAGGGCATGGTCGAAGTGACCTTCCTTACCACCGAGGAACTCACGGCATGAGGTTCGCCGGCAAAGTCGCGGTCGTCACCGGTTCGGGCCGCAAGGGCGGTCTGGGCGAGGCGATCGCCCGCCGCCTGTCCGAGGAGGGGGCACGGGTGGTGATTTCCGATATCGGCGGATCACGCGATGCGGCGACACCCGACGCGATGATCGGCGGCACCGCGGAAATGCAGGAGATCGCCGCGTCTCTGCCGACGCAGGCTTCCACTTTTTCCTGCGATGTGCGCGATCCGGCGCAAGTCGCAGGCCTGGCCGATCATGCGATTGCGGCACATGGTTCGCTGGACATCTGGGTGAACAACGCCGGCATCGGCTATATCATGAAGCCGCTCGGCGAAGTTTCGCCGGACGACTGGCGCGCGGTGATAGATGTGAACCTGACCGGTGCGTGGTTTGGCCTGCAGGCCGCTGCCGAGCGCATGATCCGGCAAGGGCGCGGCGGGCGCATCGTCAATATCGCCAGCCAGGCAGCCAAGTCTGGCTTCCCCCATGCGCAGGCCTACACGGCATCGAAGCACGGCCTTGTCGGGCTGGCGCGCTCCGCCTCGATCGAACTGGGGCCGGAGGGGATCACCGTCAACAACGTGTGCCCTAATCATGTCACGACGGGCCTCGGCAAGTGGCAGAACGAGCACTTCGCCGAACTGCAGGGCATCTCCGTGGAGGAATACCTGAAGCGCATGGCGGGGCGCATTCCGATGGGGCGTCCGGGCTTGCCGCAGGATACCGCCAGCGCCGTGGCTTTCCTCTGCTCGGACGAGGCCGTTTACATTACTGGCGAGAGCATGAACGTCTCGGGCGGCGAGGAGCCGCACTGAGATGACGGAAGCGCAGGCTCGCAACCCCGCCCATGTGCTGATCGATCATGCGCTGGCGCTACGCTGGGATGACATCCCCGGAGCAGTTCGGGGCAAGGCGCTGACTTTCCTTCACGATAGTCTCGCCGTCGGCGTGGCGGGGCGTAATGCCGCCCATGCCGACGGCGTGCTTGCCATGGTGCAGGGGTGGGGAGGGGGTGAGGCTGCCGGTGTGCTGGGGCGCCCCGGTGTTCGCCTGCCTGCGCCTTCTGCGGCTTTCGTCAACGCCTTCCAGATACACGGGCAGGAGTATGACTGCGTTCATGAACCGGCGGTGCTGCACCCGATGGCGACGGTTCTGGCAGCATTGCTGGCAGAGGCGGAGCGGGGCGAACCGGTCAGCGGCGAGCAGTTCCTGACGGCGGTGGTCGCCGGTGTCGATGTGGCGGTGACGCTGGGGATCGCGGCGCCCGATGCGCTGATGTTCTTCCGTCCCGCGACCGCAGGTATTTTCGGCTGCGTGGCGGCTATCGCCAGTCTGCGGGCCATGCCGCGTGACATGGCGCTGGACGCATTCGGCCATGCCATGGCTTTTGCTTCAGGCACGATGCAGGCCCATCTGGAAGGCAAGCCTGCGCTCCCGGTGCAGGTCGCCCATGCGGCGCGCAGCAGTCTGGATGCCGTGGATCTGGCGCGGGCCGGGATGCCGGGCGTGGCCCATCCGCTGGACGGCCCGTTCGGGTACTTCGCGCTGATGGAGAAGCGCGAGGAACTGGCTGCCGCACTGGCGCGGCTGGAGCAGGGACACCGCATCACCGAAGTGAGCTGGAAGCCGTTTCCCACCGGCCGCGCGGGTCATGGCGGCATCGTTTCGGTGCAGCGGCTGATGGCGCGTCACGGGCTCACCGCCGATCTGCTGGACAGTCTTGAATATCATGCGCCGCCGCTAATCCACCGGCTGGTCGGACGGCCTGCCAAGCCGGGAATGGAGCCCGGCTATGCGCGCCTGTGCCTGCCGTTCCTCGCGGCAGTGACGCTACTGCGCGGCACAGTGTCGCTCGGCGATTTTCAGCGCGCTACGCTGGACGATCCCGCCGTGCTGGCCCTTGCGGCGCGTATCCGCGTGGTCGCGGATGGCAATACCGACCTTGCCGCCTTCGTACCGGCGCGGGCTCTGGCGCGCACCGTGGACGGGCGCGAACTGGTGGAAGACGTGGCCGCGCAGTTCGGCTCGCCTGAGTGGCCGCTCAGCGAGGCGGAGCATCTTGGCAAGGCGCGCGGCTGCCTTGCCTTCGCGGACATGGAGGACCGTCATGCTGCGCTGGCCGATGCCGTGGCAGGGCTGCCCACGGCTGCGGATGCCATGGCCATGCTGCGCACTAGCGGCGTGATCGGTTGAAGCGATTTTCTCCGCAGGACGGACAGCCCGGCAAACGGTGCGCACCGTTTCCGCTTGCAATATGATATAAATCTATATCAAATAAATCGACAGGCCGGGCAAGGAGCCGAAATGACCTTACTCAAGTGTGCCACCCATGTCGTCGCAGACGTTCCGGCGGCGATCGAACGCTACGAAACCTGGATGGGCTACCGCCTCGTCGAACAAGGCGCAGTGCCCGCAGATCTGGCCGCTGCGTGGCAGGCACCCGCCAGCGCGGGCAAGGCCTATGCCGTGTTGCAGCCTGCGTCGGGCGAGGAAGTATTCCTGCGCTTCGTCGAAGGCGATCCGGTGCCGGACTATCTGCCGATCCGCAGCTACGGCTGGGCAGCGATCGAACTGTGCGTGTCGGATGTCGAGGCGGTCAATGCGAAGATGCTGGAAAGCCCCTTCGAAGTGATCGGCCCGCCCAAGGAACTCGACGGGTTCGCCACGGTCAAGCCGATGCAGGTTCGCGGCGCCGACCTGGAGACGGTCTACCTCACCGAAATCCTCCAGCCGGGCCCGGATACAGGCCTGCCGCAGCCGCGTTCGCTGGTCGACCGGCCGTTCATCATGGTGCTGGCCTGCCCGGACCTGCGCAAATCGGCGCAGTGGGTGAAGGACGTGCTTGGCCTTCCGGTGATTGATCCGGTGGCGATCCGCTATTCGATGATCACGCTCAGCTTCGGGCTTGCCGAGGACGCAAAGACGGAACTCGTCACAGCCAAGGGCGGGGGGCAGGTCTTCCTTGAACTCGACCAGTATCCAGAAGGTGCCGGGAAACGTCCTTGCCATCCGGGCGCCTTGCCGCCGGGGGTGGCCATCACTACGATGCTCCACCCAGATTTCGCGCGGCTCGAAGGGCATTGGGCCTCGCCGCCAGCCGTGCGCGAGGGGCCGCTTTACGGCGGTCGGCGCACGGGTGTTCTGCTGACGCCGGAGGGCGCGCTGCTTGAAATGATCGAAGGCGGGGCGCTGTGACGATGGATACGCAGGTCTGTATTCGCCGCGGTTTCGCCGATCTGGCGCAAAGGCAGGTTCACTATCGCAGCGCGGGCGAGAAGGGGCAGCCGCTGCTGATCCTCCACGCATCGCCCGGCAGTTCGCGCCAGCAGGTGCGTTTGATCGAGGACTTCGCGGGCGAGGCCATGGTGTTCGCGCCCGACACGCCGGGTAATGGCGACAGTGAGGCACTCGGCGCCGAAGAACCCGAGATTGCTGCGCTGGCCGGGGCCATGCTGGAATATCTCGACGTGATGGGCCTTGAGCAGGTGCGCGTCTACGGCTCGCACACCGGCGCGGCCATCGCAGCCGAACTGGCGATCCTTGCTCCGGGGCGGGTGAGCCATCTTGTCCTCGACGGTGTCAGCCTGATGGAAGGCGCAGAGCTGGAGGAAATCCTCGCCACTTACGCCTTTCCGTTTGAGCCGGATCTCGACGGTGCCTATCTCGCCCGGCTGTTCCAGTTCTGCCGCGACCAGTACCTGTTCTTCCCCTGGTATCGCCGCACCCGCGAGGGACGCCGTGACGGCGGGCTGGGCAGCCCCGATGACCTGCACGCCTGGGTGACCGAAGTGATGAAGGCAAGCACGACCTACCACCTCAACTACCGCGCCGCGTTCAAGTGGCCGGCCGACCGCCGCCTGCCGCTGATCCAGTGCCCCGTGCTGGTCACCGCTGCGGTCAACGATCCGCTTTACGAAGCCAGCGCTGGCCTTGCGCCGCTGCTGCCGAACGGTCGCTTCCTTGAACTGCCGCGCTTCGACGATCCCGGATTCCGAACCTTGCGCCACGACGCGATGGCCACCTTCTTCGCAGGAAATAACTGAGCCATGGATATCGGCCTTTCGCTGCTGACGCTGCTGCACGTTCTTGTCCCGGTCTATTGGCTGGGCGGGGATCTGGGCGCCTTTTACGGCTCGCGATTCATGGTGGACCCCAAGCGTTCGGTGCCCGAGCGGATGATGGCGCTCACCATCCTCAACAACATCGACATGGCCCCGCGTACCATGTTGATCCTGGCATTCCCGACCGGCTTTGCCCTTGCCGTGGTAAAGGGCTGGCTGGATGTTTCGGTTTCCTATGCGGTTGCCGCCGGAGTTCTGGGACTGGCGTGGCTGGCCTTGGCATGGGCGGTGCATCTGAAGCACGGGCCGCAGGGGCAGGCGTACAAGCGCTTCGATATTTTCGTGCGCTATCTCGTTCTTGCCGGGCTGGTGGCTGCGGTGATGCTGAGCTTTTCCGGCGAGATCGCGGTGCCGCTGTTCATCACGCTCAAGATGCTGGCGCTGGCCATCTGCATCACCTTGGGCCTCATTGTGCGGCGCCAGTTGGTGCCGCTGTTCCCCGCCATCATCCAGATGCGGGAAACCGGCCCGACGCCCGAGACCGACCGCGTCATCGCCGCCGTCAACAGCCGCGCGCGCATCAGCGTCATCAGCATCTGGGTGCTGGTCCTGATCGCCTGCTTCCTCGGCATCGCCACCCCTGTTTAACCCCCACGGCCTCTGACCAAACGGAGAAACCATGCAGCAGCATCGCACGATCAGCGGAAAGATTCTCTACACCTCGCGCAAGCCCGGCCGCGAAGGCCAGGAGCGTGGTCGCGAATGGTTCACGTTCACTCACCACACCGATGGCAAGCGCAGCCTGCGCGCCCGCTGCGAGATCGACGAACCGGCACCGACCGTCCACCGCGACGTCGTCTACAGCCTCGACGAGAACGACCGCCCGATGGATTGCTTCGTGCGCCTTACCATCGGTGACAAATTCATGGGTTCCGGCCTGTTCATCATCGGCAAGGACGCAGTCGAATGCGAAAGCTACGGCCCCTCGATCGGCCGCGTCTCGCAGACGATGCCGATAGGCGGTGACTTCGACGGTTTCGGCACTCACCCGATCTCGGGCGACGCCTATATCACCAAGAAAATCGACCGCTCGCTGGGCGTCCACAAGCGCAATTTCCGTTGCTTCCTGCCCTCGCCGGACCATCGCGGCGCAACCCCGCCGCTGATCGCGGAATCGAACATCGACCTTGGCTATCTCGGCGAGGAAACCGTCACTGTCGCGGCGGGTACTTTCGATTGCTACAAGTACCAGTTCACCGACGATGCCGGCGGCATGATCTCGATCGACGGCCACTCGCACCCGCCTTACGAGGTGTGGGTGACGGCGGACGACGATGCGATCTTCGTGCAGGGCGGCGTCGGTGGTTACATGCAGACCTGGTATGAACTGGTCGAACTGAGCCGCTGAGGCGTTTTACGGCTGGGCCGGGGGAGTGGTCCCCGGCTCAGAGTTCCAACGCTCCGGGGTTCATCACGCCCTGAGGATCGACCGCGCGCTTGAGCGCTTCGAGCAACCCGCGTGCTTCCGGTCGCAGTACCGAGGCATAAGGATACGTCCGCCCGATCTGATTGGAGGCGGCGCCCAGCCGGGCGAACAGCGCGATCAGTTCGCCGCGCACCTTCATCACGAGAGCGCGGGCATCGGGCGCAGCGGCCGGCTCGGCGAAACGGGGGGCGGCGCCGAGGATGTCGCGGTGCAGCGGCAACCAGGCATCGCGCCAGTTGAGCACCGGCTCATAACTGAAGGCATGGGTGCCCATCACCGTCAGCAGGCGCGAAACGGTGACACTCGCAGCGTCCAGCGCGGATTTGTACCGGGAAAGCAGAGCTTCCACTTCATCGGTCAACCGCATGGCCTCGCTATGCGGCACTTTGGCGTTGAGTGCGATCCAGCGGTCGGCATCGGGGCCCAGGATCATGCCGTCCACCGGCACGAACAGGTCGGCCCGGCCTGCGCGGGGGATCGAATCCGCCAGTTCGCGTCCATCGAAGCGCGCGGCAATCGCGCGCGCCTCGGCCATGTCTGCCTCAACCGCCGCCTCGCTGCGCCCGGCAAGGACGAGGTGCAGCGAATGGCACCCCGCGTCGATGAACGAGCGGCCTGCCATCGCCAGCTTCGCGCCTGCCTTCAGGCCCTTGAAAAGACCGCGCTCCTGCCGTGCGACCTTGGCTAGTACGCGAACGTCGCGGACGAGGTCTGTAGGGCCGGAGAGGGCGGTGCGGGTCTTGTCCGGGTCCATCATGTAGGCGTCTTCAGCCAGATCGCTTCGGGCGATCTCGCAAAGCGCGGCGATGCCGTCCGCCTGGCGCTCGAAGCCGAACGACAGGAAACCGTTGTGCCGGGGCGCGCGGATCAGCCGCAGGCTCACCCGCGCCTTGATGCCCAGCGCGCCGGCATCGTGGACGAACAGGCCGGTGGTGTCCGGGCCGAATGTGCGCATGAAGGGCAGCGGGGCAAGTGCCACGGCCTTCTGCCCGGTGTGGAGCAGCGAGCCATCCGCCAGCACCACTTCCATGCCGACCACCGCTTCGGCGGCGGAGACATGGCGCGCGGTACCAAGGAACAGCGCTCCGTTCGAAAGCCCGCCGCCGACAGTGGCGCGGCTGCCGGAAAACGTGCCGAAGAACGGCAGGCGAAGGCCAAGCGGGGCCAGCGCATCGTGTACCTGCTTCCAGGTCGCGCCTGCTTCGACCGTCACGATCATGTCCTCCTCGCTGACCGAGATCACCCGGTCGAGGCGAG
Organism: Novosphingobium sp. P6W; assembly: GCF_000876675.2. GTDB lineage: Bacteria > Pseudomonadota > Alphaproteobacteria > Sphingomonadales > Sphingomonadaceae > Novosphingobium. The sequence continues at coordinate 1,705,524 of NZ_CP030353.1, forward strand.
AGAGGTCTATCGCGGCGAAGCGGCGGTCGGTTGGCGTGTAGCCGCGCACATAGGTGAGGCCGCCGCCGCGCGGGGCCATGGCGATCCCGGTCCGACCGATCATCCCGACTGCGGCGGCCAGAGCTTCGACCGAAGACGGACGCACGACCATGACGCAATCCGCGCCCTCGGCCAGCAGGTCGGAGCCGTGAAGGCGCAGGCTTACCGGGTCGCTCAGCAGTTCGTCGCTGCCAAGGATAGCTCGAAGCGCATCGAACAACGGGGCAAGGTCAGTGGTCATCGGGCAGGCTCCAGGGCGGCGAGATCGGCTGCGGCTTCGCGGAAACTGCGTCGTGCCGCCATGAGGACGAAGAAGGCGCCGAGCCCGCAGGCGAAGAACACGCTGCCCAGCGACCAGGCGATGCCGGTCCTTCCGGTGAATACGGTGTCGGACAGGAAGCCGACGATGAAATTGCCCGCCGTCAGGGCTACCAGCCCTGAGGCAATAGTCTGCAGCGCCATGACCTGGGCGCGCAAATGGTTGGGGGTGATCTGCGCAAAACCGGAATAGACCGCCGAGGTGTTCCAGTTGAGAAACAGCGCGTTGAGCAGGTATCCGGCCAGTGCTAGGCTGCCGCTTGGGGCAAGGCACGATAGCGTGCCGAATACCGCCATAGAGGCCGCGCAGCCCATCGCGCACAGGATCGGCGCATCCTTGTGGCCGCGCCGCGCCAGCCACGCGATGACCCAGCCACTGTTCACCGCCGCGAAAACCGACACCGGTAGGCCGTATGTGCCGAGTATCTTGCCCGTTTCCGCCGCGCCCCAGCCATGAACCCTGATGAACAGTGCGGGAAACCAGCCAACGATGGCGTAAACGCAGACGAGGTTGAGGACCGACCCCAGCATGAACAGCGCGAACGCACCGGGCCGCTGGGCGAAAAGGTGCAGGATCGGGCGCAGGCTTAGCGGCTGGGTGGCCTGCGTGCTGCCTTGGCGTGCAGGTTCGCGCACGGTCAGCAGCAGGAGCAGCGCCAGCACCAGTCCCGGCGCTCCGCAAAGCACGAAGACAACCTGCCACGCCTGCATATGGCCGAAGATCGCGGGAAGCGAGGCGATCAACCCGTCCGCCCAGTCGAGGAACAGGCCGCCCAGCGCCATCGCCGCCGCCGTGCCGAGCGAGCTGCCGGTCACGAACAGGCCATAAGCCTTGGGCCGGACGCCCGGTGTGAAGTAATCGGCGATCAGCGAGGTCGCCACCGGGACCAGCGCGGCTTCGCCCACGCCTACCATCATCCGCGCAAGGAACAGTTCGTGGAAGGTCGAGGCAAGCGAGCAGCCGATGGTGGCGAGGCTCCACAAGGTAAGCCCGCCCAGCAGCAATGGCACGCGCCTGGACCGGTCGCTGAGCATACCTAGAGGCAGCCCAAGGACGCTGTAGACGACACTGAACGCCATGCCTTGCAGCAGTCCGAACTGGGTGTCGTCGATCGCCAGCGATTTTTGCAGCGGTTCGATCAGCAATGCGATCGAAACGCGGTCGAGGATCGCCAGCGCATAGGCCAGGGTCAGCAGGGCAAGGACATACCAGGCATAGGAACGCCGCGGCCACACCGTAGCTTCGGCGGCGGCCTGGGTCACGAGGCCACCGCGAGGTGCGCGCCCATTGCGGCGAGGAGCAGCGGGGCGGCCTGCGCGCGGTCGGCCGGCAGTTGCAGTGTCCTGCCTTGAGGCATCAGCGCGGCGATTTCGGCCGCCTCACCCTGGGACGGATCGCCGCCCAGGCTGACCAGTGCGGGTACGCTCACTTCGGCCCAGCTCGCCGCATCACAGGCGCGAAGTGCGGCCTCGGCAGTTTGGCCGTAATGCTGACGCTGCTTTAGTACGCCGGTCAGGGCGGCTAGCATGGCCATGGGTTCGGGCACGACACCGGTCTTGCGCGCGGCCTGCTGCGAGAGACCGTACCAGGGCCATTGCACTTGGCCATCGCGCAGCATGTGCCATGTGCGGTGGAGGTGGGTGCCGGCGTGAGGGTCGAAGGCGATCTGCGGAGAAGTTGCGGCCAGCATCGCCGCTGCGGCGGCAGCACCCAGCGGCGGCGCGCCGTGGATTGCCAGTGCCTGGACAAGCGCGGGATGGCGGGACGCCAGCCTTGCGCCGATCGGCGCTGCAAGGTCGATGGCAAGCACGTCCACCGGGCCGCAGCCCAGGCGTTCGATCAGCAGGGCAAGGCAATCGGCCATGGCATCGGCGCATGGTTCGGGGAGGGGATCGGAATCGCCGAAGCCGGGAAGATCAGGCACCAACGTCGGACGATCTGCGCCAAGTTCGCGCGCCCAGTCGAGCGCTTCCAGCGTGGTCGGGGCGGAAAGGATCAGCGCCGTGCGCCCACTCTGCGCGCCGCCCCTGCGCCAGTGGAGCTGCCCCTGCGGCAAGTCCACATAGCCGCGCGGTGCATTGTCCTGTGCGGGGGGCGGGGCCGCCGCAGCAGTTGCCTGCGTCAGCCGCGCTGCCAGCCAGTCCAACCATTCGCCCCGGTCGCTGCCGAGGCGTTCCAACGAAAGCATGGGGTTGCGGTCCGTGGGCACCTTGTCGAGGTAGGCGTAAAGCACATCGTCGCTCTTGGCCGCGACCAGGGTGGGGACTTTGACGGCCAGCAGATCGTCCCACGGGCTCCAGCGCATCGCGGCGGCATAGGCGCCGGAATAGTGCGGGCCAGCGCTGAACAGGTCGATGCCGTAGTCTTCCAGCCATTCCGCGCTGGGCGGGTCCATGGCGATGCGGCTTTCGGCTTTGTGCGAGAACCACGGGAACCAGCGCAGCATGTCGCGCACATGCACCCATTCCGCAGCGAGGTAGGCACCGCTGGCATCGGGCTGGAACGGGCGCATGTAGGCGGAAATGAAGCTCTCCGGCGCCGGCGCATCGGGGATCGACAGACCGTCCAGCACCAGCAGCGGCATCTTTCCGCCGCGCGCCGCCAGGGCCAGCGCGATCTTGGCGCCGGTGTGCGTTGCATAGAGGGGGGCGCGTTCAAGCCCCAGGGCCGCCAGGGTTTCGCCAAGCGCTTCTGCGAAATCGAGGATGGTAGGTTCGGGCGCCGTCAGCGGGTCGGAATTGCCATAGCCCGGGGTGTCCAGCGCGAAGACGCGAAACCGGCTGGCGAGCATTTTCATCGCCGGACTGTGCAACCGCGAGGATCGCGGGGAATCGTGCAGCAGGACAACCGCCGGGCCCTGGCCGCAGACGCGGTAGTGAACCTGCCGGCCCTGCGCAGTCACATAGCGGCGCTCAATTCGCGTGGCGGTCGTGGTGCTCATGCGGCCCGTCCTTTGGCAATATGTTATATCACTATAACGAATACTGTGTCAGGATCGATGACTTGTCCAGTACCTGGGACACCCCCTCCGACAGGCGAGAAAGAGTGAAGTCGAACACCATGAAATCCCCTTCAGCAGCTCTGCAACCACGCGATGGACGTGCGGGCTGGGTGGTGGTCTTTGCGGCCATGATCGGACTGGCGATGGGGCTGAGTCCGCTGCCATTCTACACCGTCGGCATGTTCGCGCCGGAGCTTCAGGGCGCGTTCGGCTGGACATTCGCCTCGCTGATGGGCGCGATCACCGTCCAGTCGCTGGTGGTCATGGCGACCGGACCGATGGCCGGCTTCGCAGTGGACCGGTTGGGGCCGCGTCCGGTGGCGCTGGTTTCGCTGGTGCTGTTCGGGCTGACGTTCATGAGCCTGTCGCTCAGCAACGGGAACCTCTGGATCTATTACGCCCAGTGGATGCTGATGTCGGTGGTGGGCGCAGGCACGCTGACGGCGACCTGGACCTACACCGTCAATGGCTGGTTCGAGAAACATCGCGGGCTGGCGATTGGCGTCGCCAGCACCGGCACGGGCATTACCGGGTTTCTGGTCAAGCCTTTCGCCGCTTGGCTGATCGGCGATTTCGGCTGGCGCACCGCCTTCGTGGTGATCGGCGCGCTGCCTATCGTGATCGGCGTGCCCGTGGTTGCGCTGCTTTTTCGTGAACGCGGGGAGCGGGCTGCGGTAGGCGGAGCGGCGCCAGTCATCGTGGAAGGCGGGGCGACGCTGCGCGAGGCGCTGCATGACCGGCGTTTCTGGATCATGACCTTCGCATTCCTGCTGATCGCCTTCGCGCTGACCGCGCCGACGCCCAATCTCGAAAACATCCTCAAGACCCGCCACTTCGCCCTGGCTGAAATTGGCGCGATCACCGCCGGGTTCGGGCTTTCGGTGATCGCCGGGCGCGTGATCGGGGGCTGGCTGCTGGACCGCTTCTGGGCACCGGGCTGCGCGCTGGTGATCCTCGTGATGCCTGCGCTGGGTAGCTTCATGCTTGCACAGCCGCAGGTCGATACCTCGCACGCGGTGCTTTCGGTGATCGCGCTGGGGCTTGGCGCGGGTTTTGAGTTCGACCTGCTGGCCTACCTGATCGCCCGCTATTTTGGCCGCCGCAACTATGGGACGATCTATGGCTGCTTCTACACCGTGATCGCGTTCGGCGGCGGAATGGGGCCGGTGGTCTATGGCTGGGCCTTCGACACGATGGGGCGGTACGATGCGGCTCTGATGGCGGGGGTCGGCTGCCTTGTGGCCGGCGGGATATCACTGCTTGCCATGGGCCGTTATCCGGTATGGCAGGAGGAGCCGGCGGCTTGACTAAGCAGGGGCTGGCCCCGAATAGCAGGGAAAGCCGGAATGCCAGCGCGCCGCGTGAAAGTTCCGAATCGGCCTTCCGGGGGAAATACGTGCTCGACCGCGCAACGGCAGTGCCGCTCTATCACCAGATCTACCTGATGCTACGCGACGAGATTCTCAGCGGCCAGCGGCCTTATGGCAGCGCCATGCCGACCGAGGCCGAAGTATCCGAATTCTACAGCGTGTCGCGCATCACCGCGCGCCGGGTGCTGAACGATCTGGCCGATCAGAACTACGTGGAGCGCAAGCGCCGCCTCGGCACGCGGGTGGTGTTCAAATCTCCTGCCAAGCCTCTTGAGGCGAACATCGACCAGGCGGTGGACTCGCTGCTGGCGCTGGGGCAGGGCACCACCGTCAACGTCATTTCGGTAGAGAAGCGTGAGGCGACCGCCACCGTCGCCAGCGCGCTGCAACTCGAAGTGGGGGCCGAAGTGATCCGCGCCGTGCGCGTGCGCTGTCTCGACGGGGTGCCGATCGGCTACGTCGTCAGCTATGTGCCGGGCGCGCTGGAGGCGATCGTCAACGAGAATTTGCTGGTGCGCGCGCCGATCCTCAAGCTGCTGGACGACGCGGGCTTCCGGGCCAAGCACGCCGAGCAGACCATCGGCGCCATGCTGGCCGACGTGCTCTGCGTGGAGCGTCTTAACGTCGAGCCGCTTTCTGCCATCCTGCGGATCACACGGACGGTCTACGACGGTCAGGACAAGCCGTTCCTGCGCACTTACGCGCATTACCGTTCAGACCGCTTCAACATCCGTATGGACTTGCAGAACCCCGGCGGCGATTGAACGAAAACGCCGGCCCGCATTGGCGGACCGGCGTTTCGCATGCGATTCCTTGGCTGATCAGGAAACGCGGATCAGCACTTTGCCCAAGTGGTTGCCGGATTTCAGGTATTCGCAAGCTGCCACAGCTTCGTCGAAACCGAACACGCGGTCGACAACTGGGGCGAAGGGGTTGGCTTCCATGGCGCGCAGCAGGCGCACCAGCATGCCGCGGCTGCCAGCGGCGATGCCTTTGATGACCAGGTTCTTGCCGATGATCGCGCCGTAGTTCGGGAGCGGGCCGTCGGCCGATCCCACGCCGACAAGGACGATATGGGCATTGACCGCGCAGGCATTGATCGATTGCGGCAGGGTGTGCTGGCCGCCGGTCTCGACGACGATGTCGGCGCCGCGTCCGCCGGTCTGCTTCATCAGTTCGGCCGCCCAGTCGGGGTTCTTGCTGTAGTTCACCGTGAAGTCGGCGCCGGCCTTGCGGGCTTGGTCGAGCTTCTCGTCGCTCGACGAGGTGATGGCAACGAAAGCGCCGTTGGCCTTGGCAATCTGCAGCGCGGCCATGGCGACGCCGCCGGTGCCCAGTGCGACGACAAGATCGCCCGCCTTGACCTGGCCCACCTCGACGACCGCATGCCATGCCGTCAGCGTTGCGGCGGCCAGCGCGGCGGCCTGTTCATCGGCCAGGCTTTCGGGCACGCGGACCAGCGCGGACGCAGGGACCTTCAGGTATTCAGCCATCCAGCCGTCCTGGGTGATGCCCACGTCGGTCCCGAAGTAGCGCATGTCGAACGGGCCGTCGCCCCAGGCGATGAAGTGCGAAAGCACTGCGCGGTCGCCCACGGCGATGCCGGCCGCGCCTTCGCCGAGCGCGACAACTTCGCCGATGCCTTCGGAAAAGGGCACGCGGTCTTCCGGCTTCTTCGCGCCGTAGCGGCCTTCGAGGATCTGCAGATCGCGGTTGTTAAGTGAAACATAGCGGACTTTGAGCACCGCTTCACCGGGCCCGGCTACGGGATCGGGGCGGGTGACGGGGGTGAGCGAGGACAATCCGGTCTGGGCGCCGAGCTGATAGGCTTTCACATTTGACTCCTGAAGCTGTCGAGAATGTCCGATCCGCGCGCGAACCATGTCTGCGGGCGCGCGGCGAGGTCTGCCAGCAGGCGCTCGAAGGCGTCCATGCGGTAGGGCAGGCCCATGATGTAGGGTGTGAGGTGCAGCGGCAGCAAACGCGCGCCGCCTTGCGTTTCGGCTTCCGCGCGCAGCCAGTCGTGCGCGTCGAGCATCTGCTGGGCATAGCTGTCCACCGACTGCTGCTGGACGTTGAGAATCTGCCGGTCCGACAATTCATGGTTCAGCGGCAGATTGACCAGGCCATTGGCGAAGGCCCAGGGCAGTTCGTCGTTGGCCCAGTCGCAGCAATATTCGATCCCGGCCTCGACCAGCAGGTCGGGCGTGGCGAAACTTTGCGAGCGGGCGATGGAGAGCCAGCCGCGCGGGGCGGTGCCGGTCACGTCGCTAAGCGCGGCGATGCTGTCCCGGATGAGGGCGCATTCCTCCTCCACCGGGAGGGTGGAGTCGATGGTGCCGTTCATGTCGGTGGAATGGGCAATGACTTCGTGCCCGGCCTCCACCACGTCGCGGATGATCGAAGGGTAACGCTGGGCGATGGCGCCATTCGCGGCGACCGAAACCTTGATGCCCGCCTTGGCGAAAGCATCGAGCAGGCGGTAGAAGCCGACGCGCGTGCCATATTCGCGCGAGGTATAGTGCCGGTAATCCGGATAAGCGGTTTGCATGTGCCCCGGCGCGCGAAAGGGCGTGTCGCTTGGCGTGATCGGAAACCATTCGAGGCTGACGACGATCCAGGTCGCCACGCTCTTGCCGCCGGGCCATGCCAGCGGCTTGCGGTTCGGCAGGGCCGAGTAGGGATACAGCGCGTGGTCGTAGCCCAGGGCGCGCCTGGGGTATTCGATATAGTTGGGGTCGAGGGTCATGCGGCTGGCTCCCCGGTGTGAACGGCTCTCCACGCATCGGCGATGTCGCCCGAGCGGGTGATCCAGGCGCGGCCATCGGCGGCGATGTGGCGCAGAACTTCCTCGAAGGCGCCGATGCGGTGCGGCTGGCCGATCAGGTAGGAATGCAGCGGTATGCACATGACCGTGCCCGAAGGCTCGGCGGCAAGCCGTTCATACTGGCGGATCAGCGTCTGCGCATATTCGCGCGGGCTCATGTTGTAGATGAAGAAGCCGTAGTGGTCGTTGACCTCGAGGCTGTAGGGCATCGAGATCAGATCACCGCTCGCCGTGTTGACGCGCTGGGGCTGGTCGTCGTGGTAGAGATCGCAGGTGTAGTCGAGCCCGTACTGCGCGATCAGGTCCAGCGTGCGCGGTGTGTGGGTGAGCGCGGGGGCCAGCCAGCCGCGGATCGTCTGGCCGGTCGCCTCGCGCACAGTGCGGATCGAATCCTCGATGATCGCGCGCTCCTGCGCCTCGTCCATGCCGTAGGAATAGCGGGTGTTGTAGATGCCGTGGCTGAAGAATTCCCAGCCACGCTCATTGGCGTCCGCCACGACTTCAGGGTGGTGCTGGCACAGCGCTACCGAGAGGCTGACCGAGCCGGGAAAGCCGTGCTTGCTCATCACTTCGGCCATGCGCCAGTGGCCCACGCGGTTGGCATGGTCGCGGTGCGCATAGCCCACTACGTCGGGGTGCGGTTTTGCCCAGGACTTGCGGTGCGGGTTCGCGGGGGGATCGATCTCGTAATATTCGAGATTGGGCGAGACCCAGACAGCCACCTTCTTGCCGTCCGGCCATGAAAATGGCGAGCGGTCCCGGTAGGGGCTGAAGTCGTAGAGGCCGGGATCAGCTTGACCTTCCTGCATTCCGGCGCGCATCAGCGGGCCTCCAGCCAGTCGATCACGGTTTGCACCGGCTCGACGTCCGCATACTTGAGCTGCAGGTCGGTCAGGTTGGCGAAGTGGTAGCTTTCGTGCTTGTCGGCGCAGGTTTCGATCGGCACGATGGTGCGGTAGCCACGGCTGAGGCTATCCACCGCCGTGGCGCGGATGCAGCCCGAGGTCGAGCCGCCAGTGATGACCACGGTATCGACCTTGTGCCAGATCAGCAGGCTCTGCAGCGGCGTCTCGAAGAAGGCCGAGGGCATGCGCTTGTTATAGATCATGTCGGCCGGGTCGATCTCGCAGCGCTCGTCGAAAGCATGGCGGCGGCTTTCGTACTTGATGTTCTGCAGCGAATCCGGGGTGTTCGTACGGGTGCCCCAGACGCCTGCATCGCTGGCGTCCTCGGCATAGGCGACATGGGTCCAGATCACTGGCATGCCCTTGGCGCGGGCCAGGGCCGAGATCGTGTTGGTGTATTCGATCTGGTGTGGGTCGGTTTCGTAGGCGGTCTTGAACTCGTCGATCCGGGTATAGGCATTCTGGAAATCTACGTTCACGATCGCCAGCTTCTCGCCGAAGCCGAACTTGGTGCGCGCGGGATTGGCCATGACTTCCTCGAAGATTTGGCGGGCGGTCTTGCCGTCGCTGACCATCTTCGTACCGACGATGCTCATAGAATTCCTAACTCTGCTTGTCCTTGGGGATGGGCCCATAGACAGGACGACGATACCGGGGCGGTGTCCGCTGGGAGGACAGCCTTGTCCGACCTGCGGACACCGCGCCGGGATCATCCGGCAATCAGATCTTGAACTTCACGCGCATCGTGTACCGGCGCGGATCGCCGGGGAAGAGCGAGATGAAGTTCGCGGTGACGGTCTTCTGGTCGGTCAGGTTGGATACCTCGAACGAGATCTTCATGTTCTCGCTCATGGTGGTGTAGCTGACCGCCGCGTCGACGAAGTCTTCGGTCTGCGTTGTCGTGGTATTGAGCAGGGCGACCCAGTAGGGCGAATTGTGCCGGTAGGTCACGCTGGCGCCCAGCATGCCGTCCAGTGCCTCTACCGGAACCTCGTAGGCCGCGCCGCCGCTGAACTGGAAGCTCGGCACGCGAACCGGCTTGAAGGCGGTGGTCAGCGTGGTCGAAGTGGGCACGATGTAGGTATATTCGCCGTGCATGAACGAAGGGTTCGCGAAGAGGCTCAAATTGCCGAACTTCGCCGTGCTCTCGATTTCGATGCCATAGGCCTCGAACGTGCCGGCGTTGAACGGCAGCTGCGCGATCGTGCCGGTGATCGGGCTGTTGACGGCCGCAGTGACCTGCAGGTCCTTGGTGCGGGCGTAGTAGCCCGTGGCATTGAAGCGCAGCTTGCGGCCGAACAGCTCCGACTTGATGCCGCCCTCGAACGACCAGGTCTTTTCCGGGTCGAACAGCACGGCGTTGGCGGGCGATGCAGTGCCGCCGTTCCAGCCGCCCGACTTGAAGCCGTTGGTGGCCGATGCGAATACCATCACATCGGGGTTGATTTTGTAGTTCACCGCAACGCGCGGCGTGAACTTGCGGTAGGTCCGCTTGAGCGGGATGCCGAATGCGGCGACATCGGCGCTGTCGTAGCCGAAGCCGGGGAATTCCTCGGATGCGAGGTAGCCCACCTTCTTGGTCTCGATCGTGTAGCGTCCGCCGGCAGTCAGGGTCAGTTGATCGGTGACGTCGAAATCAGCCTGGGCATAGAAGGCGCCGGTCTCGGTCTGGGGCAGCAGGTGCTGGTCCTGGATGAGCCGGAACGCGGTGGTGCCGCCCGAAAAGCTGGTCTGGCGATCGTCGGATTTTTCCTTGAGATAGTACAGGCCGGTGACGAGGTGGACGCGGTCGTCCAGCAGGTCGGTGTTGTACTTCAGTTCGTGCGACCACTGTTCATGCGTGCCGTTGTCAGTGATGATGTATCCGGCATACTTGTTGACCGCGCTGCCGTTGTATTCGCTGATGTAGCCCTGGTCGAGGTGGCGGTAGCCGAAGATGTAGGTCAGCGAACCGTTGTCCAGCGCATAGTTGACGTTGGCGCTGACCGCGATGTTTTCGGACAGGTTGCAGTTGCCGGCCTGACTGGAGAGCAGGTTCTGCGCGTTGCTGCCGTTGCAGCTGGTCGACGTCAGGCCCGAGGCGGATTCGTAGAACACCGGACGCGTGGTGGCCGTGGCAACGTAGGGGTTAGCGCCGGGCACATTGCGCAGGCCCGCGTAAGTGCCCGAATTGCGGGTATATTCGGCCGCGACGTCAATTGTCAGGCGGTCGGTAGGCAGCAGGCGGACATCGCCGCGCACGCCGTAGCTGCTTTCGCCGTTGAGCCATTCGCCTGTGGTGATGTTCTTGAGGTAGCCGCGATCCTGCACCGCGTACCCAGACAGCTTGGTCAGGATCTGCGGGGTGATCGGCAGGTCTGCGGTGGCCTTGACGGTGTAGCGGTCATACGATCCGCCGCTCAACTCCATCTTCATGCCGGCCGTATCGGAAGGCTTGCGCATGATGACCGCGATCGCGCCGCCAGTGGTGTTGCGGCCAAACAGTGTGCCTTGAGGTCCGCGCAGTACTTCGACGCGTTCGGTATCAAAGAAGGCGTAGTTGTTGGCGTTCTGGCGCGCCACGTAGATATCGTCGACGTAGGTGGTGACAGGTGCATCGAAGGTCGGCGTCGACTGGCTATTGCCAAGTCCGCGCAGATAATAGGCGTTAGCCGAAGCGAGGCCCGCATTGTGCTGCGAGACCATGCCCGGCACGAATTTCGACGTTGAGATCGCATCCTGCACGTTAAGCCGTTCGAGCATTGCGTCGTTGAACGCGGTGACCGTGACCGGCACGTCCTGCAGCTTTTCCTGCCGGCGCTGTGAGGTGACGACGATGTCGTCGAGCCCGCCGGTCTGTGCGCCGTTTGCTGCGGGTGCTTCCTGGGTCTGAGCCTGAGCCTGCACGGAGGCGAGGCTGAGCGGTACGAGTATCGTTGAGAGGAGCAGTCGGTAGTCGGTCATGGCGATTCCCTCATGGAATGGCGACCAGTCGCCGAGGGATATTGTTATATTCATATATCAATATGTCAAATTATTGACGCGGCTTTCGAAACGTCAGGAAAACCGCGGGTAACGGCCTAGAAACAGAAAGCCGGCGGCGCTGATGGGCAGAATTATGGCGCAGGTCAGCAAGGCCGGAGAGAAATCATGAGCTGTATCGCGAATCATGCCGAAGGCTAGCGGCGCGAAGCCCGCGCCCACCGTGAAGCACACGTAGAACAGACCGTAGATCGCGGAGTAGGAGCGCATCCCGAAGTATTTCGCCGTGAGATAGGCGACCACGTCGAACTCCACGCCAAGGGCGAAGCCGATGAGAAAAATCGCGAACCCGGCGGTTGCGGGCTGCAGGTTTCCGCCTGAAAGGATCAGGCAGGATGCGATCGGCACGCTAAGGATGACAAAAGCCACCGCTGGCGCCCAGAAACGGTCGAGCAGGAAGCCGCCTGCCAGCCGCCCGGTGATCGACGCGAGGCCGACCAGCGGGGTGAGTTTTATGATCGTGGCCGGATCGAGGCCCTTGTCGCTCAGGATGGATTCGAGGTTGGGCGGTGTGCCGGCCAGCGCGAAGGACAGGGGTATCAGCAGCAGGGCAATCAGCCAGAAGCGCCACTGGCGCAGCGCCTCGCTGCGGGAAAAGCCGGTAAGCGGTGTGAGCGGGGTGCTGGCGGAGCGGACGTCGGCGTCGGTGGGATCGCGGAACAGCAGCAGGGTGACGGGCGTGGCGACCAGAAGCGGAAGCGCGCCAAGCGCCGCATAGGCGGTGCGCCAACCGTAGTCTGTGATGACCCAGGCCAGCAGCGGTTTGCAGGCAATGCCGAACAGGCCGGTGCCCATCATGGCGATGCCCAGTGCCAGTCCCCGGTGGCGGTCGAACCAGCGGTTGACCGTGCGAGTGAAGGTGATCGGCAGGGTGCCCGCGCCGACAGCCGAGGCCACTCCCCAAGTCACGTAGTACTGCGTCAGCGACCCGTCGAGCGTGGCCAGCGAGATGTAGCACAGCCCGAACAGCGCAAGCGAACAGGCAGAGACGAGGCGGGCACCGTAGCGCTCGCAAAGCACGCCGGCCACAGGCGCTGCGACAAGGAGGGCCAACGTCGTGATCGTCAGCCCGGCCATGATCTCGCCCATCGACCAGCCGAAATCCCGGGCCAGATGCGGAGCAAAGATGCCGAACGTATAGAAGGGCAAGGTGACCAGTCCGCTGCCGATACCGATCAGGGAGGCCAGCAGGATCGTCCATCCCCGCGTGAACTCTCCGCCCTCTGCCGTCGTGGAGGCGGAATGTTGCAACGAGGCCTTGTCGATCCGGTCTGCTTGCAAGTGTCTGCCTTCCCTGAAATGCGTCGAATTGCAGGGAGCCTGTTTCCGTAGCCTGTGCCCAGCGTGGGGTGCGGCGGCATCCGCACAGCGGATAGCGCGGGGTGCGCGCTGGCCGCGCCGTGCAGGTTGGACGGACTATCGCGCCGCAAACACCGATATGGAGAAGTTTATCATGGCCGCCTGGCTCGTAGTCACCGCCCACCTCAAGGATCGCGAGGCGTTCATGTCCTGCGGATACGCGCAGGCCGCCGCCGATGCGTTGGTCAATTACGGAGGAACCTACGTCGTGCGCGCACCCGGCGGCACGGTCCTGGAAGGCGAAGGCAAGGACGGCGGATCGGTCGTCGTTTCCGAATGGCCCGACCGCGCCGCTGCGCTGGCGTTCTGGAATTCGCCTGAATACACAGCAGCCAAAGTGCTGCGTGAAGGCCTTGCGGACATCTCCGTCACGCTCGTCGGCGCCTGATGAAAGACACTCCTGCCGGTTGATCCGGCAGGAGTGCTGCGCGGCGTATCAGTTGTCTGGCGCGCCGTCGTTGGACCAGTTCTGCCAGTCGCGGCTGACGAAGACTTCGTCGATCAGCGTGCGCTGGTAGCACTTCCCGTCGCGGAACCACTGCCAGGTGCGGGCGCGGTGGGTGCGCTCGTCGTTGTTCTGGATCATCTCGTAAAGGTATATGCCCGGCTCGTCGTGGCGGGTCCAGTTGAGGCAGGTCGAACGGTTGAAATCGTCGGGCTGCATGGCCGCTGCCCAGCCCTTGATGAGGGCATTGTCCCACCAGATGCGGCCATCCTTGTAGACGGCCGGGAAATCGCGCACTTCGACGCGGCCATCGTCCCAGTAGTAGTGGTTGGTCTGGTGATAGTGATCGACGCCGTCCTTGGTGAACAGGCGGCAGATCAGGCGCGAGCGATGCTGGTCGGTCAATTCCCCGGTCTTGGCATCGTAATAACGGTACCAGCCCTCCCAGACACCTTCATTGGAAGCGAGTAGCGGCATGGCTTCGCGCACGCCCGGTTCATTGATCAGTTCTGTCATGAAATCTCCTTTGCATCTCGCTGCGGCAGCTTTGTGTGAAAATGCGGGACCATCGCGGTCATGACGCATGTCTGCTGGAAAGCAGGCTGCGCGGCTGATGGCTGGACGAACATATCCGTCCTGCGGACAGGGCCGGGCGATCGGCCTGGGCCGCACCTTCGGGTTGACGGGCAGGGCGCGGGTTACGCCCCGGGAATGTTCCCGCCATCGACCGGCAGGTGGACGCCCGATATCGCGCGATTGGCAGGATCTGAAAGGAACAGCACGGCGCGGGCGATGTCCTGGGGAGAGGCAAGCCGGCCAAGCGGGCTGAAACTTTCCATGCGGCGAAGGAATTCGCCGTCATCCTCCCCGTCCTGCAGGTTGCCCATCAGCATCGTGGTGGGGACGGCGCCGGGCAGCACGGCATTGACCGTGATGCCGTAGCGTCCGGCGGCGCGGGCGGCCGTGCGCGTGGTCATCAGCGCGGCGGCCTTGGATGCGCTTTACGCGGCGCCTTGGGGATTGGCGGTGATCGACATGCCCGACCCCATGTTGACGATCGCCCCGCCTCCGCGGCCCCTCATGCGCAGGATGGCATGTTTGCAGCCGAGGAACGTGCCGTCGGAATTGATCGCGAAATGATGCCGCCAAATATCGAGCGACATGTCTTCGAACGCGATGTTGGGCACGTAGATGCCGGCATTGTTGACGAGGATGTCCAGCCCGCCAAGCCGCGCATCGACAAAGTCGAGCAGGTCGGTCCAGCTCGCTTCGTCGGTAACGTCGAGCCTGCGCTCGATCACCGGTTGCGAAGCGGCAGTGGGGGGCGGATCGTCGTTCCGGCAGGAAAGATCTGCGCTTACAACGGCCGCACCTTGCTGCGTAAAGGCTGCGACGATGGCCGCGCCGATACCGCCGCGGCCTCCCGTCACGACCACGTTCAAGCCGGAAAAGCGTTCCGTCTGCATTGTCTGAATTCCCAAAGCCGCGCCTGCGCCTGTCAGCCGGGCTTCCCATCAGGAAGGGAAGCCCGGCCGGTAGTCTTTAGAAGCTGTACTTGACTGTGCCGAGCACCGTTCGCGGATTGGCCATGACGCGCGGATTGATGACGGAGAACCCGAACCCGGTGGTCCAGTAGGTCTGGTTGGCGAGGTTCTTCCCGGCGACCTGGAAAGTCCAGGGGCCGACATCGTAGCCGACATAGGCGTTGAACAGCTGAGTGGCCTTGACGTGACCGACCTCGAGGTTGTCCGGGGTGGAGAAATACTGGTCGCGAAAGGCGGCATCGGCGCCGATCTTGGCCGTGCCCGATCCGACAGGCATCGAGTAGTCCACGCCGATCGTGCCCTGGTACTTGGGCAGCGAAGGGGGATCGTTGTTGATCACCGAGGCTACGACGGAGTCGGTGGAAAGGTACTTGCCCCAGTTGACCGAGCCGTTGCCCCAGATCTGGAGCCCGGTCACCGGGCGCCAGGCCAGTTCGGCCTCGATCCCGGCGATCCTGACGTTGTAGTTTTCGACGAGGAAGCCGCCGTCGTTCAGGTTCACCGTTTCCTGACGATCGGTGATCTTGTTGAGGAAGCCGGCAAGTGAACCGCGCAGGGTACGGCCGATGTCGGCTTTGACGCCCGCTTCCCACGCCTTCGTGGTTTCGGGCCGGTAAGCACTGGCAAGCTGCGCGGCGGTCGAGGCGAGGCCGTTGTAGCCACCCGACTTGAAGCCTACCGTGTAGGAACCATAAAACAGGACGTCGGGCGAGGCCTTGAAGTTGATGCCGAACTTGGGCGTGAACTTCTTGTAGTGGTCGCGGCTGACGGCGGGGATGCCAGCCAGCGTGGCATCCAGGCTCTTGTCCTCCAGGGTGTAGCGTCCGCCCGCCACGAGCGAGAGCTTGTCGGTGACGTTGAAGGTGAGCTGGCCATATCCCGCCCAGGCATCGGTCGCGGCATGGAAACGGGTCGATGAAGGCGCGAAGAAGATCGTCGAATTCATGTCCTGATCGCCCTGCTCATGAAAGAAGTAGAGCCCGGCGACATAGTTCACGAAGCCATCGGCAAGCGCGCCGGCGACCTGGGTTTCCTGGCTGACCTGCCAGGATTTCGACTTGCTCTCACGCACGAACAGCGCCAGCGGCGTGTCGCCGGTGCTCTCGATCATCGAGGGATAGACGCCGCCGGAGAAGTCTTCGCCCCAGGAATCCTTCAAGCGCGAGTAGGCGGTGATCGAGGTGATCGTGCCGCCGGGATAGTCTGCGGAAAGGCGCAGCGATCCACCCTTCTGCGTGACTGTGGTATAGGAAGGGAAGGGCGAGAGCACGGTGCGGTAGGAACCCGAGAGCGGAACGATCTTCCCCTCGTCGTTGGTGACAGTGTTGCTGGCCCACTGTCCGTCGCTCTTGAGGTGGACGTAAAACAGGTTGAGGCGTGCCTTCACCGCATCGCCCTTGTAGGCGAGGTCGAACTGGCCGCCCTGGAAGTCTTCCTTGCCCACCTTGCGGTCGAGCGTGGCGTTGTACTGGCGGCCGCCGTCGCGCGCGCGGACGATGCCGTTGAGCGAGAACGCCCACTTGCCGTCTTTGCTGAGCGGCACCGAAAGATAGCCCTTCACGCGGCGCTCGTTCCAGGTGCCGTAGCCGACCTGAACATTGCCGGTCAGGGTGTCTGCGGGCTGCTTGGTGATGATGTTGATGGCGCCGGCCGCCGCATTGCGGCCGTAGAGCACGCCTTGCGGTCCGCGCAGCACTTCGATCCGCTCGATCTCGGCGAAGTCGAGCAGCGCGGCCTGCATACGGGCATTGTAGACATCGTTGACGTAGAGCGCGACTTCAGGCTCCGACATGATGTAGCCGCCATCGGTGACGCCGCCGCCGCGAATATAGGCGGTAAGCCCCGCGCTGCCGCCGGTCACGGCGGTAAGATTCACGTTCGGCGCAAGGCGGCCGATGTCGGTCGGGGCGAGGACCTGGCGGGTCTCGATCTCGGCGGCGGTGATCGCAGTGACGGAAATCGGCACGTCCTGCAGACGCTGCTCGATGCGCTGGGCGCTGACCACGATATCGCCAAAGCTGCTCTGCGAAGCGTCCGCTTCAGAGGCGGCTTCCTGCGCCACGGCAACGGTCGGAAGCGCGGTGAGAGCTGTTGCGAGCAGCAGCGTCCGCATCACAGACTTTTTCATTTGAAAACTCCGATTGAACCTGAACCTCGCCTTCCATCACCGGGTCGCCCTGCGTCGACTCTTCGGTGTGGCACCCTCTCCTTCGGATTGCGGGCGGGGTGTTCCCCTGCCTGCGGCGCCATTCTGCGGCCCCTGTTCGCAAGGGATGCAGGAGCAATGTCTTCGGGCGGCAGCAATCCGCACGTATCACCGCAGGTCGGACACCGCTGGTGCGGAACCTGAATGTCGCGATCGAGCCTAAAGGTCCACGGTGCGCGGTACGTTTGCGCCGCGCCGGTTTTCTCAGCAGGCGACCACGTTGATGGCAAGGCCGCCCTGGCTGGTTTCCTTGTACTTGCTCGACATGTCGAGGCCGGTCTGGCGCATCGTCTCGATCACCTGGTCAAGCGAGACGCGGGGTGTCTCGCCCGCGTGCAGGGCCAGCTTGGCGGCGTTGACCGCCTTTACGGCGGCGATGGCGTTGCGTTCGATGCAGGGGATCTGCACCAGCCCGCCCACCGGGTCGCAGGTGAGGCCGAGGTTGTGCTCCATGCCGATCTCCGCCGCAGCGCAAACCTGCTCCGGGGTGCCGCCCCATAACGCCGCCAGTCCTGCCGCTGCCATCGAACAGGCGACGCCTACCTCGCCCTGGCAGCCCATTTCCGCGCCGGATATCGAAGCGCGCTGCTTGTAGAGCAGGCCGATCCCCGCCGCCGTCAGCAGATAGCGGCGCGCGTTCGCGGCGACGGCGTGGTTGCCCTCGCTGCAATACTGGCGCAGCAGCGAAGGGATGATGCCGGCCGCGCCGTTGGTGGGCGCGGTGACCACGCGGCCGCCGCTGGCGTTCTCCTCGTTGACGGCCATGGCGTAAAGGTTGAGCCAGTCCATCAAGGTCTCGGCCTGGTTGTCCTGCGGGCGCGAGATCAGGCTCTGGTGAATCGAGCGCGCGCGGCGGCGCACTTTCAGGTGACCGGGAAGCAGGCCTTCGCGCGAAAGCCCCCGATCGATGCACTGGTTCATGGCATCGGCGATCGCATCGAGCCCGGCCAGCGTATCTGCCTCCTCGCGCCGCACGGTTTCGTTGGCGAGCATGATGCCGGCGATATCCAGCCCGCTTTGCGCGCAGACTTCCAACAATTGCGCACCCGAGCCGAACGGGTGGGGGACGGCGGGGCCATAGCTGACCTGATCGTCCGGCGCGGTCTGTTCGAGTTGCTGGCGGCTGGAGAAAAAGCCGCCGCCGGTGGAGAAGTACTCCTGATGGGCAATATCCGAACCGGCTGCGTCGAAAGCGGTCAGGATCATGCCATTGGGGTGCAGGTCGGGGATCGTCTCGAAATCGAGTACGAGGTCGGTGGCGGGATCCAGCGCAATCTCGCGCCGTCCCAGCAGGCTGATCCGGCGGCTGGCGCGCACCTCGGCCGCAGCGGCATGCGCCTGTTCGGGGTCGGCGGTTTCGGGCTGAAGGCCCATCAGCCCCATCAGGCAGGCGTCGGGCGTGCCGTGACCTTCGCCAGTCAGGGCCAGAGATCCCTGCAGGTCGATTTGCACGCGGGCGACATTCTCCAGCAGCCCCGCCTCCTCAACCGTTTGCAGGAACTTCGCGGCGATACGCATCGGGCCGACAGTGTGCGAACTCGATGGGCCGAGGCCGATGCGAAACAGGTCGAGGGCTGAGATCACCGGGAATGCGCTCCGTTGAAACTGCGCTGCCCTGGTCCGAGGTGTTAAGGCGAGAGCGGGATGAGATACCGGGTCAGACATAGCGCTTCATTCGCGCCAGGCAACAGAGCCGCGCAAACCATACGCATGCTTCTGTCTTTTAGAGCCCGACAGTCTTGCCGCGATTCTTGATGTTCCGGTTCAGCGCGAGGTCAAGTTTCTCCAGCCTGCTGAGACGGTAGGAAAACCTTGGGGCCATCACGGCACCGACACAAAAGGATGCTCAAGCGTCCGATACCATATCAACCGGGAAAAACTGATTTTATGCCGTTTCGCAAGCTGATCACCGCCGCGCTGCTCATTGGCGCTGCCGTTCCCATGAGCGTGACAGCCCAGACCGCAGGGCAGCCGGCCGGCCAGCCTTTGGGCGGTCCCGTCGTCGCCGGCGTGTGCCTGCTTTCGCGCGAGGCGGTCTTCGCCAATGCCGCTGTCGGCAAGGCTGCCAGCGCGCGTCTCGCCGAACTGATCCGGACCGCACAGGCTGAGATCGATGCCGAGCGCGGCCCCCTCGAAACCGAAGCCAAGGCCCTGCAAGGCCAGCCTGACAATGCCCCGATCCGCCAGAAGCGCGAGGCGCTGGGCACCCGCTGGCAGGCGCTTCAGGGCAAGGCTGCACACAATAGCCGCGAGATCGAAGCCACCCGCGCCAAGGCGATGGAGCGGATCGCTCTCGATACCCAGCCGGTCATCGCGCAAGTCTACGCCCAGAAGAAATGCGGTCTGCTGCTTGATCGCGGCGCAGCACTGGGCGGCAATTTCGCCAACGACCTGACCGCCGATGTCGTGCGCGGTGTCGATGCCAAAGTGAAGACCATCACTTTCGAGCGCGAACGCCTGGCCCAGCAGCCGGTAGCCGCCGCTCCGGCCGCGCGGTGACCGGCGTGACGATCCCGGCTCTTCGCCTACCCTCCGATCACTTTGATGGTGGGCTCTCATGAGCGGCGCGGTGAGCCGTCGTTCGCGCTGGCTGGCAGCGTTCGTGGGCTTAGGCCTGGCATCAAGCATACCGGCGACGGCGCAGACGGTGCCGGCCGAGGCTGCGCCCGCAGACTGGGTTCGCTATGCCGCGGGCGCCACGGCCGCGATATCACAATGGCTGCAGGCCGACGATGAAGCGGCGCTGCGATTGCGCGCTTACCTGGACGCCGCGCGTACCGCGCCGGACCAGCCGGGCGCGCCGCTGCTCCTCAAGGTGTGGGTAGATCCCGACAGCCGGGTCACCCGGCTGGAGTTTGCACCTTTCGAGCATCCCGAACCCGGTGCGGATCTGCGGGGCCTCATTCTCGGCCGCCAGCTTCCTGGCTCTCCGCCGCGCGATATGCGGCTGCCGCTGCGCATCGCCGTTCAACTCGAACCCGCGCCCGTACAGGGGAACCTGTGAGTTAGCCCGTTCCGAGATATTTGCTGGAGCCTCTCGGAAGTTCGACAAAATTTGAACCTGCCGTTCGTAGTTCGTCCTGCGAACGGCAGCTACTACCACCCGGCATTGGTCGGAACTGACGCCCCCATTTTCAGCGGCTGATCATGACGCGCCATGGTTGACCGGTCAGCCTGTTCCAAGGTCGCACCAGTGGCCGATAATGGTGTCGTGGGACGTTTTTGAATGTCGCCAATCATGGCCGCCAAGGGTTCGAGACACTCGCAAAACCATGAAGGCCGGCCGCCAAGAGGTCAGTTTGATTAGCCTGGCTTATCGCAACATGCATATTTTACCGTCTAATCGCTAAGACGCTGCTGCGTTAATCTCCGTTTGGAAGCAGGAGGACCGCAACGAGCAGCGCAGCCGATTGCGACGCATAGGATTACCGTCATGAACACTATCACGCGCAGCCTGATCCTCATTTCAGGCACACTGCTCGGCGCAGGAATGCCGGGTTTGGCCCAGGCTCAGGCACCCGCAGCGAATACTGCCGGCCAGCCGTCGCGCGCGCAGCAGTTGATGGGCGACATTGACCCCAAGCTGGCCCAGCTTACGGACGAAGTCCTGCTCGGTGACGTGTGGGAACGGCCAGGCCTTGCCAAGCGGGACCGCAGCCTCATCACCGTCGCGGCGCTGATCGCGCTCAACCGGCCAGAGCAACTGCGATCGCACATGCAGCTTGCGCGCACCAACGGGGTAACCGAGACCGAGATCGTAGAGGCCATCACTCAGCTTGCCTTCTACGCGGGCTGGCCCAACGCAATCAGCGCCGTGGGCGTCGCCCGTGAGGTGTTCCATCCCAAGAGCGAGGCTGAATGATGCGCCGCGTAAGCAAAGCCGCCTTGGTGATTGGCGCCGCCTGTCTGCCGTTGCCTGCCGTGGCAGGCGCCGACAAGGCTTCCACGCCGGGAATTTCGGTGATCCGGGAAGGCTCGACCGAGAAATCCAGCGGCGCAGCGGCCAATTTCACGGGAACTGTGCAAGTGGAGGGCCGCTTCCAGCGCGAAGCTCCCGCCCGTATCGGCGGCGCGACCGTCACCTTCGCTCCCGGCGCACATACCGCATGGCACACGCATCCGCTTGGCCAGACCCTCGTTGTCACACGCGGCTATGGCTACGTCCAGCAGTGGGGGCAGCAGGCCGAGCGGTTCGGGCCCGGCGACGTCGTCTGGATCGGCCCCGGCATCAAGCACTGGCACGGCGCTGGCCCCAATGAAGCGATGACCCACGTGGCGCTGGCGGAGAGCAGTAACGGCCAGTCCGTGGTGTGGGGGGAGCTTGTCAGCGATGCGCAATATCGGCAAGTGACGCGGGGTCAGCCGCGATAGCGCAGGGCCTCCACGAACAGCGCGAAGGCCGGGGATGCGTGGCGGCGGCTGGGATAATAGAGGTGGTAGCCGGGGAACGGTTCGCACCAGTCTTCCATCACCCGGATCAGCTGACCGCGTTCGATGAAGGGCAGCACCTGATCCTCCGGGAGATACGCAAGGCCCAGCCCATCGAGAGCCGAATTGAGTCGTAATGCGATGTTGTTGAACACCAGTTGCCCCTCGATCCGTACGTTGACCTCGTGCCCTTCCTTGTCGAGGTCCCACGGGAAGATGCCGCCATAAGTGGGCAGCCGGATGCCAATGCAGTTGTGCCCGGTCAGGTCGTGCGGCAACCGCGGCTCGGGATAGCGGGCGAAATAGTCGGGCGAGCCGACGACAGCCATGCGCAGGTCAGGACCGATCCGCACCGCGATCATGTCCTTGGCCACCTGGTCGCCCAGGCGCACGCCGGCATCGAACCCTTCGGCAACGATGTCGGTCAGCCCATAATCGACGATGATCTCGACGCCGATATCGGGGTTGTCGGGCAGCAGCTTGCGCAAGGCAGGCTGCAAGATGGACACGGCGGGATGCTCTCCGGAATTGATGCGGATCTTGCCCGATGGCTTGTCGCGAAGCTGGCTGAGCGAAGCAAGCACCTGCGCGATCTCTTCGAAACGGTGCGCCACGGTGCCGAACAGACGGTGGCCTGCCTCGGTCGGTGACACGCTGCGCGTCGTACGGGTCAGCAGGCGCAGGCCCAGTCTTTCCTCGAGCCCCCGGATCGTCTGGCTGAGTGCGGACTGCGAAACACCCAGCTGGGCTGCCGCACGGGTGAAGCTGCGTTCGCGCGCCACCATCACGAAGGCGGCGAGTTCGTTGTAGTTCTCGCCTGCCATTGATTAGCTCACCTTATAGCGACATGCCAATTATAGCGCCTAATCGCATTCCGATGCCGAGGCTATATCCAATCCGACAATTCCTTGCGCTGCCTGTGCCAGATTGCCGAGCAGCCTGACGAGATTTCGGACAAACCTCGCTATGACGCAGCGCCTTCACCCCTCCGACGGACCTCACAAGGGCGCCATTCTGGCGATCATCCTTGTCAGTTACGTGATGATCGTCCTCGACATCTCGGTCGTGCTTACCGGGCTTCCCAGGATTCAGGAGCAGTTGGGATTCAGCGAGGCCAACCTTGCCTGGGTCCAGAGCGCCTACACGTTGACGTTCGGGGGCTTCATGCTGCTGGGCGCGCGCGCCGGAGACATCCTCGGACGGCGGCGAATGTTCGTGACGGGCCTTGCCATCTTCACGCTGGCGTCGCTGGCGATCGGTGCGTCGCCCTCGGCGACGTGGATGCTGTCGTGGCGCGCGGTCCAGGGGTTCGGCGCTGCCGTGCTGGCGCCTTCGACGCTCGCGCTGCTGCAGACGAACTTCGCCGAAGGACACGAACGCACCCGCGCAGTTTCCTACTATGCGGCGGCGGCAGGGGCTTCGGCCACGGTCGGGCTGGTCCTTGGCGGCGTGCTGGCAGAATGGGTGTCCTGGCGCGCCGGGTTCTACGTCAACCTGCCGATCGGCGTCGGCCTGATCGTTGCGGCCTACCGCTACATCGAGGAAACGCCGAAGCACACGGGTCGCTTCGACCTGCCGGGTGCCGTGACCTCAACGCTGGGCATCGGCGGTCTCGTTTTCGGCTTCATCAGGTCCGCACAAAGCGGTTGGGATGACCCGATCACGATCGTGTCCATTGCCGGGGCGGCCGTGCTGATCGCCCTGTTCGTAATGATCGAACGCCGCGCTGCCCAGCCGATCCTGCCGCTTGCGCTCTTTTCCAGCCGGGTGCGTTCCGGTGCCTATGCCGCGCGGGTGCTTTATCTCGGTGCGATGGTCGGGTTTTTCTTCTTCACGACCCTCTATCTTCAGAATGTGAAGGGTTTTGGCCCGGCGCTGAGCGGCCTTGCCTTCATTCCGGCGACCATCCTGCATGTGCCCTTCGCCATCGCCGTGCCCCGGCTGGTCAAGTCGTTCAGCGCCAACCGTCTGATGATCGTAGGCATCGTTATCGGCGTTGCGGGCATGGCGTGGCTGAGTTTCGCAAACGCCGGCTCTCCCTACGTCACTGCGGTCGCGTTGCCGATGCTACTGATCGGCGTGAGCCAAGGCCTGACCCTGAGCCCGCTGACGTCCGCTGGCGTAGCCGGAGTGGATGACGCCGATGCCGGCGCTGCTTCGGGAGCGGTCAATGTCGCTCACCAGATCGGGAGTTCGGTCGGGCTCAGCGTCCTCGTCGCCATCGCCGGGACCGCCAGTGCCGGACTGTACGGGCAGGCTTTTGCGGTGACGCGCATCAGCGCGGCGTTCGAAGCCGGCACTGCGATGCTGGTCCTTGCATTACTGATAGTGGTCACGACGATCATGGCCGCCGATAGAATTCCGGCCCCCAAACCTATCGGCGCCGCCGGCGCCGCCTGAACGAAAAGGCATCCTCATGAAAACACGCGAACTAGGACGCAGTGGGCTCGAAGTTTCCGAGATCGGGCTCGGCTGCATGGGCCTCAGTTTCGGCTACGGCCCCCCGATTGAACGCTCCGAGGCGGTATCACTGATCCGCGCTGCGCACGAGCGGGGCGTGACGTTCTTCGACACGGCGGAGGCCTATGGACCCGGCCTCAATGAAGACGTGCTGGGCGAAGCGCTCGAACCGGTTCGCGACCAGGTCGTGATCGCTACCAAGTTCGGCTTCGTGAACGGCGTTCCGGCGCAAGGGCTGGATAGCCGCCCGGACCGTATCCGCCAGGTTGCGGACGAGGCGCTCAAGCGACTGCGTACCGACCGCATCGACCTGTTCTATCAGCACCGCGTCGATCCCGGTGTGCCGATCGAGGATGTGGCAGGCACCGTCAAGGACCTGATCGCAGCTGGCAAGGTCAAGTATTTCGGGATGTCCGAGGCCGGCATCGACGCCATCCGAGGTGCCCATGCCGTGCAACCAGTTGCAGCGCTTCAAAGCGAATATTCGATGTTCTGGCGCGAGCCAGAGAACGCGCTTCTGCCGGTGCTGGATGAACTCGGTATCGGTTTCGTCCCGTTTGCACCGCTCGGCAAAGGCTTCCTTACCGGCAAGATGAGCGCCGATACCGTGTTCGCTCAGGACGATTTCCGCAACACGGTTCCGCGTTTCCAGACAGACGCCCTCAAGGCCAATCAGGGTCTCGTCGAACTGGTCGTCAGGCTCGCGGCGGAGAAGCGCGCAACCCCGGCGCAAGTCGCTCTGGCGTGGCTGCTTGCCCAGCGCCCCTCGATCGTGCCGATCCCCGGCACGACCAAGTTGCACCGGCTCGAAGAGAACCTTGGCGCCGTCGCCGTCGAACTGACCGAGCCTGATCTGGCCCGCATCCGCAAGGCACTGACCGCTATCGAACTGGTGGGCGAGCGCTATTCTGCCGCCACTCAGAGCCTAATCAATCGTTGATCTGAAACGAAAGGCATCCCCATGTCCCAGACCATCCCCCCACGTTACGCTGAACAACGGCGTGGAAATGCCCAGCCTCGGCTTCGGCGTCTTCTAAGTTCCCGACCCGGCGGAGTGCGAGCGCAGTGTGCGCGACGCAATCGATGTCGGCTACCGCCTGCTCGATACGGCCACCTCCTACGGAAACGAGGAAGCCGTGGGGCACGCCATCCGCAATCACGGCATCGACCGCGCCGAGCTGTTCGTCACCACGAAGCTGTGGATCGAGGACGTCAGCTATGAAAGGGCAAAGGCGGCGTTCGAGCGCTCGCTTAACAAGCTGCAGCTCGAATATCTCGACCTTTGGCTGATCCATCAGCCCTATGGCGACGTCTACGGCGCCTGGCGGGCCATGCAGGAACTGCACCGCGAAGGCCGTATCCGCGCCATCGGCGTGAGCAACTTCTATCACGATCGCCTGCTCGATTTCGTGCTGCACAACGAGATTGCGCCTGCTGTGAACCAGATCGAGATCCACCCTTTTCACCAGCAGGACGATGCTCAGGCCCTGCTTAAGGAATACAACGTTCAAGCGGAGGCCTGGGGACCTTTTGCCGAAGGGAAGAACGGGCTTTTCAGCAACGAACTGCTCGCCTCGATCGGCGCCAAGCACGGTAAAAGCATTGCACAGGTGGTCCTGCGCTGGTTGAACCAGGGCGGTATCGTCGCGATCCCCAAGTCCGTCCGCAAGGAGCGCATGGCCGAGAACTTCGAGATCTTCGACTTTGCGCTCGATGACGACGATATCGCCGTGATCGCCACTCTCGACCAGAAAGCCAGCAGCTTTTTCGATCATCGCGATCCGGCGATGGTGAAGTGGCTCGGCACCCGCAAGCTTTGATCGGACGCGCAACTATGTCAGACGAAACAGCATCGGGGCATGTCAGCCGACGCGGCCTTCTGGGCGTGGCCGGTACAGGGGTCGCCCTCGCAGCACTCGGAGCGAGCGCAGGCGGGGCGGCTGCGGGCGCGGCGACGGGCGCCAGCGCGGCGACTTCGGGCAAGGCCTTCCAGGTCGGCGCGCGCCGCAAGCTGGGTTCGCTCGAGGTATCTGCCGTCGGTCTCGGTGTGCAGACCATGCACCGGACCTACCAGACAACCATCCCCAACCGGGCGGAGATGCACCGTATCATCGCCAGCGCCCACGACCGCGGCATTACGCTGTTCGATACCGCCGAAGCCTATGGCCCTCACGAGGACGAGCGTATCCTGGGCGAAGCGGCGCGGTCGTTCCGCAACCGCATCGTCGTTGCATCGAAATTTGGATGGAACGTCGATCTGGAAACAGGCGAACGCCGGCCCGGCCTGAACAGCCGACCGGAACACATCAAGCTGGCGGTCGAAGGGTCGCTCAAGCGATTGCGGACGGACCGCATCGACCTTCTATACCAACATCGTGTCGACCCTGCCGTGCCGATCGAAGATGTCGCCGGGGCGGTCAAGGATCTGATGGCCGAGGGCAAGGTGCTGCACTGGGGCTTGAGCGAGATGGGGCTGGGACGCTGCGCCGCGCCCATGCTGCACTGCCGCTCACCGCGGTCCAGAGCGAATACTCGATGCTCTGGCGCGGACCGGAAGCGCAAGTCCTGCCGCTTTGCGAGGAACTGGGCATCGGTTTCGTTTGCTGGAGCCCGCTGGGGGTAGGTTTCCTGACGGGTGCGATCGACGGCCAGACGGCTTATGCCGATGGTGACATCCGCAAGCATGAAACGCGCTTCGCCAAGGAGAACGTCACGGCGAACCTCGCTCTGGTGACCCTGCTGCGAAGCTGGGCGGACCAGAAACAGGCAACGCTGGCACAGATCGCGCTGGCCTGGCTGCTGATCCAGCGACCGTGGATCGTCCCGATCCCCGGTACGACGCAGATGGCGCACATGATGGAAAATGCGGGTGCTGCCGCAGTCCGCTTCACGCCCGCAGAAGCAGCCGAACTGACCGCCGCCGTCTCGGCAATTGCCGTCAAGGGTGAGCGTTTGCCGCCCGCCGTGCAGGCATTTTCCGGTGTCGAAGCACCGCCGAGGACAACGTGAGCACCGCTGCCTGAGCGCAGGCGTCGATGTTCGATACTCGGACCGTCGTTGCTTACCTCACGCGATCCGGGCGGCGCAGGGCAGGCGCACCCTTCGGTGCTTGATCAGTCGCCGCAGGCGTTCATCGGCATGCTTACATAGTCGAGCTTCACGTCCGACAGCGACACGGCCAGCGGAGCGTTCGCACTGAGCACGAAGGGCGCGGTGATCGCGGTCATGTTCGCGCCGCGGCTGGCGAAGCACTGTAGCGGCACGGCGATGCGGGCCCATTCGCCGGGAGCCGCGCGGGCAAGAGTGGCTCCGATCGGCACCGAAGTGGTCTTGCCGCCGCTTTCGATGCCCAGCATCACCGGTCCGGTGGGCTTGGCATCGACGCGGTATTCAAAGACCAGGCTGATTTCGCCGTTGCTCTCGCGCGAGAGGTCGATGGCGCGGGGCGCGGTCACGGCGACCCGGCCGGCTTGGGGGCCTGAGCCTGACCATGTGAAGCGCAAGGCATCCTCCTGCGCGCGGCGGTCCACGCCGATCTGGGTGACAGTCTGCGTGTCGATGGACCATCCTGCGGGACCGCGGCCCTTGCCGTAGAAGACGCCGGGCGTCGTCTCGGCCATGCCGGCGGGACGTGCTTCGTCCAGTTGCGCCACTTTGCCGGGCGCCGCGTAGGACAGGCCGTAGCCGAAGGCGAATAGCGGATCGTACCCCGCGTCGCGGCGGTTGAGGACGTATTGGTCAGGCCGCTTGGGCCAGGAGAAGCTGAGCTTGCCCCGGAAGTCGTGGGCCGGTTTGCCGTCCGCCCCTGCGAACAGCACGTCGGCAACGCCGCCGCCCTCGCTGCCGGGCAGGAAGGCTGCCACGAAAGCGTCGGAGGCGTTCATTTCGGCATTCACCCATAGCGGGCGGCCCGAGAGGAATACCGCAACGACCGGGATGCCCGCTGCCTTGAGGCGGCGCAGTGTTTCCAGATCGGACTTGTCGCCGGGGCTATATTCGAGATTGGGAATGTCGCCCTTGAATTCGGCATAGGGCTGCTCGCCGAACACGACGATGGCGGCGTCCGGCTTGGCGGTTAACTTGCCGTCCGGCGCATAAGTGGCAGTGCCGCCGCCGGCCTTCACGGTCTGCTCGATGCCCTTCCAGATCGAGGTCGCATTGGGGAAGGCGGAGTTGGGCAGGTCCGCGCCCTGCCAGGTGATCGACCAGCCGCCCGCCTGCTGGCTGATGCTGTCCGCTGCGCTGCCGACGACCAGGATGTTGGCGGCGGCCTTCAGGGGCAGCACCCCGTCGTTCTTGAGCAGCACCATGGATTCGCGCACCGCCTCACGCGCGATCGCGCGGTGCTGCGGCGAGGCGATGACGTCGAATTTGGCCGCGAAGGCGCGCGACGATGGCCGTCCGCGATCGAAAGTTCCGGCGCGCAGCTTCACGCGCAGGATGCGCCGCACCGCATCGTCGAGCCGCGCGCCAGTTATGGTGCCGGCCTTCGCTTCGGCCAGCGTGTTGTCGTAAAGTTGCTTCCAGCCGGGGCCGGAATACATGAACATGTCCAGCCCGGCGTTGATCGCCTGCGGGCAATCCTCGTTGCTGCAGCCCTTGACCTGCCCGTGGCTGTTCCAGTCGCCGACAACGAAACCGTCGAAGCCCATGCGCTCCTTCAGGACGCCGGTGAGCAGGCTCTTGTTGCCGCTCATCTTCTCGCCGTTCCAGCTGGAGAAGCTGGCCATGACCGATTGGGTCCCCGCCTCGATCGCCGCCGGATAGCCGCCCAGATGAACGTCGCGCAGCACTGTTTCGGGCACCCGCGTATCGCCCTGGTCGCGCCCGCCGGTGCCGCCGTCGCCCAGGAAATGCTTGGTCGTGGCGATGAGGTGGTTCGGAGCGAGGAAGTCTTTCGTGCCAACCTTGCCCTGCACACCCTCGATCATGGCGCCGGCATAATCGGCTGCGATCTGCGGCTCCTCGGAATAGCTTTCGTAAGTACGGCCCCAACGGTCGTCCTGCACCACTGCGAGGGTGGGCGCGAAGGTCCAGTCGAGCCCGGCGGCGGCGGTTTCCAGCGCGGTCACTTCGCCGATCTGGCGGATCAGGTCGCGATTGCGCGCGGCGCCAAGACCGATGTTGTGGGGGAACAGGGTGGCGCCGACGATGTTGTTGTTGCCGTGGACCGAATCCGTACCCCAGATGATCGGGATCTTCGGGCGGCTGTCGCTGCGGGTCATCGAGGCGTCGTAGAATTCGTCCGCCAGTTGCAGCCACTTGGCCGGGGAGGCATATTCGTCGTCATAAGGTCCACTGTTGCCGCCGTTAAGGATCGAGCCCAGCTTGTAGGTCACGACGTCTGCAGGCTTGATCGAGCCGATATCGACCTGGATGATCTGCCCGACCTTGTCCTCGATCGACATCGCGGCAAGCAGCGCGTCGATCTTTTTCTCGACCTTCGGATCGCGGCTGGGGCGGGCGCGGACTTTTGGCCAGATGGCAGGGTTGGCGATGGAAGCCGCGGGCTGGTCTGCCGATGCGCCTTGCGCCAGTGCAGCGCCCGCCGCCCCCGTCAGCGTCAGGGTGAGGATCAGGAGGGAGGCGCTCGATCGGGTGGTTTTCATGGTCGCTCCTGTACCCCGCAAAGCTGCGGCGGCGCGTGTGGAATGTGAGGGGGATAGGCGCGCATGTTACGCAGCGCGCGCAGGATCGGGCCGGTCATGACCGTCGTGACGACCGCCATGACGACCAGTATCGTAAACATCGATCGGGGCAGGAAGCCCAGATCGTAGCCGACGTTGAGCACGATCAGCTCCATCAGTCCGCGCGTGTTCATCAGCGCGCCGAGGGTGAGGCTTTCATGATGGGTGAAGCCGTTGGCCCGCCCGGCGCAGTATACCGGGACGATCTTGGCCAGCACGGCGATCAGGCAGACGGCGGCCAGCCAGACCAGTTCCGGGCCGGAGGAAAGGCCCAGCAGATTGGTGCGAAGGCCCGTGAAGGTGAAGAAGATCGGCAGGAAAAAGACCAGCACGAACTGACCGACTTGCGCGTTCCAGGCCCCAACAAGCGGGCGATGGCGATGAAACAGCAGGCCGGCGGCGAAACCGCCGAAGATCGCGAAAATGCCCAGCGAAAACGTGCAGACCGCCAGCGCGAAGATCACGATCAGCAGGACCGCCAGGAGATGCGGAGGGATGGTGCCGTCTTTCAGGGGCAGGCGGGCGACCAGCCGGTCGCACAGCGGTGCCGCCACGAAACGCAGTGCGGCCAGAAACACCGCAAGGCCGCCCAGATGCACGGCCAGATAAGCAACGGAAAGCTGGGCTGCGGCGAACGCGGCAATCCCGGCGAGCAAAATCCAGCCGACCACATCGTTCACTGCGGCAGCGGAAATGGCGACGATGCCCACGTCGCTGCGCGTCAGCCCGTATTCGCCAAGGATACGGCCGAGGATCGGCACGGCGGTGATCGCTATGGCCACGCCGCAGAACAGGCTGTAGACAAGCGGGTCTACACCCGGCGCCAGGCTGGAGGCAGAAAGCTGGCCAATGCCGATCCCGGCAAGGAACGGCGCGAGGATCGAGGCGAGGGCCACGGAGATCGTCGTTCGTTGCAGACGAGGTATCTTCAGGCGGCCAAATTCGAACTCGCTGCCGATCTGGAACATCAGCAGGATCAGGCCGATCTGGCTCAACACCGTGACGGCAGGCTCCGGCTTCGCCCCGAACAGGGCGAGGGAGACGCCAGGAAAGAAATGCCCGAACAGCGACGGGCCAAGCAGCAGCCCGGCGACGATCTCACCCACCACGCCGGGCTGGCCCATGCGCCGGAACAGCCCGTGCATCACCCGCGCCGCGCCGATCATCACGATCAGTTGCAGCAGCACTGTAAACAGCAGCATCTCGGTCTGGTGGGTGGACCCGGTCATGGCGTGTCGGCGCGCGGGATCAGGGCCGCGCCGAGAAGGCGTCTAGCGTTGCCGTGCCCTTCAGCGCGGCATCACCGGCAAAGTGGCCCACCACCACGGGATAGGTCCCCGCATCGACTTTCCAGCCCGGCGCGGCTTCATCGAAGCGTGCGATCACGCGCGCATCGACGGTGACGGAGACACGGCGCGTCTTGCCCGGCGCGAGGCTGACTTTCTCGAAGCCGGCAAGGCGGTAGGCGCGGGTTCCGGCTGCGCTTTTTGCCTCGACATAGACTTGCGGGACATCGGCGCCCGCGCGTTTGCCGGTATTGGTGACGTCGAAGCCGACGGTCAGCCCTGCGCCGCCTTCGATTTTCAGGTTTGCATAGCTGAAGCGGGAGTAGGTCAGCCCGTAGCCGAAGGGGAACAGCGGTTTGCGCTGCTTTGCGGCATACCAGCGATAGCCCACCTCGGCGCCTTCGGGGTAATCGACGGCGAAGGGCGCAACGCCGCCGCTCATGCCGTAGACGGTCTTGTCACCGGCGCTGCGGCGTGCGTCGGCGGCGTGCAGTTCGGCAAGGCCCGCCGGTTCGCTGCGAGGGGCCTGATCCACGCTTGCGGGAAAGGTGATCGGCAGGCGGCCGGACGGATTGACTTCGCCCAGCAGGATGCGGGCAATCGCCTCGCCGCCGCGCTGGCCGGGATACCAGGCCGACAGGATGGCGGGCACGCGGTCTACCCAGGGCATCAGCACCGGCCCGCCGCTTTCGAGCACGACCAGCGTTTTCGCATTGGCGGCGGCGACGGCATCGATCAGCGCGTCCTGATTGTCGGGCAGGGCCATGCTTTCGGGGTCCTGCGCCTCGGTCCGCCAGGCCCAGGCGAAGACGATTGCCATGTCGGCGCCGTGAACCGCCTTGGCTGCGGCCTTTGGATCGCTGCCGTCGAGGTAGGTCACGCTGGCCTGCGGTGCCAGCGCGCGGATCGCCTGAAGCGGCGAGGATGCGTGCCAGGTGATCCGCGCGAAAGAGGCGGCCGCGCCCTTGGTCAGGGGGATCTCCACCGGCGCGCCGCCCACCGAGCGGACCTGCGAGGAGCCGCCGCCCGACAGCACCCCGACATCGGCATGGGCGCCGATCAGAACGATCTTTTTCGCGGTTTTGGCCAGCGGCAACAGGTCGCCCTTGTTCTTGAGCAGGACGATGCCTTCCTCCGCCGCGCTCTGGGCGACCTTTGCATGAGCGGCATAGTCGATCGGTTGGGCACTTTCCGGCACCGGCTTGTCCATCAGGCCGCTGTCGATCACCCCAAACAGGATGCGCCGGACCATGTCGTCCAGCCGCGCCATTGGCACGCTGCCGTTCTTAACGGCGCCGGCGAGGGCCTTGTCGAAGTACATCGCATCGTCCAGTTCCTGACCGGAATCCTGGTCGAGGCCGTTCATCGCCGCTTTCTGTGTCGAATGGACCGCGCCCCAGTCGGACATGACCCAGCCCTTGTAACCCCAGTCCTGCTTGAGCACGGTGTTCAGCAACCAGTCGTTCTCGCACGCGTAGTCGCCGTTGACCTTGTTGTAGGCGCACATGACCGAGGCGGGTTTGCCGATTTCGATGGCGATCTGGAATGCCAGCAGGTCGCTTTCGCGAAGCGCGGCCCTGTCGATCCGCGCGTCGAGCACGGTGCGGCCTGTCTCCTGCGAATTGAGCGCGAAGTGCTTGATGGTCGAGACGATGGCGTTGCTCTGCACGCCCTTGATATGTTCGCCCGCCATGACGCCGGCGAGCAGGGCGTCTTCGCCCAGATATTCGAAATTGCGGCCGCTCCACGGATCGCGGGTCAGGTTGACGCCGCCGGCAAGCAGGATGTTGAAGGTTTTTGCGCGCGCTTCCGCACCGATCATCGCGCCGCCTTCATAGGCCAGGCGCGGGTTGAAGGTGGCGGCGGTGGCGATGCTGGCGGGCAGGGCCGTGGCGACGTCGCCCTTGCGCTGCTCCACCTGGTTGGCCACGCCGAGGCTGGCGTCGCTTTCGCGCAGGGTTGGGATGCCGAGGCGGGGGATGCCGGGGACGTGGCCGGCAGAGGGGATCATCGCGATCGGCGGCTGCGGCTTGGCAAGGGGCGGGAAATAGCTGTGCACCAGTTGGAGCTTTTCCTCCAGCGTCATCGCCTTGACCAGCGCGTCTGCCCGCGCCTCAGCCCCGGGTTCGGAAGACGGCTGCGCGGCGGGGGCTGCCTGCTGCTGTGCAAAGACGGGCGCGGCAAGCGATGCCCCGGCCATCAGGGCGGCGATCAAAGCGGGGTGCTTGGGAAATCTCATCGGGAAACCTTGCTGGGCTGGATGCCGGTGCGGGCGTGGTAGTGGTTCAGGAGCGCGCGGTGATCGGGCAGGCCGCCGCGCGCGCCGGCATGGGCTGCGCGCACCCGGGCGAAAACCTCGCGCGCCTGGGCCGCGCCGGGATAGCGGGCCGCGCCCAACGTCGTTTCGAAACCCATGCCGTAGAGGATGTAGTGGTAACTGGGCGGCAGGAACGTCTCGAGATCGACCACGAAATCGAACCGCGAGGGCGGGCGATGGCGCCACTGCGCCAGCATGTCGCGCAGGGGTTCGGGAATGGTAGCGGGGTCTGCATTGTCGCGCCAGTATGCGGTGTCGGTGCGCCGGGTGATGCAGTAGTGCAACTTGAGGAAATGGACGATCCGCTCGAACCGCGCGCTCATCAGCCGGTTGAAGCTGCGCGCGGCGGCGTCGCGGGCATAGCGGTCGCCGCTCGCGAGAACATTGGGCCCAAGAAATTCGCCGACTATGCGCAGTGCCGCTTCGATCAGCATGATCCCGGTCGATTCCAGCGGCTCGAAGAACCCGGCGGACAGACCCACGGCCACGCAGTTGCCGATCCACTGGCGCTCGCGGTAGCCGGTTTCAAAGCGTAGCTGGCGCGGGCTCAGCGCATCGCCCCGCGGGCCGACATAGCGGCGCAGCGTGGCCTCGGCCTCGTCGTCCGAGCAGTGGCGGCTGGAATAGACGTAGCCGATGCCGCGCCGTTCGGTCAGGCCGATGTCCCAGGTCCAGCCGGCCTCGTGCGCGGTTGCCAGCGTATAGGGGCGTACCGGGGCGCCGGGCTGGGCATAGGGCACTTGCATCGCCAGCGCGCGGTCGTTGAACAGGCTGCCTGCGCACGATGTGAAATCCGCGCCCAGCGTCTGCCCGATAAGCAGGGCGCGAAAGCCTGAGCAATCGAGGAAGAAATCGCCCGCGACGGTGCGGCCATCGGCCAGTTCCAGCGCGGCGATGTCGCCATCGGCCTTGCGCTTTACGGCGGCGACAGTGCCTTCGATCCGCTCGACTCCGGCGGCGACGGAGATTTCGCGCAAGTAGTCTGCAAAACGGGCCGCGTCGAAATGATAGGCATAGTTCATCGGGCCGGAGAAGTCCGGGTCTTTGGGCCGCTTGGGCGCGCGCCCGGCGCGGATCACCTGCTCCTGTACGGTGACGGCATCGGCCCAGGAGGGGCGCTGCGGGCTGGTATCGGCCAGCCAATGCGGCAGGAGCGCCTCATCCTCACCGCCGATCGGCATGTTGAAGGGGTGGAAATAGCTGTCCTTGCCCGTGGCCCAGCCTTCGAACAGGACGCCCTGCTTGAAGGTTGCATTGGCGCGCACGAGGAACTCGGCCTCGCTGATGCCCAGCCCGGCGAGGGTTGAGCGGATCGTCGGAAACGTACCTTCCCCCACGCCGATGATGCCGATCTCGCTGGATTCCACCAGCGTGATGCCCGTCATCTTCAGCGTGCGGGAAAGATAGGCGGCGGCCAGCCATCCGGCCGTGCCGCCGCCCAGTATGACGACACGACAGGAGGAGGGATTGTCGATCGTCATACCTTGCGCCTCTCTAGAGCAACGGAAATTCAACTTCTCGAATAATTCGGCTGTCCAAATTTCACACCGTCACCCTGAACTTGTTTCAGGGTCCATTTTTCCACTCATACAGCCGTTTGATCGGATGGATGGATCCTGAAACAAGTTCAGGATGACGGTATTTATGCGGCAACAACTCTGAATTTCGATTGGCCCTGGCTCAGCTTCAGAAGTTCGCGCGGGCGCGGACACCCCAGGTACGCGGCGACTGAAGGTTGGACAGGAACACCGGGTCGTAGCGCGGTGCGCCGAATGCGCTGGCATTCGTGCGGATCTTGCCGTTCTCGATATTCTGAATGAACGCCTCGACCGTGTAGTTCTGGTCCGCTGACGTGAAACGCAGCGATGCGTCCGAACGGAAGTAAGCCTTCTGGCGATCCCAGTCGGTGCCATTGGTGCCGCGATCAGGCATGTTGTCCGCCGGGTCGTTTACGTTGACGAAGGGGTTGGCGTCGCCGTTGAAGTAGCTCAGCCAGCTCTTGGTTTCGTAGTGCGTGGTGAAGCGCGGCGTGATCGTGGCTCCGCTCGCCAGCTCGAAGTCGTGCTCGTAGCTGATGCTGGCCGAGAAGCGCGGGGCATGGGCCAGTTCGTTGCCTTGGAGCTGCGCGATCGAGGACGCCTTGCCGCCGTCGTAAAGCCGCCCATCGACGCTCTCCAGATATTCCAGCTTGGTCTTCTGCACCGTGCCGGAGAACTGCAGGCGATCCGCATTGGTCAGATTGGCGTTGAGTTCCGCTTCGAGACCGTAGGCCTTTGCGCCCTTGGCGTTCTGGGTGACGATCTGGCTGCGCACCACGTTGCCCTCGGCGTCGCGGAAGGTGACGGCCTGGTTGACCTGATATCCCTTGAAGTCGGAATAGTAGGCCGCCAGGTTCAGCGTCACGCGGCGATCGAGGAAGCGGGTCTTGAGGCCGACTTCGTAGTTGGTCAGCGATTCCGGGTCGGTCAGGCCGGCGTTATCCTGGATGTTACCCGACTTGAAGCCGGTGGAAAGACTGGCATAGCCCAGCGTATCGGGTGCCAGATCGGCGTCGATCCGGGCGAGGTAGGTCAGCTTGTCCCACTTGCCCTTCACGTCGTTGTTGGAAATGCCGAAGCCGGGCAGCAGGGCGACCAGTTCGGCAGCGCTCGCGCCGGGATAGGCGCCGAAGATGCCGCCTTGGCAAGCACCGCCGGGCGCTGAATCCGCCGCCGAGCAGCCATCGCCCGAGAACGTGACGTTGCGGCCGCCGATGTCCTGCTTCTTGTCCGAGGTATAGCGCAGGCCGCCGGTCACGCGCAGCCAGTCGGCGGCGTGCCACACGGCCTGGCCAAACGCGGCGCGGCTGTCGATCTGGCGGTTGGCCTGGATGAAACTGCCGGCCCAGCTGAAGGTGCCGTCGCGGTAGCCGTTGCGCTGGTCGATATCGAAGCGGATCTTATTCTTTTCGTGGCTGTAGTAAGCGCCCAAAATCCAGTCGATGGCCTGTTCGCCGGTTGACTTCAGCTGGACCTCATGGCTCTGGAAATCATAGCGCGAGGACAGCGTGCGGTTTTCGTTGAAGGCGCCCAGGGGCAGGTCGTTGCCGTCGGCATCCACCAGTCCGGTCGGGGGCAGGGCGCCCGCGTCGGCGTCGGTTCGGGTGCTGCCGCCGATGCGCGACCAGCCGGCGATGTAGCTCAGCTGGATGCCGTCGGTCAGGTCGTAGTTCATGGTGCTGCGCGCGGCGACCGAGTAACGGTCGGTATCGGGCGCTGTGTCGGAAAGTGTCGACCAGCGCTTGGTGCCTGCGCGCGGCGTCTGCAGCAGGCCGATCACCGGCGCGCCGTTATCGAGGAAACCTTCGCCCGAAAGGTTCCAGCTGAACCGGTCGCTCGGTTGCCACAGCATCGAGACGCGGCCTGATTGCTGGTCGGCGGCGTAATACTTTTTACCGGTGGTGACGAAGGCCGACTTGTTGATGCCCGCGATGTCCGGGGCGGGCTGGAAATCGGCATAGCCTTCGTGGCGGTCGCTGACGAAGGCGACGCGGAAGGCCAGGGTATCGGTCACGGGAATGTTGATCGCGCCGCGCACGCCGAAGCGGTCGTAATTGCCGGCGGTCAGTTCGACGTTGCCCTCGAATTTGCCCAGCTTGGGCTTGGCTGAGATCAGGCTGAGCGCGCCCACGGTGGCGTTGCGGCCGAACAATGTGCCCTGCGGGCCGCGCAGCACTTCGACGCGCTCCATATCGTACATCAGCACCGAGGCGCCCTGCGAGCGG